>NZ_CP022347.1:347726-695453 GCF_002238335.1 Campylobacter avium LMG 24591
CACCTTGACCGTAAGCATTTCTGGTGCCTGCAGCGTATTCTTTCATGTATTTAAGTCTGTCAGCTTTTGATATACTATTTAAAGCTGGAACTTTGTTAAGATATACCTTGTCAGCCTTTGGACCGTGGCACACAGCACATTTTTTGTAAAGTGTAGCACCATCAGCAGCAAACGCTGAAACGCCTAGACATGCTAAAGCTGAAATAACTACTAGCTTTTTCATTGTAAATCCTTTTAATGTAAATTCAACTTATTATTTTATTGTTATAAAATTAATTTTTATTTAAAATCCTAGATAAACGATAATTTTTTATCATCAAAAATGTATTTTCTAAACATTCATATCTATCTTGTCTTTATCTACCCTAAATAACTTTTCTAATAATTCTAATACATCATTACCTTTTTTTCTTTCATTTTCTAAGAAAGTTAAAAAGAAATTTTTAGCTATATCATCATAAGTAAAAGTTTGAGATTTACTTTCAGCTTGTATAGGAGTGAAGGGTTTTTCTATATCTTTCACAAGCAAGTTATCCCCCATAGCCTCTTGAAATTTTTTTACAAAGATATCGTGTCTATTTTTAAAATCAAGATATTTTTCTTTAAATTCATCTAAACTTAAATCCTCGCTTAAAAGCTCATCAAATTCCTTTATAAAGGCATTAGCTTCCTTTGCTAAATCAGCTCCTAAATTGTAACTTGAGGCATAGTCTGCAAAGCCTTGTAGTTTTGACCTTTCCGCATCTACTCCTATATAAGTATCATTAAGCATAAAGGCAAAGACTGAATTTGCATTTGGACTTTTTAGCTGATTTTTCTGCATAAAGCTGTCAAATTCACTTGTGTTTTCACCACCAAAGCCATAAGATTTTCCATAAAGAGTATTTTTGCTTTGACTTAGGTTTTTCATATCCAAAAGCAATAAAAGAGTGTCAGCCTTTGTGTCAATATCTTTAAAACTTATATTAAATTCACTCTCTAGTTCTTTTTTGTCAAATTTTTTTCCAAACTCATCAAAGTTTTGCAATTTATTTTTATAAAGTGTACCAAGCTCTAAAGCCCAATCTATATCATAATACAAAGGTTTTAAACTAAGCTTATCACTTCTTAAGCTCTCATCTATGCCCTTGATAAGCCCTGCATTTATCTTAAAATCCTTAGGAATTCCCGCTGCTTCATTAAAATCGCTTGTAAAATATCCTTCTTTATCTACGCCATAGCCTAGAATTTTATCCACTGCTTCGCTTTTGGGTTTGACTAGGTTTTGGCTCGAAGTTGTGTTTAAAGGTAAAGTTGTATCTAAATTTAAATTTCGAATGTTTTTGTTATCTAAATTTGTATTGTATGAATTTAAGTTATTAGAGATAGCATTAAGCACAGTTTGCCTTTGTTTAAATTTATGACAAAAATCGTCAAAATTTAAAAAAGATTTAGGAAATTTAGCCTTTATTATCTAAGCTTTAGTAAATCCTCTAGCAAAGAATTTTTTCGCTCCTTAAATATATCCATATATCTTGAGCTGTTGTATAGATTGATTTGTTCATTTTCGATTTTTATATTGTTGCCGTTTTCGAATTTTACAGTCTTGCCATTATCAAGTGTTACTTCAGAATCAAAGGCGTATTTTTTAATCTTATCTATTTCGCTTTTTATACTTTCGTCAGAAATTCCGGCAATTTGAAAAAAATTTCGTGTTATACCCACTAAGCCATTTAAAAGCATACTTGACAATGAAAGATTGTTGGATATATCATCAGCAGATTTTGCTATAATATTTTTATCCTTTGAATTTAAGCTTTCGCTAGAGTGCTCAAGCTCTTTTAAAGTATCATTAAAAGCATTTAAACCTACTTGATACCACTCTACTCTTATATGGGTGAGTTTGGCAGCTAACTCACCTTTGCCCTCTTTTTTTACATTTCTTATCACTTCATCCATTTTTGATTTTATAGTATCAATGGCCTTGAAAAGCTCATCTTCGCTAACCTTGCCTAAACTCATAAAGTCAAAATCAGCCTCTATATTGTTATTTTTATTAAGTTCTACAAGCTCCATAAACAATTCGTTGTTGTCAACGCTGGAATTTGAGCTTTTATTTGTTTGGGTATATGTACTAGAATTTAGCGAAGTGTTTATAAACATTTTTAATTCCCTGAACTTATCTTATTTGATTATATCTGCCATTGTAAACCTGATTTGAAACAAAATCTTTAGCTGTATTGAAAATTTTTGTAGCTAAAGGGTTTACGCATGCACCTGTTTTAACTTCTAAAAAGATAAATTCTAACATAAAGTTTAATAAAAATTAATATAAGCATTATTTTATAAAGAAAAAGTTGCTTTCTTGTGTAAAAAAAGAATTTTAAATTTCAAACCTTTAAATTTATTTTTTTACTTATATTCACTAAGCCTTTAAATCAACTTTGCCTTTATCCACCCTAAATAAATTCTGCAATAATTCTAATACATCATTTCCTTTTTTTCTTTCATTTTCTAAAAAAGATAAAAAGAAATTCTTAGCTATATCATCATAAGTATAAGTTTCATTTTTACTTTCAGCTTGTATGGGGGAGAAAGGTTTATTTTCATCATCTAAATTTTTTTGAATTTTTATATTTAAATTTCCATTACTATCTTTATCTATATTTATCTTAGCTCCATTCATAGCTTCTTTGTAAAGAGCTACAAAAGCATCGTGTCTTTGTTTAAAATCAAGATATTTTTCTTTAAATTCATCTAAGCTTATATTTGAATTTACTAAGTCTTTGTATTCATCTCTTAGACTTTGAGCTAGCTTTGTTATATCAGAGCCTAGATTGTAGGTTTGGGAGGATTTGACATAGACAGATATTTTAAAAAAATCAGAATTAATACTCCATCCCTCACTAGGAAGCGAGTTTGGTAGATCTTGTATAGGATTTAAAGCCATAAAATTTTCGATTTTTCTTATATCTTTACCACTTGTATTTTTATCAAGCCCTGCTAATTTACCATATATACTACTTTCTCCACTGATAAATGTTTTCATACTTGAACTCGCAAAGACTATCAAGTCATCACCATTTACTATAAAATCATCACTTTTATTTTCTTTAAAAAAAGCATTATAAGCATTAGCATAAGTTTGTGCTAGGTCTATTTTGCTAAAAAATTTAAAAAATGGTGCTTCTTTTTGAAATAAAGATATAGACTTTTCTACTTCTTTTGCATTTAATTTAAAATCTTTTGGAATTCCTGCTGCTTCATTAAAATCGCTTGTAAAATATCCTTCTTTATCTACACCATAGCCTAGAATTTTATCCACTGCTTCGCTTTTATCTTTGACTAAAGTTTGGTCTAAATTTGCGTTCAAAGGTAAAGTTGTTTCTAAATTTAAATTTTGAATGTTTTTGTCATATAAATTTGGACTGTATGAATTTAAGTTATTAGATATAGCATTAAGCACAGTTTGCCTTTATTTAAATTTATTTAAAAAATCGTCAAATTTTAAAAAAGATTTAGGAAAAGTATTGTTTAAATTTATATCCTGTGTAAAAAGTAAATTTAAGCCTTTAAATCCACGGCGTAGCTTTAAAACACAGGCATTTATAAATTAAAATTTTATCACCTTTGCGCCAAAGCCACCCTGATTCATAGGTGCGTCGTTAAATTCCTTTACGCTTTTGTGCGTTTTTAAAAATTCCTTCACAGCAAATGCAAGCTTTCCTGTGCCTATGCCGTGATAAACTATAACCTCATCAAAGCCAGCCAACAAAGCGTCCGATATAAACATATCGAGTTTTTCTATGGCCTCTTCGCTTCTTAAGCCGTGCAAATCCAGGCTTACATTTGCTTTGGATTTTTTTTCTATATGAATTTTACTAGCTTCTTTTTGCGTGTTTTTCGTAGTTTTTTTGAGCAAAGAAAGCGGCACTCTAAGGCTTAGGCTTTCGCCTTGTATCAAAGCCTCGTTTTTGTTTATGCTTTTAACCTCGCCTTTTATGTCGTTGTATTTTACATAATCGCCGATTTTTATATCCTCCTTTTGCTGGTTTATCGTTGGTATTTTGATATTTTTTTTGAGTTCATTTGCCTTGTTTAAGCTTCTTTGCTTTTCTTTTATATCTGTAAATTTTATGGTGTTTTTAGCCTCTTTAATGGCCTCGTAGAATTTGAATTCTAAGTCCTTGGCTAGCTTTTGCATATTTTTTTCTTGCTCGTTTTTATCCTCTTGCACCTTTTGCAATAACTTTTCTAATTTTTCCTCTTTTTTGGCAACTTTTTTTAGCTTTGCCTTTAGTTCTAGTTCTAAATTTATATTTTTAGATACCATGCTTTCGAGGTTTTGCTTATCTTCCCCATAAAGCCTCTTCGCTTCTTTTATCAAATTTGGCCTTATGTTGTATCTTAAGGCGCTTTCAAAGGCGTAAGATTTGCCTATGGTACCTTTTAAAAACTCATAACTAGGCTTTGCATTTTTTTCATCATACAGTGCCGCTAAAAGCTCCACCTCTTCGTTTTGTGCTAAGAGCAGAGCAAGTCTTTTGTGGTGCGTTGTGATGATGATTTTCTTTCCTTCGGTGATAAGCTGCGAAATCAATACAGTATAAAGACAAGCAGCCTCCTCAGCGTCGGTTCCTAGCTCTATTTCATCAACGCCCAAAAGCAAGTCTTTTTTTTCGTGCAGCTTTGAAAATTCAAGCATTCTGCCCGCAAAGGTTGATATGTCGTTTTTTATATTTTGCGGGTCTTCTATAATGCTCACAAATTCTTTGAAGCTTCCTATCTTGCTTTGGCTTGAATTTATTGGCATTGGAAGCAAATATTTTGCCAAAAAACATGCCGAGATAATACCCTTTAAAAGCATGGATTTTCCGCCAGCATTAACTCCGGTAATCAACAAAACCTGTTTGTTAAATTCAATACTTACTTTTTTAGCGTTTTTAAGGGCTGGATGAGCGAAGTCTTTTAGGATTATATCTTTTGAACTATCGCTTGGCACAAACTCATAATCCTTACTTTTTGCTAGCAAAACCCTTGCGCTGTAAGAATCGAACAAATCAAAGGCTTGGTTTATAAATTTCAAAAAGGCTAAATTTTTATGAAAAATCGCAGATATTTTTTTAGCGTATTCGTAGTAAATTTCCTCTTTTTGAGCCTTTAAATCCTCTCTTTGTTTGTATAAATTTTCCACTGAATTTGGCACAACATAAAAGCCGCCTGAATTTGAACGAGCTATGATTTTGCATTTTAAACTTGATGAAAATCCGCCTCTTAAAAGCAAGCATTCCTCATCGTTTATTAGGTGAATTTGACTATCTATAAGGTAAGGGCTTAGTGTTTTTGAGTGCAATAACTTGCTAAATTCAAGCCTTATTTGCTCTGTTTTAAGCCTTAAGCTATCGTTTAAATTTACTAGTCTTTCGTCTAGCTCTTCTTTGATTTCTGCCTTTTCATCAAAGTATTTTGTAAGTTCTTTGATTTCATCACTGATTTGAATTTTATCTAGCCATTCCTTTAGGCAATGTTCAAATTTCAAGCCTTTAAGATAGATAAAATACCTTATAATCTTTACAAATTCAAAACTTTGCTTAAGGTGTAAAATTCCTTGTTTGCTAAGATGCATTAGTTCTGTGTTTAGGTTTTTTACCTCTTGTGGCGGCGTAAAATCAAGCTTTGCTAGCTCATTTATGCGTTTAAAATGAAGCTTGTAATCCCCTTGCAAATAAAACACATCTTTTTGCCTTGCTAGCAGTGCTTCAAAGTCTTGTATGTACGAGCTTAAATCAAGTTTTTGTAAGAGTTTTTTCATCTATAGTCTTAAGATTTATTTAAGCTTCTCTTAATTTATTACTTATATCTCCGGCGCCAAAGCCTATGATAAGCCCCTCATCAAAGACGCGTCCATTGTTTGCTACTAGGTACTTGCCCTCTCTTTTTATATCATCTATAAAGATAGCGTTTTTAAAATGTTCTTTTAAATTTATATCTATTTTTGCTTCTCCGGCTGCATAAACCGGCAAAATGATGAGCTCATCCACCCCTACAAAAGCTTCCTTAAATTCATTTAAATTCGCACTCAAACGCGTGTATCTGTGCGGCTCAAATACGGCGCTTACTTTTTTGTAACCGACCAATTTCGCATACTCAAAGGCTGCCTTTAGTGTCGCTTTGATTTCTGTTGGATGGTGCCCGTAATCATCAATGATAGCTAAATTCTCATCAGCATATAAAATATCAAATCTTTTTTTTATGCCTTGATAGCTTTGCAATTTATTTCTTATTAGCTCTTTGTCCATATACTCAAGTGCTGCTAGGATTGCTAACGAAGCGTCTAGTGCTAGGTGATAACCTATGCCTAAAATTTTAAATTCTCCCAAGTCTTTTAACTCGAAGCTAGTTTGGGGCTTGAAATTTTTAATCACTGTTTTGCAGTTTTTTATGTCTTTGCTAGGATATAGCTTAATCGCCTCTAAATTTAGCTTTGCTAAATACTCATCCTCTGCGTTAATCACCCGAAATTTAGCCCGTTTTAAAAAGGTGTTGTAAGCCTCTTGCAGCTTGCTTAAGTCGTTGTTGTAATGCTCTAAATGTTCAGCCTCTGTGTTTGTAACTATTGCTAAATGAGGGTTTGCGTTCAAAAAAGAACTATCGCTTTCATCTGCTTCAAAGATTAATTTATCGCTGTTTTTATATATCATGTTAGAAGAAAATTCTTTTAAAATAGCGCCTATGATAACAGAAGCGTCATCAAAAAGCGTTGCTAATATACTTGAAGTGGTGCTTTTGCCGTGCGCACCAGCTACTGCAAACACTTGCTTATCCTCTAAAATTAGCGGCAAGGCTTCCTTGCGAGAGAGGCATTTTATGCCAAGTTCCTTTGCCTTTTTGTATTCTGCGTTTTCTTCCTTGATGGCGGCTGAGTATATGATTAAGTCCTTGTTTAAAACATTTTCTTCTTTATGTGGTATGCTAACCTTTATATTTTCCTTGCTTAAATCATCGGTGATCTTGCTTTCCTTTAAATCAGAGCCGCTTATTTCAAAGCCTTTTTCTTTTAAAAACCTAGCAAGTGCTGAAAGTCCTATGCCGCCAATGCCTATGAAGTGTATTTTTTTCAAAACTATCCTTTAAGAATTATATTTTCTGGCTATGCTATCAAATTTCCACAATTTCCTAGCCTCGCTTGATTTTTCTGCTTGTATGATGAGCATTTCCTCTTTGTCTTTTAGGCATTCTGTAAGCTCTGCAAAGGCGTTGATATAAAGGGTGTTTCCGTAAAAATTCCACTTATCATCATTGTTTGCCTTTCCTACGCGGTTTACCCTAAGTATAGCACAAGAGCTTAGAAAAGCCCTAGTTTTAAGCATTTCAAGCCATCTTTGCTCGCTGTTAAAGGTCGAGGCTGTGGGTAGTATCAAAAGGTCTATTTTTTTTGCTTTAATTTGGTTCCAAAAGAAGTCAAAATGAGCCTCAAAGCCAAAGCACACAGCGCATTTTATGTCATTGTAATCAAAGGAGAAAAGTTTTAGTTTTTTGCAAGAATTTATAAAAAATTTCTCCTCGTTCCAGTGAGAATAAGGCATTAGAATTTGCTGTTCGTAACTTTTTACCTCGTCTTTTGAAACCATGAGACATAGCTTTTTAAGACCTTTGTTTTCCACGCTTATAAATGGTGCGATGATTTTTATGTCGTATTTTTTAGCAAATTTTATAAGACTTTCTTTTTTTGCCAAGCTTTGCTCTTTTATCATATTTTTAGGCATAGATAAAAGCTCGGTAAAAAAGCTATTTAAGACATATTCTCCAAGCACAACTAGGTTAGCACCATTATCTTTTGAGGCTTTTAGGTAGTAATCAAGCCTTGATTCGCTTAATGCCAAGGTTGGAAGCTGTAGGGCTGCTATTTTATTCATTATCTATCTTTTCTATTTCTAGCTGTGCTTTGTCTAGAACTTCTCTAGCTTTTTTTAAATCCACAACAGCCTTTTTATAAAGCTTGATACCCTCATCAAGACTTAAATCCTCGCTATTTAAATCCTCTAAAGCCTTGTTTACTTTGTTTATATGCTCTTCAAAACTCATTGTTGATTTACTTTGTAATTTGGTGCTTCGTGTGTTATGATTACATCATGCACATGGCTTTCTTTAAGGCCTGCACTTGTGATTTCGACAAATTCAGCTTTCTTTTGGAAGCTTTTTATATCCTTAGCCCCAACATAACCCATAGAAGAGCGAAGCCCGCCAAGTAGTTGATGTATCACATCTTTGATGCTGCCCGTATAAGGCACTCTAGCTTCTATGCCCTCAGGAACTAGTTTATCTTGAGCCATTCCTTGCTGAAAATACCTATCAGAGCTTCCTTTTTGCATGGCTGCTAAGCTGCCCATACCCCTATAGCTTTTATACTGCCTTCCTTGATAGCTAAAAATTTCTCCCGGACTTTCATCTGTTCCGGCTAATAAAGAACCTATCATAACTGAATTTGCACCGGCAGCGATTGCTTTTGCTATGTCTCCTGAGTATTTTATGCCGCCATCAGCAATTACTTTTACTTTGTATTTTAAGGCCTCTTTGGCGCAGTCAGAAATGGCTGAAATTTGAGGCACACCAACGCCAGAGACTATACGCGTTGTGCATATGCTTCCAGGGCCTATTCCAACCTTTATAGCATCAGCTCCAGCCTCGCACAGTGTCTTAGCGGCTTCTGCTGTTGCTATGTTTCCAGCGATGACATCAAGTTTTGGGTATTTTGCTTTTATTTCTTTTAAGCTATTGATTATGCCCTTTGAGTGTCCGTGAGCGCTATCAAGCACTATGACATCAACTCCAGCTTCAACAAGAGCATCAACCCTTTTCATGTCATTTACCCCAACTGCTGCGCCAACTACTAATCTACCGTAGCTGTCTTTGTTCGCATTTGGGTATTCTTTTCTTTTTTTCAAGTCTTTTATGGTTATAAGTCCTTCTAGATGTCCTTTTTTATCCACTAGAGGTAATTTTTCTACCTTATTTTTATTAAAAATTTTCTCAGCCTCATCCAAGGTGCAGCCCTTTGGTGCTGTAATTAGCGGCATTTTAGTCATAACATTTTTTACTAAGTTATTCATATTTGTTTCAAATCTTAAATCTCTATTTGTTAAAATTCCAAGCAAAATTTTATTATCATCCACTACAGGAACGCCTGAAATTCTATACTCCGCCATTATTTCTAAAACCTCTTTTACCTTTGCGTTTTCTCCCACAAAAATAGGGTCTATGATAACTCCACTTTCACTTTTTTTAACTCTTTTAATCTCTCTTGCTTGATACTGTATGTCCATGTTTTTGTGAATTATACCAATCCCGCCAAGCCTAGCCATCATAATGGCACTTCTATGTTCTGTAACAGTGTCCATGGCAGCCGATAGCAAGGGCATGTTTAAGCTTATATTTTTTGTAAGTTCTGTTTTTATATCAACTTCTTTTGGAAGAACTTCAGAATAAGCTGGCATTAAAAGCACATCTTCAAATGTTAGGGCTCTTTTTACTATCTTCATCTTTGTCCTTTATTGATTTTTGATTATGTTTTCAAGGCTTAAGGCGCCGTCTAGCAAAGTTTGCTCATCATAAGCTTTGCAAATTAACTGTGCTGAAATGTTTAAGCCCTCTTTATCTTTAGCTACAGGAACGCTTATAGCGCCAAGTCCAGCTAAATTCACAGATATGGTAAAAATATCCTCTAGGTACGAATCTATAGGGCTTTTTTTAGAATTTAAATCAAATGCGGTGCTAGGAGTAACTGGCATGAAAATTAAGTCACAGTCGCTTAAAAGCTCATTGTATTTGTTTTTTATCAAAGCTCTTGCCTTTTGTGCCTTGATATAATAAGCATCATAATACCCAGAGCTTAGCACAAAACAACCAAGTAAAATTCTCCTCTTAACCTCGTCTCCAAAACCCTCAGACCTGCTTTTTACATACAAATCTTTTAAATTTTCTATATTTTCAGCCCTTCTTCCATATCTTAAACCATCATATCTGCTTAAATTTGCACTTGCTTCAGCAGTGGCTATTATGTAATAAGCTGCTATGTCGTATTTAAAGTCGAGCAAGTCCTTAAAAACAATCTCATGCCCGTTAGCCTTTAGCTTGTCAAGGCTTTGCATTAAGGCTTGTTTTACTTCAGGATTTGCCTTTTCTATGTAGTTTTTAATGGCTATTATCCTTAATTTTTTATTCGGGTTTAATTTATCGTGGGTTTTTTGAAATTCTATCTTAGCACTGGTGCTATCAAGCTCATCGTATCCTGCTATGGCGTCGTATAGTATGGAGGCATCTTCGACGCTTTTTGTTATAGTGCCTATTTGGTCTAGGCTTGATGAATACGCGGCAAGTCCGTATCTACTCACCCTTCCATAGCTTGGTTTAAAGCCAACGCAAGCACAAAATGCCGCCGGCTGTCTAACAGAACCTCCGGTATCAGAGCCAAGTGAAGCTAGTGCTATATCAGCTCCCACAGCAGCTGCACTGCCACCGCTGCTACCACCGGCTACCTTGCTTAAATTTGTTGGATTTAAGGTTTTTCCATAATACGAACTTTGGGTTGCATTTCCCATCGCAAATTCGTCCATATTGCACCTGCCAAAAGGTGAAAAGCCGTTTTGCTTGAGATTTTTTATAGCACTTGCGTCATAAGGTGCGATATAGCCTTGCAAGATTTTAGATGCACAAGTTAAAGGCCAATCTTTAACGCTTATATTGTCTTTGATAGCAACGGGAATTCCATCGCAACTATCGCTTAAATCACAGTCTAAAAATTGCTCTACATAAGCACCGATTTTTTTTTCTTTTTTTGCTCTTTCGTTTAATTCTTTTTTTAGTACTCTAAGTTCATCTTGAGATAGTTTTAAGGCTTGCTTTAAGCTTATCATTATTTATCCTTTTTTTTAAGTAAAAGTAGGGCGAACATTGTAACCAAGGCAAAAGATAGTATGGTAAGAATTATAACTGTTTGCGGAACTTCATAGTTTAACATTCATTTCCTTTAAAACCTTTGTACATCTAGGGCAGGTTTCGTTTTCATTCTTTGCGTTAAATTTCCAGCACCTAGGGCATTTAAAATCATCAGCTCTAACAAGCTTAAAGCTATTATCACCTATCTTAAATTCAGCCAAAGCTTCCTTGCTATCTATGTTTTCTAGCTTGCTTATCATAAACCAATCCTCAATTTCGCTTAAATCATGGCTTAATAGCTCGTTTGCTGAGCTTTGCAAAGCTAGTTCTAGGGTTGATTTTATAAGCTTTTCTTTCTTTAAAATATCAATTTGTTCTAAGAATTTTTCTCTGGCTGCAAGCAATAATTCATCATTTATACCAAAGTCAAAATTAAAATCATCCTTATACACTATGTCAAACACATCTTTTACGCCGTCTTTAATTACAGGATTTGCATGCTCTAAGGCCTCATCAACAGTGTGTGTTAGCGTAGGTGCTATGAGAGTAAATAACTCCTTTGTGATGAGACACATAGCGCTTTGAGAGCTTATTCTTCTTTGTGAATTTTTAGAATCGCAGTAAAGCCTGTCTTTGCATATATCAAGATAAATTCCGCTTAAATCCACTATCAAGAAATTTAAAAGCAAATTGTATCCGCGGGCAAATTCATAATTATCAAAATATGTTTTAACGGCCTTAAACACAGTGCTTGCCTTTGTTAAAATCCACTTATCTAGCAAATTAAAATGCCTGGTATCTATGAAATCTAAGTCATTTGTATTTGCAAGCAAAAATCTTATGGTATTTCTTATCTTTCTGTACTGTTCTGCTACCTGCTTTAAGATGTTTTCGGAGATTTTTAAATCCCCGGTAAAATCACTTAAAAGCATCCATAGTCTTAAAATTTCAACACCGTAATTTTTGGCCACATCCAAAGGAGAAACTACATTTCCTTTGGATTTGCTCATTTTTTGCCCCTTTTCATCAACAGTAAAGCCGTGAGTTAGTATGCTTTTATAGGGTGCTTTTTCATTTATGGCCGTGCTTACTAGTAAGGAGCTTTGAAACCAACCTCTGTGCTGGTCGCTTCCCTCAAGATACATTGAAGCTGGGTAGGTTCCGCTTTCATAATTTTTGGAGCATAAAACAGCATTCCAAGTACTGCCGCTATCAAACCATACATCTAAGATGTCATAAACCTTTTCTAAGTCCTCTTCTTTGTATTTTGAATTTGCTGGCAAAAAGTCCTTTATCTCAAGATCCCACCAAGCATCTGCTCCTTGTTTTTCAAAAATACTTGCTATGTTTTCTAAAATTTCATCGTCTAAGATTAATTCTTTTGTTTTTTTATCTTGAAAAAATGCTATAGGAGTGCCCCAATCTCTTTGCCTTGAGATACACCAATCAGGGCGGTTTTGTATCATGGAGCCTATCCTGTTAATGCCGCTTTTTGGATAAAATTTAGTTCTTGAAATTTGCTCTAAGCACAACTCTCTAAGGCTTTTTGAGTTGATTTTTTTCTCATCCATTGCTATGAACCACTGTTTCGTAGCTCTGTAAATAACAGGTTTGTGTGTCCTCCAACAAAAAGGATAAGAGTGCATAAATTTAGAGCAGTGAAGCAAAGAATCTCCCAAAAGCTCTAAAATTCTTTCATTTGCCTTAAAAACATGAAGCCTCAAAAACTCATCCACAACATCATCTTTAAAAAGCTTTCTTTCCTTTATGCTCTCATCATAGCAACCGCCATCATCAACAGGCATAAGCACTTCTAAGTTGTATTTTAAGCTTGCGTAGTAATCATCCTCGCCGTGTCCAGGTGCGGTATGCACAAGCCCTGTGCCTCCGTCCATCAAGACATGTTCGCCAAGTATTATTAAGGATTTTCTTGAATTTAAAGGATTTATTGCTTCTAGTTTTTCAAGTTCTTGTGCGTTGAATTCTTTTTGCAGCTCACCGCTTGTAAAGCCCTTTTGCACCATGCTCTCAAGCAGAGGTTTTGCAAAGATTAAATTTTCTTTTGTTAAAACATAAGTTTCGTTTGGATTTAAGGCTATTGCTTGATTTGCAGGTAAGGTCCAAGGTGTGGTAGTCCAAATGACAGCCTTTGCTTTTTCTACTCCAAGTTTTTGACAGGATTTTTCATCCAAATCAAAGGCTACAAAGGCTGAGTAATCCTCCTTATCCTCATATTCAACTTCAGCTTCAGCAAGAGCTGATTTAGCAGCCCAGCTCCAAAACACAGGCTTAGACCTTTGCACCAACAAGCCCCTTTTAGCTATCGCACATAAAGAGCGGTAAATTTGTGCTTCAAAGGCAAAATCCATTGTAAGATAAGGTTTATCCCAATCGGCTATAACGCCAAGTGCCTTAAATTCATCTTTTTGAATTTGTATAAATTCGTTAGCGTGTTCTCTGCAAAGCTTTCTTATTTCTTTTTTGCTTAATTCTTTCTTTTTTGAGCCTAGTTTTACCTCAACTTGCTGTTCTATGGGTAAACCGTGGCAGTCCCAGCCGGGCGTGAAAAAGACCTTTTCTCCGTTAAAATAATGCGTTTTAACTATGCTTTCTTTGAGAATTTTATTTAAAGCATGGCCTATATGTATGTGTCCGTTTGCGTAAGGAGGTCCATCGTGAAAGGTAAAAACCTTGCTGGCATTTTGTCTTTTACTTTTCATTTTATTGTAAGCGTAGGAGTTATCAAACCATTTGCTAAAACGGGCTTTTTCGTTTTGGGCTAAATTTGCACGCATTGCAAAAGTAGTGTTTGGAAGCAATAAACTATCCTTATAATCCATATCTTAAACCTTGAAATTTTTTATAATTGTTAATTTTACTTAATTTAGATTTAATTTTGACTTTATTTTTAGATATAATCAGCAAAAAGGAAAAAAATGAGGCATTTACTCCTAGTCATAGGTTTTGAGCTTAAAACTAACGCAAATTATCTATCTTACATACTTAGAACTTATGAGGATAAATTTCAGGAAGTAAATGATGTGGTTATACTTGAAAAAAGCAGCAAAGATCTGCCATTTTTGCTTGAGAAATACAGCAGAGACTATGATTTTATAACTATCTTTGCTTATGATGATTACTACGGCACTACTGCGAAAATTTTAGCAACATTAAATGGCGATAGTTTGGTTTTAAAGGATGATATTTTAGCGCCTATAAAATCTCTTGAGCACAACGAGCAAGGCTTTTTAATGCACCTTGCAAAGTGCAAGATAAATTTACTTAAGAGTTCAAATTTAAGAAAAATCCCGCCATTATTGGGTTTCATTGATATACAATTTGAGTATTTTTGCTTGCTTGATATAGATGAAGAAAGCGCTAAACTCTTGCTTGACACCATAGCAAAATCCTACGAGATAAGTATACAAAGCTCTGAGCTTTTAAAAAATTTGGTGCTTATAAAGGCTAGTAGTTTACAGTACGGCAAATTAGATGAGTTTTTAAGTGCTGCTAAAAAGCTTTTTAGCGATAAGTTTATACCCGGAAAAGATCCTTTAAATTTTATCGTTTCAGTCTTAAAAAGAGAAAAATTAAAAATTTCTTTTGCAGAAAGTTGTACAGGCGGGCTGTGTGCTAGCAAACTTACCGGTATAGATGGGGTTAGTGAAATTTTTGATGGTTCTGTTGTGAGCTATTCTAACCGCATAAAGCACGAGTGGCTAGGCATTAGCGAGGGTGTGCTTGAGAACAGTGGAGAGTATTCTCAAAAATGTGTGTATTTCATGCTAAAAGGAATTTTTAAGACAGCAAAGCCCGATTTTGCCATAGCTATTAGCGGTTTAGCAGGTACTGCTGATGTGGCAGACATAAAGGCAGGCACTATTTTTGCAGGCGTTATGTATAAAGATGGGAATTTTTTACAAGAGAGTTTTCACATAAGTGGTGATAGGCGTTTTATACAAGAACAGGCTGTTTTGCATACTTTTTCTTTGCTTTTGAGGTTAAAAAAAGAAATATTTTTCTCATAAATTTAAAAAACTTTGATAATATTGAAGGCTTAAAGCAAGGAGATATTTAAGATATGAATTTGCCAAATGCCTTAGCATTAATGCGTATAGTTTTAGCGCCAATTTTGTTTTTTTTGCTGACTTACAAGATAGATGATATACACCCAAGCTGGATAGATTATTTTGCAACGGTTGTCTTTTCTATAGCAGCTTTGAGTGATTTTTTTGATGGTTATATAGCTAGAATTTGGGGGCAGGTTACCAAACTTGGTGCGATACTAGACCCATTGGCTGATAAAATGCTTATTTTAGCGGCATTTTTGGGACTTTTGCTCCTTGATAGAGCTAATGCTTGGATAGTGTATTTAATCTTAGTTCGTGAATTTTTCATAACAGGTTTTAGGATAGTTATGATAAGCGACAACCTAAACATAAGCGCTTCTTTTGCCGGTAAAATCAAAACCCTTTCACAAACAATCGCCATTATATTTTTGCTAATGCAGTGGAAATTTGCGGATTTTATACTTTATATAGCCTTTTTTCTTACTATTTATTCTGGCGTTGAATATGTTGTAAAATACTACAAAGCAAGGCTTTAACTTGAAGTCTATTTTAGCATTGCTTGTAATTTTAGCGCTTGGCTTTTACTTTTTTTCGCTAAATTTTGTAGTTACCATTCTTTGCATATCTTTTTTGATTTTCTTTCACGAGCTAGGACATTTTTTAGCTGCAAAGCACATGGGAGTTAAAGTAGAGGTTTTTAGCATAGGTTTTGGACAGGTTTTATTTCAAAAAACATTTAAAGGCACGGATTACAGGCTTAGTGCCTTGCCGCTTGGCGGTTATGTTAAGCTTAAGGGGCAAGATGATTTTGATATTAAACACAAGAGTTATGATAAAGACAGCTACACTATTTTAAGCCCGCTTAAAAAAATTTACATCTTGCTTGCTGGGCCCTTGTTTAACATCATTTTGGCCTTTATGCTTTATATTATCATTGGGAATTTGGGCTTACAAAAAGTAGCTCCTGTTGTTGGCGAGGTGCTTGAAAACTCGGCAGCACAAAGGGCAAATTTGCAAAAAGGGGATTTGATTGTAAGTATTGATGGTAAGCCTGTGCGAAGCTTTGATGAAATTTCAAAGCTCTTAAGTTTAAATACTATGAGTGTTGAGCTTATAAGAGATGATAAGCTTATAACCGTATCAATCACGCCAAGCCTAAAACAAGCTTACAATGAATTTTTACAGCTAACCCAAAGGCCACAAATTGGCATACAGGCAAAAACTGATGAGCTAATCACAGTAAAACATACGGGCTTAAATTCTCTCATTTTTGCTTATGAAGAGAGCTTAAATGCCACTACTTTGATAGTAAAAGCCTTAGCAAAGCTTGTTATAGGTGAGCTTGACCCTAAAAATTTGGGCGGGGTTATAACCATGGCCGATGTAACTTCAAGGGCAGCTGATATGGGTATCGTGGCCGTGCTTTTAATCTCTGCTTTGATATCGATAAATTTAGGCGTGGTAAATCTTTTGCCAATTCCTATGCTAGATGGAGGACATATAGTGTTTAATCTCTATGAGTTGGTATTTAAAAAGTCCGTGCCTTTTGCGGTGTTTGAAAAGTTAAGCTACGTAGGACTTGCCTTTTTGCTCTGTCTTATGGTCTTTGCAACATATAATGATATAGTAAGATTAAGCCTTAATTAATGAGCAAGACAGCAAAGAAAAATAAGGCAATCACAGCCTTAGCTTTGCTGTTTTTTATAAGAATTATAAAATCTTTTATAACAAAAAAAGAAAAAAACACCAAGCATATCATGATGCCTTGCGCCATATTTATAAACTCAAATTTCGGTATCAAAAACCAAGCTTTGCTGTAAAGTCCATTTGTGAAATTTGCTTCCTTAGTGCCTACAAAGAATTCTTGTATCTTAGAAAGCTGGTCTGACATAAACTCAGGAACTATCGGTGCGTCCATTCCGCAAGTTCCGGTAGCTGTAAATAAGCTTGGAAAAATTTTATCCAAGGGCAGCGAAAATATAAAGTTAAGCTCACTAGGACAGGATGTAACCCCAAAGGGATTTGCATTTGCGATAGCCTCATAGCTTTCATTTAGCAAAAATGAGTATTTAAAGCCCAAAAATAAGGCATAAAAAAGCATGGCAAAGGCCAAAAAAGCAAATTTATTGCCAAAGATTAGCAAGAAAGCCCCAAGAGCAAAAACGCATATCGCAAACCTTATGTAAACGCAGTTAGCACAGGGGTTCATAAATAAATAAAGTTGTAAAAAATAATGCGAAAAAAGCACTAAAGCCATGCTAAAAAGGCATAGCAAAAACCAGGTTTTGTTAAAAATCATTTAGAGCTAAGTGCTTTTACAACTTCTATTAGATGTTCTAAGGATTTGATATTTTCCATTCTTAGCAAATACTTACCCGCCACGGCAAAGGCCGGAGTTCCGCCGTATTGAGCAGAAAGCACAGAGGCCTTATCGTAAGATGAGTATATGCGTTTTCCATCTTTGCTTTGTAAAAAATTATTTAATTGAGTTTTGTTGATTTTTAAAACCAAAAGCCCAAGTTTTAAAAAATCATCAGAATTACTATATCTTTGTTTTCTCTCAAAATACGCCGTAAAATAAGCGTCAGCAACCCTTTGAGTTAGAGCATTTTTGTCTGTGAAGCTTATCTTGTTTTTTTCATCTTGAAACTGCGCATAAGCATAAACTTGAGCAAATTCCTCACCAAAAGTAAAGCTTTTCACAGGATAAATTTTATACTCTAAATTTGGTAATTTTTCCTTTACCTTGCCTAAGGTATTTAGTTTATGGTGATTATAGCAGTGTATGCAAGTGTAGCTGAAGGCTTTAATCACAGAATTTGTTTCACCGTCTAGCTGCTTGTTTAAATTTTCGTACTCAACACCTTCGCTTATAGCCCACAGCGAAGTTATAGATACTGTGCAAAAGATAAGGCAAAATTTGATAAGTAAGTTCATGGCTTAAACCTTTAAATTTAAATTATAAAGCTTTTAATTCTATTTTTTTAAATTTAATCAACTGTTAATATAGTAAAATTAAGACTTTCAAGCAAAAAACTATCACAAAAAGCCCAATTTTTCGCAAAAAATCTTGCAAAGTGTGTAAAAATATGATAGAATTAGGCACATTTCAAAATACAAGGAGCTTTTATGACTAAAGCAGATTTTATTTCAAAAGTTGCTCAAACTTCTGGGCTTACAAAAAAAGACGCAACTGCAGCTACTGACGCTGTTATAGCTACTATCACTGAAGTTTTAACTAAGGGTGATACAATCAGCTTTATAGGTTTTGGAACATTCTCTACTGCAAAAAGAGCAGCTAGAACAGCTAGAGTTCCAAGCACTGGTAAAACTATACAAGTTCCAGCTACTAAGGTTGCTAAATTCAAAGTTGGTAAAAATCTTAAAGAAGCTGTTGCTGGCGGAAAAGTTAAAAAGAAAAAATAACTCGTTAAAACAAGTGAGCTTGCTTAGCTCACTTACTCTCTCTTTTAAATTCAAGAAAGGTTCTTATGGCTGTTTATAAAAATATAAGTGAAATGATAGGCAATACGCCACTTATTTCTTTATCCGGTTTTGCTACCAATTTGTATGGAAAATGTGAATTTCTTAACCCTAGCCATTCCATAAAGGATAGAGCTGCTTATGCTATGCTTAAAAAAGCTTTAGATGAGAATATTATAAATAAAGATACAGTTATTATAGAATGTACAAGCGGAAATATGGGTATTTCCTTAGCGATGATTTGTGCGAGTTTGAATTTGAAATTTATAGCCGTAATGCCTGAATCTATGAGTTTAGAAAGAAGAAAAATGATACTTTTATTTGGGGCAACTTTAGAGCTCACTCCTGCTAGCGAGGGCATGAAAGGAGCTCATAACAAGGCTTTAGAGCTTAGAGATAAGATAGATAATTCTTTTATACCGTCTCAATTTGAAAACATGGCCAATAAAAACGCACACAGAAACGGCACCGCCTTAGAAATCCTAAGAGATTTGGATAATAAAATAGACATCTTTGTCGCAGGTTTTGGCACAGGTGGAACTATAAGCGGAGTAGGCGAGGTTTTAAAAGAGAAACTACCTTCTGTAAAAATAGTAGCGGTTGAGCCTGAAGCTTCGCCTTTGTTATCTCAAAACAAGACTGGTCCTCATAAAATTCAAGGCATAGGCGCTAATTTCCTACCAGCTATACTAAACAAAGATGTGATAGATGAGATAAAAACCGTTAGCAATGAAAATGCCATAGATACCGCAAGGAAACTAGCAAGAAATGGCATTATGGTTGGAATTTCAAGCGGGGCGAATGTTTTTGTTGCAAGTGAGATAGCTAGGCAAAATCCAGATAAGATAGTTGTTACTATGCTAAATGACACCGCTGAGAGATACATCTCAACCGATTTGTTTGCGGATTTATCTTAAAAATTCGCTCAATTCTTTTTTTAGATTATTTTGGGAGAGATTGCTAATTTTTCCCAAAAAATTCGAGTTTTCATCAAATAAAAATAAAAAATTACTATGTGCCACTGTGTATTTGAGTGCCGAGTCTTTCATATCTATTTTTTCATAATGCACCCCGTAATTTTTACTTATTTTTCTAAGTTCATCCTCATTTTTAGCTAGCAAAAACACTGAATTTTCGTAAAAATACCTAAGCCACTCACTTGACTTTTGCAAATCTTTATCGGCTTCTATATCAAGCGAAATAAATAATAATTTAGGATTTTTATCTTGTTTTTTTAGCTCACTTGTGAGCAAAGAAAGCGTAGCAGGACAGACATCTGGGCAATTTGTATAGCCAAAATACACTATTAATTTTTCACCCTTAAAGTCTTTTAAGCTCACAATTTTATCTTGTGAAATTAATGTAAAATCGTACTTGTTTTGAGTATAAAACACGTAAAAACTTAATAGCAAAAGCAAAAACACAAGAGAAAAAACTAGCTTTTTTTTCATCTTTTCACCTCAAAATGAAAGTAAAAAATTCTATCATCTTCATCAAAAAAATCCATCCTATAAAGCATGACATCAAGCGGACAAGAGCTTAGCACAACATCCGCCTTGTGAGTGTTATCTTGTATTTTTGTAAATTCTAGCTCTATTTCGCCCATGTACATATTTACGCCATAAAGCTTTGCTTTTATGCTTTCTTTTTGGGATAAATTTGTCACATACATGCTAAAATCTTGCATAGCAACTATAGGCCTTTTGGATATATCTATGCTTATGTTGTTTTCAAATTTGCATTTTTTAGAATTTAAATCACAAAAAGAAAGAGTTAAATTTTCTTCATTTAAATTTTCAGCGTTTTTTAGGTTTTTATTCGCAAAAAACACCAAAGCAAGAGTTAGTAAAAAAATCGCAAAAATTACAATTTTTTTGCGCATATTACTTGTTGCGCTCTTTTATATCTGTAAGCAAAATAGACACATTTTGCCCGTTATCAAAGAAGAGTTTTAAGGAAATTTTCGTATCTTTTTGGATGCTTTTTTTCAAATTTATTAGCATTATGTGTTCGTGAAATGGTTTTAAAGATAGGGTAGAATTTGCTTTAATTTCTATCTTATCTACCGCTTTCATAATCATCTTATCTTTTGAATGCACATGGGTGTGAAGCTCAGTATGCTCACTTATATCAGACTGTGCTTTTATAAGGTTTATATTTGAGTTTGTGTTATTTTTTATCTCAAGGAAAACGGAGCCATTTTTTGCATTTGGAGCGCTTTTAAATGAATAGGCATTTTGAACTGTTATTGGCTCTGAAGCACTGTTAGCATACATTTGCGTAGTAAATAAAATCAAGGCAAAAAGTATAAAAAATTTTTTCATAAATAAAACCTTATAGTAAATTTTTATCATATTATAATACTTTTTTAAACAAATTGTAGTATAATTTAGGCTTCGTGTTTTATATTTTTCAAGGATAATTTTTATGTTAAGAAAAGTTTTACTGTGTTTGTTTTTTGTTTTTAGTCTTGCTTTTTCTAGTGATTTGGCTAGAATTTATCTTAATGAGGGCTTAGAGGCGGTTGCAAGAGAGCTTGAAAAAGAATTTACTAATAAAAATTTTTGGCTAAGTGAGCTTAATGGCAAGGATTTGTCCCTAGGTTACTACACTCAAAGAACTGCTATCGTGCTTACAAATAAGACAGATAAAACCTTTAGGGTATTTGTGTATGATAATGGTAAATTAGAGCAAAAATTCGAGCAAAAAGATGTATTAACCGGGCTTATGGGCGATAAGCAAAAAGAGGGCGATTTGATAACTCCTGTTGGTTTTTATGATTTAGGACCTAAGTTTGATCCTAGAAATACTTACTATGGACCCTTTGCCTTTGCTACCGATTATCCAAATATGTTAGATAGGGTAAATGACAAAACAGGAGGCGGAATTTGGATACACGGCTATCCAATGGATGGCACTAGGCTGGATGAGTATAAGACTAGAGGCTGCATAGCCTTGCATAATCATATCTTGGTTGATTTTGCCAAGGTTATAGACAGGGAAAAAAATGTCTATGCTATGACTGAAAACAAAGAAGTTTTTAGGACAAATCAAGATGAGATAGCAAGTATAATGGCTGCTTTGTTTGAGTGGAAAGAAAGCTGGACGATAAGTGATATAAAAAAATACCTAAGCTTTTACGATGAAAAGAATTTTAAAAGATTTGATAAAAGCTCTTTTAAAGAATTTGCAGCTATGAAAAGAATTATCTTTTCAAGAAATGAGGATAAGACTATAAAATTTTCAAATATCAACATAAGCCCGTATCCAAATTTAGATAATGAAAAGATGTTTAGAATAACCTTTTATCAAGATTACCGCGCCACAAATCACAGCTTTAGAGGGAATAAACTTCTTTATGTAAAGCTTGATGAAAATGGAAAAATGAAGATACTTGCAGAAAGATAATGGCTTTTATAAGGCTTGATAAAAAGGCTTACGAGCATAATTTAAAGCTCATTGCTTCAAAGGCAGGGGGCTTTGATAAGATAATCTGTGTGCTTAAGGATAATGCTTATGGACACGGAGTTTTGCAAATAGCACCACTAGCCAAAGAACTTGGAATAAAATTTATAGCACTAAAAAACGAAGACGAGGCACAAAGCCTAAAAGATTTATTTGCTAATATTCTTATCTTATCTCATATCCCAAATGGTTGTGAAAACGAGGATTTCATCTACGCCTTAAATTCAAAAGAAAATTTACACAAATATAAAAAAAATACCA
This sequence comes from Campylobacter avium LMG 24591, assembly GCF_002238335.1. Taxonomy (NCBI): domain Bacteria; kingdom Pseudomonadati; phylum Campylobacterota; class Epsilonproteobacteria; order Campylobacterales; family Campylobacteraceae; genus Campylobacter; species Campylobacter avium. The sequence goes on from NZ_CP022347.1 coordinate 369,920, forward strand.
AGCTTCACATAGCCCTAGATACAGGTATGCACAGAAATGGAGTTTTTTTAGAGGACTTGCCCCTTGTTTTTGCTGAGGCTAAAAAACTAGGACTTCGTATACTTGGACTTTTCACTCATTTTGCAAACTCTGATGAGATTGATAGCTCTTTTTTTGTGCAAAGACAAAAATTTAAAAAGGCAAAAGAGTTAGCAAGCTCTTTAAGCGATTTAAAACTTTGCTTTCACTCACACAACTCATCAGCACTTTTTCGGTGCTTAAAGCTTGATGAGGACGAGCTTTGCAGGGTTGGGCTTGTGCAGTTTGGATATAGTGATTTTGAAGCTTCTTTAAAAAGGGTTTTAAGCCTTTATGCAAACAAGCTTAGCAGCAGGATTTTAAGAAAAAACGAGTCTTTAGGATATGGTTTAAGCTTCACAGCGAAAAAGGATATGAGTATAGCAACTTATGATCTTGGCTATGCAGACGGACTTTTTAGATACTCTGGCAAGGGTAAGCTTTTGTTAGCAAATAAAGCTTGCTTACTTGGTAGGATGTCTATGGATAGCTTTTCTTGTGAGGATTTTGGAGAGGAGCTTTGCGTCTTTGATGATGCTAGAATTTGGGCTAAGTTTTTTAATACCATAGAGTATGAAATTTTGGTTAAATTAAATGCAAATATAAAAAGAATTTTATGCTAGATGAAAAAGTTTTAAAATACATCAAAAAGCACAAGCTCTTAGCTTGGGCTATGCAAGATGAAAACGAAGTTTATATAGCAAATGCCTTTTATGCCTTTGATGAAGCGAATTTAGACTTCTTAATAGCCTCTCACAGCGACACAAAGCACATAAAACTAGCCTTTAAAAATCCAAACATAGCCATAAACATAGCAAAGCTAGATAAAATCCCGCTTTTAAAGGGTTTGCAGATAAAGGCTCTTTTTTCACAAGCCTTAAAAGAACAAGAAAAACTTTATTATAAAAAATTTCCTTTTGCAAGACTATCAGATGCCAAGCTTTTTGCACTCAGGATAAAATATCTAAAATTTAGCGATAATACCTTAAGTAAAAAGATAGAATTTGTAAATAAATCTTGCCTTTAATTAAGCTTTTTAAGTTAATATTTTGGATTAGATATTTTAAGAGGAAGTGATGATAAATGTTATCTACGCCCTTTTTTTTAGGGAGATAAAGACTAGATTTGGTAAAAATAGAAGGCTTGGCTACGCTTTAGTTATAGCTGAGCCTATGATACAAGTCGTGGTTATTACTAGCATTATCACAGCCATTAGAGAGCATTCAAGGACTATCATAATGCCTCAAGGGGTTTCTATCTTTATGTTTTTAGCTGTTGGTATAATCCCCTTTTTTATGTTTAGAAATATCCTTACTCAGCTAATGGGCGGAATTCAAGCAAATTTAGGACTTTTTGCCTATAAGCCTGTTAAACCCATACATGTTTTTATCGCAAGAACCTTGCTTGAGTCCTTTATCTTTTTTTTCGTTATTTTGTTAGTTTTTTTTCTAGCGCAGTGGGTTTTTGGAATTTATGCTGTTCCTAAGCATTTTTTAGAAGTGTATTTATGCTTTGTTTTATTAGCCTTTAGTGGCTTTTGCCTAGGACTTTGCCTTACTATCTTAAATCACTTAGTAGAACCAAGTAGGAAAATCCTGCCATACACAGGCATTTTGCTCTATATAGCCTCTGCGGTTGTGTATCCTATATGGATAGTGCCTACGAATTTGCTTGAAATTTTACTTTATAATCCATACATTCACATAACAGAAACACTAAAGATAAATTATTTTGATAATTACCCCGTAACTGAGGGCATAGACATAACTTATCCTATAATATTTAACTTAGTGATTTTATTTATAGGGCTTTGGTTTTACTACTACAAAAGACAAGAACTAGCAGCGGACCCACTATGATAAAGCTTGATAATATAACTAAATTTTATACCCTAAGTTCAGGTAAGAAGCATTATATCTTTAAGGATTTTACCTTTGAATTTCCTGAAAATTGTAGCATAGGGCTTATGGGCAAAAATGGAGCTGGCAAATCAACCCTTATGCGTCTTTTAAGTGGTGCTGAGGTGCCAAATAAGGGTAAAATCATCACAAACAAAAGAATTTCTTGGCCCCTAGGACTTGCGGGAGGTTTTCAAAATTCACTCACCGCAAGGGATAATGTAGCCTTTGTAGCTAGGGTTTATGGCTATAAGGGTAGGTCTTTAAAAGAAAAGATTAAATTTGTAGAGGACTTTGCGGAGATAGGCAAATTCTTTGATGAGCCTATGGGAAATTATTCAGCCGGTATGCGTTCTCGTATAGGTTTTGGGCTTTCTATGGCTTTTGACTTTGATTATTATTTAATAGATGAAGCTGGTGCGGTTGGAGACCCTTCCTTTATACAAAAATCAAGAAAGCTTTATGAGGAAAGATTAGCAAATTCAAATGTTATAATGGTTTCTCACATAGTTAGCGAGATAAGAAAATGGTGCGATAAGGTTGTTTTACTTCACGACGGTGTTGTTGATGTGTATGATGATGTAGAGGATGGCATAGCCGCTTATCAAGGCAAATTAGCACTAAAAAGCTCAAGGCAAATAGGACTTGTGCAATGAATGGTAAAAATGTCTTAAAAAAGATAGATAAAGAAAAGATTATAGCTAAATTTAGACAGCTTAAGGAGCATAGAACCTTTAGCACCATAAATCAAAAGGATTTTTGGCAAAAACTTAGAGACATCTTATCTTTAAACACCTATAAATCCGTGCTTTTCATAATGCTTTTCGTGCTTATTTATTATGCTTTTATCGCCGCACCTAGATATGTAAGTAGCTCTTATATAAGTGTGCGTTCAGCAGGGGATAATCAAGGCTCATCCTTAAGCGGTTTAAGTGCTTTGATAAGTCCGGGAACCGTAAATTCAAATGAGGATTTAATCTTTTTAAAAACCTATATCACTTCTTTAGATATGCTAAAAATTTTAGATGAAAAGATAGGTATAAGAAAGCTTTATGAAAGTCAAAAGCTTGACATTTTCTTTAGACTTTATGAGGATGATAGCCAAGAAAGCTTTTTGAAATTTTATCAAGCTAGGGTTAAGGTTATAGATGAAACAGGTATGCTAAAGCTAGAAGTTGAGGGTTTTAGCCCAGAACAAGCCTATACAATAGCCACTGCTATCTTAGAAGAAAGTGAAAAATTTGTAAATGAAATTTCGCACAAAAGTGCTAGAGAGCAGCTACAATTTGCTGAAACAGAGCTTGTAAAATACAGGGATGATTATCAAAAATCAAGAGATAAGCTCATAGCCTTTCAAAATGAACACGGAGTTTTTGATCCACTGCAAGAGGCTGAAAGTAGGGCATCTTTTACGGCACAAATGGAAGCTGAGATAGCAAGCAAGGAAGCCAAGCTTTTAGCTATGAGATCATATATAAATGATGACGCACCACAGCTTGTTACCTTAAGAGCAGAGATAAAAGCCTTAAAAGAACAGCTTGAAAAGGAAAAAAACAAGGTAGTATCTAGTTCTACAAAGGATCAGTTAAACAACCTCGCCTCTGATTTTCAAAAGCTTAGCATAGAAGCAGGCTTTGCTGAAAAGGCTTACACCACGGCTTTAAGCTCTTTTGAAACCACGCGTATAGAGGCCATTAGAAAGATTAAACATCTTGTGATAGTGCAAAATCCAAGCTACCCACAAAGCGAAACCTATCCTAGAAAAACATATAATATCATTAGTATTTTTGTTATACTAAGTCTAGCTTTTGGTGTTTTAAGGCTTATAAAAACTATCATAGAGGAGCATAAGTATTGATGAAGAGAATTTTATTGTTAATATTACCTTTTTTACTTTATGCCGTAGATGTTTCAAACATAGCAGGAAGCACAAGTGCAGCCGTTTTGCTAGAGGATAGTAACTCAACAGCTCAAAACAGCACCCAAAGCACTTCAAATCAAGACATTTCAAAACAAAGCCCTAAAATCACAGCCTTTGGCTCTCATCTTTTTAGCGGAAATTTCACTCAAAGCACACAGCACATTTATAATCCTGATTATAAGATAGCCGTTGCTGATGTGATAAGCCTTAAAATTTGGGGAGCTGTGTCTTATGAAAGTAATTTAGTAGTTGATTCGCAAGGCAATATTTTCGTGCCTCAAGTTGGAGCTATCAAGGTTTTAGGCGTTAAAAACTCAGAGCTTTTATCAGTCATACAAGCAAGTGTTTCTAAAATTTATAAAGACAATGTCTATGTTTATGCGGATATGAATGCCTATCAAAATGTCTCTGTTTTCGTGACCGGCTCTGTGAATTCGCCCGGACTTTACAAGGGCTTAAGCTCTGATTCTGTGGTGCAATACATAGACAAAGCAGGCGGGATAAATCTTGATTATGGCTCTTTTAGATACATACAAATTCTAAGAGATAATAAAATTCTAGCAAATATCGATCTTTATGATTTCTTGCTAAAAGGAAAGTTAAGCTTACTTGCCTTTAGAACGGGTGATGTTATCTTAGTATCATCTTTAAAAAGCTATGTAAGTGCTAGCGGGGATGTGCAAAAGCCTTTTAGATTTGAGTTAAAGGACGAAGCTTTGTCCTTGCAAGATTTAGCTATCTTAGCCGGTGCAAAGCCCATAGTTACAAATGCCATAGTAAAATCTTACGCAAATAATCACATAGTAGATATAAAATCTTATTCTAAAAAAGACTTTGCCTCTGTTATGCTTAAAAGTGCTGATGAGGTTGAATTTCGTCCAGATTATAATGCTAATGATGTAAATATCCGCATAGAAGGTGAGCACAGCGGAGCGCATTTTATGGTGGTAAGAAAAGGAAGCACCTTGGATGAGGTGGTTTCTAGGATAGTAACAAATGCACAGTCTGATATAACTTCGGTGCAGGTTTTTAGAAAAAGCGTTGCCCTTACTCAAAAACAACTCATAGATGCACAGCTTAAAGAGCTTGAAACTTTAGCTTTAACCGCGCCATCTGTAAATTCAGAAGGTGCAGCCATAAGGGCAAATCAAGCTAAAACCATACTTGATTTCATACAAAGAGCAAAGCAAGTGCAGCCAAAGGGACAAATCATCATAGATAGCGTAAAAGCCTATAAAAGCGTGGTTTTAGAAGAGGGCGATACTATCGTAGTGCCTAGTAAGAATAATTTAGTAGTGGTGCAAGGCGAGGTTTCCTTGCCCGGTTCTTTTGTGTATATGCCCTCAAAAAAGCTTGATTATTACATAAATTTAGCTGGAGATTATAGCGATAGGGCTGATACCTCTAAGGTTCTTGTTATAAATTCAAATGGCAAGGCCACAAAGTATAATCAAGGCTTTTTGTCCTTCGCACCAGAAGTAAAGGCAGGAGATAGTATCTTAGTCTTACCAAAGGTTGATTCTCAAGGCTTACAAATCACAAGTATGCTTGTAAATATCTTATATCAAGTAGCTATAGCTACAAATGTGGTTTTAAATATCAACAGATAAGGCTTTTTATGAATTTAGATGTTTTAAAGATAGCAAGAGAGGTTTTTGAGATAGAGGCAAATAGCGTTAGGGATTTAGCCCTAAATTTAGATGAAAATTTCACAAAGGCTATAAATTTTATCTTTCAAAGCAAGGGAAGGTGCGTTATAAGCGGAATGGGCAAATCAGGCCACATAGGAGCTAAGATAGCAGCTACCCTAGCTAGCACAGGCACACCTAGCTTTTTTATGCATCCAGCTGAGGCCTTGCACGGAGATTTAGGAATGCTAACCTCTTTGGATGTGCTTTTAGCTATCTCAAATTCAGGCGAAAGCGATGAAATTTTAAAGATAATTCCAGCTATTAAAAAAAGAGGCATAAACATAATAGCAATGACTTCAAATGCAAAATCCACCCTAGCCAAAGAAGCAGACGCTTTTTTGAATATAAGCGTAAAAAAGGAAGCTTGCCCCTTGCAGCTTGCTCCTATGTCCTCAACCACGGCAACTCTTGCTATGGGTGATGCGATAGCTGCTGCTTTGATGAGGCTTAGGAATTTCAAGCCAGATGATTTTGCACTTTTTCATCCGGGAGGCTCTTTGGGTAAAAAGCTTCTTACAAGGGTTAAGGATGTGATGATAAAAAAGGTTCCATCTGTAAATTTAGATACTAAATTTAATGAGCTTATAAACACTATGACGAGTGGAAAACTAGGACTTTGCTTGGTTTTTGATAAAAAGGAATTAAAAGGCATTATAACAGATGGCGATCTTAGACGAGCCTTGCAAAATAGCGATAAGGCTAGGTTTGACTTTTTAGCAAGTGAGATAATGAGTAAAAACCCAAAGGTAATAGATTGGGGTGCCGAAATCATAGAGGCTGAAGAGCTTATGCTAAAACATAATATAAAAGAAATTCCGGTATCTAAAAATGGCAAGATAGTAGGCATTATACAGCTTTATGATATAGGTAGAATTTAAAGGAGAAAATATGAAACTTTTTCAAAGATTATTAAAAGAAAATGCTAAGGTTTGGGATGAGTATTTGCACCATAGCTTCGTAAAAGAGCTAGAAAAAGGCACTTTAAAAGAGGAAAATTTCTTGTTTTACTTAAAGCAAGATTATATTTATCTCATAAATTACGCAAAATGCTACGCACTTTTAGCCCTAAATGCAAACAATGCTAAAGAGCTTCGCTTTGCTATGAAATTTCAAAACTATATAGTTGAGGGCGAGCTTGAACTTCATAAAAGCATTTTAAAGCTTGGCATTGATGCTGATAAGCTCTGCGTAAAAGATGAGAGTATAGTAAATATTGCTTATACTAGATATATGCTAAGTGTGGGTCAAAGCGGGGATTTTTTAGATATGCTAGTAGCACTTAGTGCTTGTGCTATAGGTTATGGCTATATAGGAGCTGAGATTAAGCAAAGGCTTTCTAAAGATGAATTAGAAAAACACCCTTATAAGGAGTGGATTTTAACCTACTCAGGCGAGGTATTTCAAGCAGAGATTAAGGAATTTGAAGACTTTTTAAATTCTTACGAGGTAGATGAGAATAAATTTAAAAAACTAAGTGAAATTTTTCACACCGTTGTACGTTTAGAAAGAGAATTCTGGCAACACGGCTTAAACTTAAAGCTTGATTTGTATTAGTTTTATGCAGTTTTTAGGCTGCAAAAACTGAAATTTCGCCGGTTTTGGCAAGTTAGTTTTAGTAAATTTCTAGACTTTATTTTGATTGCGGTTGCGGCAAGCTAGTGAAGCCTGCGTCTCAAGGCTTTTTAAGCCTTGAAAATTTCAAATTCTCCGTTTAGCTTTTGCAACCTTGCACTTAGTTTATCAAGGTAAAAAACCTCAAAGATAGGATTATTAACATCCTTGTATATGTCTTTTACAAGAGGATATTTTTCAAACATCGCTTCCTTAACCTTTTTATCATCCTCAAACACGGCTTGAGCTCTTAGCCTTAAAAAAGTTCCGTCCTTAGCACAAGAGCAAAATTCTATACCGCTGTGCTTTTGTATATGCTTGTAAAGATTTTTTTCATTAGAGGTATAAAAATAAATTCTATCCTCATACAAAAGCGGACTTTGTACAGGCCTTAAGCGAGGATTGCCACAGGTTCCAAGCGTAGCCAAAAACGCAGGTGCGTTATCGTCTAAAAATTTAGCTATATCTTCTAAAGTCATATTTTTTCCTTACATATATAATCCGCCGTTTATCTTAAGGCTTTCCCCTGTCACATAGCTTGAATAATCGCTAAGCAAGAACGCCACACACTCAGCCACCTCTCTTGGTTCTGCAAATCTCCTAAGAGCTATGCTATCCTCATAAGCCTTTTTTATCTCATCGCTTAGCTTGTCCGTCATATCGCTTTTTATAAAGCCCGGCGTAACGCAGTTGTATCTTATGTTTCTGCTAGCGCCCTCTTTAGCAAAGGACTTTGTCATAGCTATCATAGCACCCTTGCTTGCGCTGTAATTTGTCTGCCCAGCATTGCCCATTTCACCAACTATAGAAGCCACATTCACCACAGCCCCAAATTTCTTTTTGCTCATGGCCTTTAAAGCCTCCCTGCAACCCAAAAAGGCCGAATTTAAATTCGCCTCTATCACGGAGTTAAAGTCCTCAAGCTTCATTCTTAGAGCCAATTTGTCATTTGTAATTCCTGCATTATTTACAAGATAAGAAAGCTCGCCATCACTATCAATTATAGCTTTAACCCCAGCTTCAAATTCATCCTCCTTGCTAGCGTCAAAGCATATCACAGCAGCCTTGCCACCGCTTTTTTCGATTTCCTCTTTCAAAGCGTCTGCAAGCTCAGGTTTGCTTCTATAATTTATCCACACCTTTAAGCCAAAAGAAGCCAAGGTTTTAGCAATCGCCGCGCCAATGCCTTTGCTAGCCCCGGTTATTAATACATTTTTGCCACTAAATTTCATTTTTTATCCTTTATTTAAATTTTTAAAATTCTACCCACTTAAAGCAAATTTTAATATATCGCCTCGTTCATTTGAGGTGCTTTTTCAATGCCCATTATTTTAAGCACAGAAGCGGCTATATTGCTAAGCCCCATTCCCTCTTTTAGCTTCGTTAAGCCCTTAGCCTCTACAAAGACAAAGACATCAAAATTTGTGTGATTTGTTAAGATGTTGCCCTTTTCATCCTGCATAGCCTCGCAGTTTCCATGATCACTCGTGATTATAAAGGCATAATCTTTTTTCCTAGCCTCATCTACAAGCACTCCCAAGCACTCATCGACAGCCTCAACAGCCTTCACACAAGCCTGAAAATCCCCCGTATGCCCTACCATATCGCCGTTTGCGAAATTCACTACTATGAAATCATACTCCTTATTTATAGCTTCTTTCACCTTTTCAAGTACTTCATACGCACTCATCTCAGGCTTTTCATCATAAGTTTTTACCTTAGGGCTTGGCACTAAAAACCTATCCTCATTTTCAACGCATTCTTCCTTGCCGCCGTTAAAGAAAAAGGTTACATGAGCGTATTTTTCGGTTTCTGCTGTGTGAAACTGTCTTAAGCCTTGTTTTGAAATCACCTCGGCCAAGGTATTTTCTATCTGTTCTTTTTCAAAGATAACAGGCAGCTTAAAGCTATCATCATAAACAGTCATGCACAGTATGTTTTTGCAAAGCTTTTTTCTTTCAAATTCAGCAAAGCTCTCATCTTTTAAAACAGTCACTAGCTGCTTCATTCTGTCATTTCTAAAATTTATTAAAATTATGCCATCATCCTCATTTATACCCTTAAATTCAGCATTCTTAACAGGTTCTATAAATTCATCAAAGACGTTTTTATCGTAACTTTCTTGCATGTAAGCGCTAAAACTTTCTACTGAGTTTACCTCGCCCATTAAGCATTTGTAGTATTTTTCTAGCCTTTCCCACCTCTTATCTCTATCCATAGCATAAAAGCGTCCGCACAAACTAGCAAAGCTCACACCCTCTTTTTTGCAAAACTCCTCCAAGGCACCGATAAAAGAAAGCCCGCTTGTAGGTATCACATCCCTGCCATCGCTAATTGCGTGTGCAAAAACCTCCGCACCGCTTTGCTTTGCTATCTTAGCTATGGCGTTAAAATGGCTTAAATTTGAATGCACACCGCCATCGCTATAAAGCCCTATGATGTGAATTTTCTTGTGTTTTTTTAAAAAGTTTTTTAAATTCTCATTGTCCTTTAGGCTGTCATTTTCTATCGCCTTGTTTATCCTCACTAAATTTTGATATATCACGCGACCACTTCCTATGCACATATGGCCTACCTCGCTATTTCCCATTTGCCCCTCAGGCAAACCAACAGCAAGCCCGCTGGTTTTTAAAAGTGAGTTTTGCACCTCTTTAAAAAGTCTTTCATAAGTGGGTTTTTTCGCCGCTTCAAAGGCGTTGTAATAAGAGCTTTTATTATAGCCTATCCCATCAGTTATAACCAAAATACATTTTTGCTTCATTTCCTACTTCCCTTGCCGTAATTTAAGTTAAATTTTACTACAATTTCATTTTTGAAAAACTAACAAGGACGATTTTTGTATTATCTGCATTATTTTTCTGATTACGCCTTTTTTTCATATATTAGCGTTCGTGCGGGTGCTGCCTTTTTCATATCTTTAGTTTTAACTCTTTTTTTAATGCCTAAATTTATAGCTTGGGCAAAGTCTAGGGATGTAAAGCAGCCTATTTATGAGTTAGCCCCAAGCTCACATCAGCAAAAGTGTAGCACTCCTACAATGGGCGGCCTAGTCTTTGTAATCTGTGCTTTGCTTGGCTCCTTACTCTGTGCCAAGCTTGATAATGTCTTGGTTTTATGCTCTTTGTTTTGCCTTGCAGCCTTTTGTTTCATAGGTTTCATAGATGATATAGCAAAGGTTTTAAAGAAAGATAATCACTCAGGCCTAAGCCCTAACGAAAAGATTTTTTACCTAAGCTTAGTATCCTTGCTTTGCATTTTGCCCCTATATCTAGGCTCTTACATAAGCACGGAGCTTTATTTTCCATTTTACAAATACCCACTTTTTGACATGAGTTTCTTTGCCTTGTTTTTTTGGGTTTTAGTCTTGCTTTCAAGCTCAAATGCCGTAAATTTGACGGACGGACTAGACGGACTTGCAACCGTGCCATCGATTTTTTCCCTTGCTACCTTGGGAATTTTCATGTATCTAAGCGGAAATGTCATTTACAGCGAGTATTTGCTCTTGCCTAAAATTCAAGGTTTGGGCGAGGTTGTTATAGTGTGTTCTGCTTTAATTGGCGCTTTGATAGGCTTTTTGTGGTATAACTGCTACCCGGCTCAAGTTTTCATGGGCGATAGCGGCTCCTTAGCCATAGGAGGATTTTTAGGATTTCTAGCCGTTATAAGCAAAAACGAAATTTTACTTCTTTTAATAGGCTTTGTCTTTGTCCTTGAAACCATTTCTGTGATTTTGCAGGTCGGTTCTTTTAAGATGTTTAACAAAAGAGTGTTCAAAATGGCACCAATACACCACCATTTTGAAAAAATAGGCTGGGTAGAAAATAAAATCATAGTTCGTTTTTGGACTATAGCTTTCTTAGCAAACCTCCTAGCCATAGCCACCATAAAGTTAAGATAATGCAAAAGTCTTTATTTGGTTATGGTAAAACTACCAAGGCTTTGGCACAAAAATTTGGCGGCTTTCATATCTATGATGATACTTTCAAAGAGCCTAAAGAAGATGAATTTAACAACATCTTGCTAAACCCCTCGTATTTTAATCCTGCCTTAAGCGAGCTTGAGATTATGAGCCCGGGTTTTCCGCCAAAGCACAAGCTCATAAAAGAGGCTAGGAATTTAACAAGCGAGTATGATTATTTTTACGATGTTTCGCCCAAAACCGTGTGGATAAGCGGCACAAATGGCAAAACCACCACCACGCAAATGTCTCAGCACCTGCTGGCTAAAATAGGCTCTCAAATGGGGGCAAATGTTGGCATTCCTTTAGCCGAGCTAGACCCTTACGCAAGGCTTTGGATACTTGAAACCTCAAGTTTCACCATGCACTACACTAAAAAAGCCAAGCCCGAGCTTTACGCCCTTTTGCCTATAACGCAGGACCACCTTTCTTGGCACGGTTCTTTCAAGGCTTACGAGAAAGCTAAACTAAGCGTTCTTTCAAGGATGAATGAATGCGATGTGGCCATTTTGCCAGCCAAGTATAAGGATGTAAAAACAAAGGCTTATATTATAACTTATGAAAATGATGAGGATTTGGCCTTAAAGATGGGCATTGACATGGCTAAAATTTCTTTTAAAACCCCATTTTTACTAGACGCTATCCTAGCCTTAAGCATAGAGAAAATTTTACTTGACAGCACCTCATACGAGCTTTTAAACTCCTTTGTCATCCTTGATAACAAGCTAGAAGAATTTAAGGATAAAAAGCAAAGGCTGTGGGTAAATGACAGCAAGGCCACAAATTTAGACGCCACCAAAGCAGCGTTGATAAGATACAAAGACAAAGACATTCATCTTATCTTAGGAGGCGATAGCAAGGGCGTTGATTTAAGCCCGCTTTTTGCCTTTATGAAAGATTTTAAGATAAGGATTTATCTCATAGGCACTAGCAAAAAACAGTGCGAAGTCTTGGCTAAAGAGTATGACATAAAATACAGCCTTTGCGAGAATTTAGAAGATGCGGTTTTTAAGATAGATAAAAGCCTAAATTTAAATGAAGTAGCACTTCTAAGCCCTGCCTGTGCTTCCTTGGACGAATTTAGCTCTTATGCTCAAAGGGCAGAGCTTTTTAAGGACTGTGTGGCAAGGCTTTAAATTTAAATCTAAGTCTTGCAAATGTCCTTGAGATAGCGTTTTTTTTCTACCGTTTCGCATATGAAATTTTTGCCATTTTTTGTCCAAAATACCTTTCTTTTTTGCTATAATTTTAATATTTTTTTATAAAGGAGATTTATGAAAGCTTTAAAACTTTCTTTAGTAGCTGCTCTTGCAGTTGGTTCGTTTTCAGCTCTTAATGCTAAGCCTTTAGAGGAAGCTATTAAGAATGTTGATTTAAGCGGTGATCTAAGATACAGATATGATAGCTCTACTGCTAGAAAAGCACCCCAAGCTTTTATAGGTGCTGGTGTTGCTGGTAATCAAGATCATAGATTTAGAGCTAGATTTGGTGCTAAAGCTGACATAGGTGATGGCTTCAAGATTTTCGGTCAAATTCATTATGATTTTGATAAAAATAGAGGTTTTGGAGATCCTGCTTCTGCAGGTCAGGGTAGAACCCAAACAGGCAAACCTTTCGCTTTAAGACAAGCTTATTTGCAATACGATATGGCTGATTACGGCTTAAACTTCATCTGGGGTCGCCAAGAATTAGGAACTATTTGGACAGATGATTTCGTAGGCACTGCTGCTAAGGTTGTTTATTCACCTTATGATGGTCTTGCCATAGCTGCCTTTGCTGTAGATAGCTTTGAGGAAGATACAGACGGCGATAATGCTAGATTTGATTACCTTATGGGAGATGCTGCTGGCGATCCTCTAACTAGCAGATTATATAAATATAATATGTATGGTGCTGCTGTTTTAAGTGGCTTTGATTTGGGTGGTTCTAGCTTAGACTTTAACTTATGGTTCGCACAACTTATGAATACAGCTACTTTCTATGCTGTTGATTTTAAATACACCCTGCCTTTAGCTGATGATTTAGCCTGGTCTTTAAGAGCTACTTATCTTGGCAACAGTGTGGATAGTTATTTTAAAAATAAAGGAGCTGATGCTGGAAACTTTGTAAATGTTTATGGAGACATCAAAGGTTACGGCTTTGACGGTGGTTTGGGTGGAGTTTATTATGGTAAAAAAGATAAAATTACGATAAACACCATTGAAGATGTAGGTTCTTTTGGTCTTTCAGTAGGTAAGGAATTTATGTATTCTAGAGGTTCTTGGATTGTTATAAGCCAAGGTCAAACCACTGCTGGATATGTAAATGTAGGCTATACCCTACCATCTGATTTTAGGATAGGCTTACAAGGCGTATATGGTGGAACTAAAACAGGTGCTAATGGAGCTGCCTGGGGTGGTGGCGATAAGCTAGAAGGAGTTGTAGAAGCTTCATATAAATACAGTGCTAATCTAGACTTTTTAACCTGGTATTCTTATCTAAACTACAGCGGTAGAACAAATGTAGATAATGAAACCAAAAACACCTTCCGTATCCAAGCAAGATACACATTCTAAAAAATTCAAGGCTTAAAGCCTTGAATTTCATTTTTTCTTGTATTCTCATTTTATTTATTTTTTTTCTAAAAATCCTATTTTTTTGATATAATATACCCGTTAGTTTACTTTTTAAGGAGAATATGTGAGATTAGTAAAACTTTCTTTAGTAACTGCCCTTGCGGTTGGTTCGTTTTCAGCTCTTAATGCTAAGCCTTTAGAGGAAGCTATTAAGAATGTTGATTTTACAGGTGAGTTAAGATACAGATATGAAGATAACTCTGAAAATAATGGCCAAATAGGTGATATTTCATCTGTTTCTGGTAAGCAAGATCACAGAATTCGTGTGAGATTGGGACTTAAGGCAGATGTGGGCGATGGCTTTAAAATCTTTGGTCAAGCTCAGTATGCTAACGATAAGGCTGCTGGTTATATAAACAGCAATACACCTGATGGTAGAACACCAACAAACAAGCCTTTTAACCTAAGACAAGCGTATTTACAATACGATTTGGCTGATTATGGTTTCGGTCTTGTGCTAGGTCGCCAAGAGTTAGGAACTATTTGGACATCTGATTTCGTAGGAACTGCTGCTAAGGCTATTTACTCTCCAGCTGATGGTATATCCATAGCTGCTTTTGCTGTAGATAGCTTCGAGGAAAATACAGGCGATAGCGATGCTATATCTGTTTCTAAGTTAAATTTGCTTCCTAATGCTGCACAACAAGCAGCTATAAATAGCAGAATTTATGAATACAATATGTATGGTGCTGCTTTCTTAGGTAAAGACATAGGCGGAAGTGGCTTTGATGCGAATATCTGGTTTGCACAGCTTATGAAAACAGCTACTTTTTATGCAGCTGATTTAGCTTATACCTTACCTTTAGGTGAGCAAGATTCTTGGAAGTTAAGATTTACTTACATGGGTAATAATGTCGACAACTCTTTTAATGAACTTTTAGGCGACATAGCTGATAGCGGACAGCTTTTCAACCTATACGGAACTGTGAATTTATACGGCTTTGATGGAACCCTAGGCGGTATCATGTATGGTAAGAAAAACAAAGTAACTATCAACACCATAGAAGATACAGGCTCAGCTGGTCTTAATGTGATAGGTAGAGAAATTTTATACGGACGCGGTTCTTGGACCGGTATAAGCAACGGACAAACTACCCTAGCTTACGCTTCTGTTGGTTACACCTTACCGGGGGATTTTAGAATAGGACTTAGAGGTGTTATAGGTGGAACTTCTGATACCTTAACTACCGGACAAGGTTCTACAGGTGGTGGCGATAAGAGCGAGTATGTTCTTGACCTAGATTACAAATACAGCAACAATCTTAAATTCTTTGGCTGGTATTCTATCCTAAACTATGACAACA
This sequence comes from Campylobacter avium LMG 24591, assembly GCF_002238335.1. Taxonomy (NCBI): domain Bacteria; kingdom Pseudomonadati; phylum Campylobacterota; class Epsilonproteobacteria; order Campylobacterales; family Campylobacteraceae; genus Campylobacter; species Campylobacter avium. The sequence goes on from NZ_CP022347.1 coordinate 384,975, forward strand.
AAGTTTATGGAACTAGCAAAAGAGACGCTGTAAGATTACAAGCTGCTTATACATTCTAACACTGTCCCCTTTTGGGGACTCTTCTTTAAAAATTCACATTTTCTTACTATATTTAGCTAAAGATTAAGTTAAAAAGCTTATAATTTCTTTAAAATTTCGTAAAGGAGATTTATGAGAATTTTGCTTTTAAGCTTTTTTATACTTTCTTCATTTAGCTTCGCAAAACCTTTAGAAGAAGCCATTAAAAATGTTGAAATCAGCGGTGAAATTCGCTACAGATACGAAAATAGTAATAATGATAAAATGACAGTGCCTCACAGCGGTGGGGGTGATAGAACAAGACTAAATGTTACCATACCTTTAAACTAGGAGTTATCATGAAAAAAATTCTTTTAAGCACAGCTCTTTTAAGCTGCTTTGTTTTCGCTAAGGATGTAAAAGTTGGCGTTGTTTTGCCTTTAACAGGCCCTGTTGCTGCTTATGGTCAGGATGTTTTGGCTGGGGTTGAGCTGGCTAATAAAATCATGCCAAAGGCTAAAAATGGCGATACCATAAATTTAGTAGTGCTAGATAGCAAGGGAGACAAGGTAGAAACCTCGACCGCAGCCCTAAGACTTGTATCAAAGGATAAGGTTGTGGCGATAATAGGCGAGGCCACCACCCCAAACACAATGCAAGTTATCTCAGTAGCAGAGGATAAAAAAGTGCCTATGATAGCACCTGTTGCAAGCGGGGACAAGCTTTTGGATAATAAAAAATACTCAAGCAGAGTTTGCTTTATGGATAGTTTTCAGGGGCAAAAATTCGCTGATTACGCCATAGATACCTTGAAGTATAAGACTGTTGCTATGGTTGTTGACCAGGCGAATGTTTATTCTTTAGGGCTTGCCAAGGTTTTTGAAACTCAGTTTAAAAAAAGAGGCGGTAAGGTGCTTAAAAAGCTTATGATAAGCTCAAATGACAAGGATTTTAAGGCTATAATTTCCCAGCTTCAAAGCGTGAAGTCTGACTTTGTGTATATGCCAATTTACCACCCAGAAGCAGCCCTAATAACAAAGCAAGCAAGAGCTTTGGGCTTTAACACTCCTTTTAGTGCAGGAGATGGGGTAAATAACAAGACTTTCATAGAACTAGGCGGCGAGGCTGTAAATGACTTCATCTTTACCGATAGCTTTGATTACAACAACCCAAGCACAGCCCTAGGTAAGAGCTTTGTAGATAGATATGAAAAAGAAAAAAAGACAAGAGAGGTTCCAGCCTTTGCTGCTATGGGAGCTGACGCTTACTTTGTAACGGTTAATGCCATTAATAACTGTGCTGCTTCTTTAACAAGCGAGTGCATTAACAACGAAATTCACAAAACCACGAAGCTAGAAGTGGTTGGCGGTGTGATAAGCATAGATAAAAGCGGAAATGCCAAAAGGCCGGTTATTATAAAAGAGATTAAAAACGGCAAGCAAAGCTATAAAGCTACTGTAAATCCTTAAGGAAAGACGATGAGAAAAATTTTACTTTTATCTGCTTTACTTGCTAGTGCTTTGCTAGCAAAGGATGTAAATATAGGTGTGATTATGCCTTTAAGTGGCTCTACGGCTGCTTACGGTCAGGCTGCACTTGAGGGGATTAAACTAGCAAATGAAATGAAAAATAAACTTCCAAACGGCGATACCGTTAAGATTGTCGTGCTTGATACAAAGGGCGATAAGATAGAATCAAGCAACGCAGCACAAAGGCTTATCTCCCAAGATAAAGCCATCGGATTAATAGGCGAAATGCTAAGTGCAAACACCTTGCAAATCATGAGCGTTGCAGAGGAAAACAAGGTGCCTTTAATAGCTCCAGCCGCAACCGGAGATAAAATTTTAAATAACAAAAAATACTCAAGCAGAGTTTGCTTCATGGATAGTTTTCAAGGCTCATCCTTGGCAAAATATGCAAGCGATACCCTAAAATACAAGAGTGCGGTTATAGTAAGTGACCAAAGTGCTGATTATTCTTTAGGTCTTTCTAGAGCCTTTGAAAAGGAATTTACGGCTAAAGGCGGCAAGGTGCTTAAAAAGCTTAGGATAAGCTCAGGCGATAAGGACTATAAGGCTGTGATTTCTCAAATTCAAAAGCTAAATCCGGACTTTATTTATATGCCGGTGTATTACACAGAGGCGGCTTTGTTTGTGAGACAAGCACGCTTAGCAGGGCTTAAAACTCCTATGGGCTCGGCTGATGGCGTGGCTGATGATACCTTTATAAAATTAGCTGAACAAGCGGCTGAAAATCACATCTTTACAGATAGTTTCGATTATACAAACCCGCCAACTAAGCTTAGCAAGGACTTTATAGCACAGTATCAAAAAAGCAAGAAAACAAAAGAGGTGCCAAATTTCACGGCTATGGGAGCTGACGCGTATTTTGTGATGTTTGAAGCTATGCAAAAATGCGCCTCCTCTTTAACAAGCGAGTGTGTTAATAATGAAATTCACAAAACTACGAATTTCAACGGCGTTTCAGGTATAATCAACATAGATAAAAGCGGCAACGCTACAAGGTCTTTGGTTGTAAAACAAATTCAAAATCAAAAGCAAGTTTATAAAGACAGCATAAACCCTTAGGATTTTTATGGATTTACAACAAGTTATAAACGGTCTTTCCTTAGGTTCTATGTATGCACTCATAGCCATAGGTTACACTATGGTTTATGGGGTGCTAAGGCTCATAAATTTCGCTCATGGTGAAATCATGATGATAGGTGCTTACTGCTGTTTGTTCTGCGTAAGTGCTATGAATGTGCCTTTTTTGGGTGCAATTTCTTTGGCCATGATTTTTGCGGCTTGTATCGGTATAGCTATGGATAAGATAGCGTATAAGCCCCTTAGAAAAGCGCCTAAAATTTCTTTGCTAATCACAGCCATTGGCATGAGTTTTTTCATACAAAATTTATTTAATGTGTGCTTTGGTTCCACGCCTAGGCTTTTTCCTGTTCCGCCTTATTTAGAACAAGTTATACAAATAGGCTCTTTAAATATCAGCCTTGCCACGCTTTGCGTGCCTATCTTAACTATCTTAATCCTAGCCATCTTGCTTTTCGTGCTTTATAAGATGAAATACGGCGTGGCCATCCGTGCCTTAGCCTTTGATATACACACTGTAAATTTAATGGGAATTGACGCAAATAAAATCATAGCCCTTGTTTTTGCTTTGGGCTCGGCTTTGGCGGCTATTGGGGGGATTTTTTGGGTTGTGAATTATCCCTCATTAGACCCTAATATGGGAGTGTTAATAGGGCTTAAAGCCTTTGCTGCCGCTGTTTTGGGCGGGATTGGCTCTGTTGTTGGTGCGGTTTTAGGCGGACTTATCATAGGCTTTACTGAGGTTGTGGCTGTGGCATTGTTCCCTGATTTTGCCGGGTTTAAAGACGCTTTTGCCTTTATATTTTTAGTATTTATTTTACTTTTCAAACCTAGTGGAATTTTAGGAATAAATTATGAAAGAAGTAGATTTTAATGACTGTTAATAAAGCTTATCATTTAGCCTTTTTATTTATAGCCTTAGCCTTTGTGTTTTTATCTCCTTATTTTTTTAGCGATTATGGCATGCGAATTTTAAACAATATCGCGATTTTTATAATCCTAGCCGTTTCTTATAACCTCATAAACGGCGTTACAGGGCAGTTTAGCCTAGAACCTAACGGCTTTGTGGCTGTTGGGGCTTACGCTACTGCTATCATGCTTTTAAGTGCTGATGATAAAATTTCACAATTTGCCTTAGAAGACCCTAGCTCTTTAATACTTGCACTTTATACGGGCAATTTTTTCATAGCACTTTTAATGGGCGGCCTTTGCGCCTTGGCTCTTTCTTTGGTGCTTTCTTTTGCGGTGTTTAGGGTAAGAGGGGATTACTTAGCTATAGTTACTCTTGGCTTTGGCATTATCATAAAGCTTGTTGCTATAAATTTTCCTTCCTTTACTAATGGTTCTTTGGGGCTTGTCGATATACCAAAGCATTCTAACATCTATGTTACAGGCATTTTTGCCATACTTGCTGTGATTTTAATACTGAATTTGGTGTATTCTAAATACGGTCGTGCGATGAGGGCGATTAGAGATGATGAGGACGCGGCCTCTGCCATGGGCATTAATACCTTTTGGACCAAGACTTTAGCCTTTGGAACCTCAGCTTTTTTAGAAGGTGTTGGAGGCGGCTTGCTAGTTTGTCTTTTAACCACTGTTTCGCCAGAGCAATTTGAGTTTTTACTAACCTTTCAGCTTTTAATAATCATAGTTTTAGGCGGTCTTGGCTCTACAACAGGAGCTATCATAGGAACTGTTTTGGTGCTTGGGGGTACGGAGTGGCTTAGATTTTTAGATGAACCTATGAATATCTTTGGCTATGAAAGCGAGGCAATGCCGGGTCTTAGAATGGTTGTTTTTTCTTTAATACTAATCCTTATAATGCTTTTTGCAAGAAAGGGCATTATGGGAGATAAGGAGCTTTTAGACTTGCTTAAAATCAAAAGGAAAAAAAGTGATACTAAGTCTTAAAAATATCACGAAAAATTTTGGCGGAGTAAAGGCTATCAGCGATACTTCCTTTTCTATAAATGAGGGCGAAATTTACGCTATCATAGGCCCAAATGGTGCTGGAAAAACAACTCTTTTTAATATAATCACAGGAAATTACAAGCCAAGTTCTGGTGAGGTTTTATTTAAAGACAAAAGAATTGACAAGCTAAAGGCGCATAAAATAGTACATCTTGGCATAGCAAGAACCTTTCAAAATATAAGATTGTTTTCATCCATGACCGTGCTTGAAAATGTCTTGATAGGCCTTAATAGCAGCATAAAATACAGCTTATTAGAAGCCTTTTTGCACTTAGGGCGTTTTAGGAAAAGCGAGAATTTAGCTAAAAATAGGTGTTTAGAGCTTTTAAAAGAGCTTGACATAGAGCATTTGGCCTATGAAAAGGCAACTTCACTTAGCTACGGCCAGCAAAGAAAGGTGGAAATAGCAAGAGCTTTGGCCACAAACCCTACCTTGTTGTTGCTTGATGAGCCTGTTGCTGGCATGAACGCAGCTGAAAGCGATGAATTAGCAAGTCTTATATTTAGGCTAAGAGATAAATATAAACTAAGCGTTTTGCTAATAGAACATGATATGAAATTTGTGAATACTTTGTGCGATAAGGTTTTAGTGCTAGATTATGGCAAGGTAATTTTTGAAGGCAAGATAGAAGAAGCTGTGCTTAATAAAGAAGTGATAGCAGCCTATCTTGGCGACATAGAGCAGTTGGAGAAATAGTGTTAGTAGTTAAAGATTTGCATGTGTATTATAACTTGGTAGAAGCTGTTAAGGGCATTAGCTTTGAGATAAAAACGGGACAAATAGTTAGTTTGATTGGTTCAAATGGAGCCGGCAAAACCTCTACGCTAAATGCCTTGCTAAACTGCGTGAAAAGAAAGGGCGAGATAAGCTTTCTAGGCTATGACACTAAAAGACATTTGCCCCACACCTTAGTGCAAAAAGGCATAGCCTTGGTACCTGAGGGTAGGAGAGTGTTTATAAATTTAACTGTTGAGGAGAATTTAAAAATCGGTGCTTTTAATAACGATGAAAATTACGAGCATTTAAAGGAACAAATGTATAAAATTTTTCCTAGATTAAAACTTAAGAGAAACGCCCTGGCAGGAACTCTAAGCGGAGGCGAGGCGCAAATGCTTGCTATTTCAAGAGCCTTAATGAGCGAACCAAAGCTTTTGATGCTTGATGAACCAAGCCTAGGACTTGCACCAAAGATAGTAAGCGAGGTATTTCAAACCATAATGAGACTTAAGGAGGAGGGCATTACCATACTTTTGGTTGAGCAAAATGCCTATTTAGCCCTCAAGATAAGCGATTATGCTTATGTTTTGGAAAATGGCAAGATTAGTATGCAAGATGAGTCCTCTAAATTAATAGGCAATGATGAGATACGCAAAAAATACTTAGGCTTGTAGTTAGTTAATTTATCTTTGTTACAATTTTTTCCATGAGAAAAGTATTGTATTCTGTTGGAAGCCTTAGTGTTTCGATAATTTTATTTTTACTGTTTGCACTGTTTTGTGCTTTGGCCACTTTTATAGAGAGTTCTTATGGAACGCCAACCGCTTGGGCTATGGTGTATGGGACGCTTTATTTTGGTTTTATACAGCTACTTTTGGGCATAAATTTAGTATGCGCTATCTTTAGATACAAGATGATAGATAAGAACAAAATTCCTATGCTAATCTTTCACATCTCTTTTTTATTTATCTTGCTTGGTTCGATTTTCACTAGATATATGGGTTTTGAAGGGCTTATGCACATAAGGGAAAATGCCGAAAGTTCTGTAATCGAAAGCTCAAAATCTTTCGTAAAAATCGCAGCATTAACAGGGCAAAATGAGGTTGTAAGCACGCAAAGCCAGGAGGACATGGCGCTTTTACCTTTTGCCAATGACTTTGAACTAAAACTTGATGTAAATGGCGAAGTAGCAAAGCTTTCTTACAAGAATTTGCTTTTAGGAGCAAGCGAAGTTTTCGTAGAGGATGAGAATGCTAGCGCTTTATTATCTTTGGTGATAAATTTAAACGGCGAGGCGCAGCAAGTTTTACTAGGCAAGGGCGATGTTAAAAATATAGGAGGCGTGAGCTTTGTTTTTATGGGTGATGAGGCCTTATACAAGGATTTGAAAAACACACCTTATGTTAGTATAGATGAAAATTTACAGCTAAGTTCTAATAAAAACTTGAAATTTCTTAGTATGGCGAGCGGCGAACAAGATGTGCTTTTAGCCGGGCAAAAGGCTGATAGCTCGCAAAAAAGGCTGTATGACATGCAGGCTTTAAATTTCGTCGTCAAATACGCTTCCAAGCACGCTAGAATGGACTTAAAAGGCCTAAACAGACAGCAAGATGAAAATTTTGCTTCCTGGCTAAAAAGTATTTCTTTAGAGGCTCTTAGAACCCTGCTGGTATCCACCTTTGGAGAGCCTAATAGGTGGCAAAATTCATTTTTGTTAAAATTCAAAGACTTTGCGATGAGTAAGGATTATCAGGCTTTAAAATTAAAAGATAATGATATAAATGCCTTGCTTTTGGAGCTTGAATTTAGAGGTGAAAAGACCCAATTTTATGTCCTAGAGCACGCAAAGCCTTTGGGCTTAGAGCTTGCAAATCAAGTATTTTTCATATCTTGGGGCACTCATTTGCAAAAGCTTGATTTTTCCATATATTTGAAAGATTTTATCTTAGAAAGGTATTCTGGTTCTATGTCGCCTAAGTCTTATGAAAGCTTGGTTGAGGTAAGAAACGGTGATGAAAAATTTGAGGCTAGGATCTTTATGAATAATGTTTTAGACTATGAAGGATACAGATTTTATCAAAGTTCGTATGACCAAGATGAGCAAGGAACAATCTTATCTGTAAATCAGGACCCTGGCAAACTCACTACATATATAGGATATACTTTGTTATTTTTGGGGATGTTTTTGAATTTATTAAATCCTAAGTCAAGATTTAGAACCTTAGCAAGATTAGTTAGCAAGGATTCCCTAAAATACGGCGTGAAATCCTTAGCCATCGTTGTTTTTCTAAGTTTTTTTGCTTCTAAATTAAATGCAAGCGAACTTCCTGTTATAGATGAAACGCATAGTCAAAGACTTGGTGCCTTGGTGGTGCAAAAGCTAAATGGCAGGATGAGCCCTTTTGATACTGTGTCTAAGGAAATTTTAGAAAAACTGCATAAAAATATCACCTATAAGGGCATGGATTCTAACGCTGTGGTGCTTTCTATGATTATGAATTCAAAGGCTTGGAGCGAGGAAAAGCTAATCGCAATGCCAAAAGATAAGAATGTGCGAAAAGAGCTTGCAAAGCTTTTAAACATAGAGGAAAAGCCTTATATAAGCTTTTTAGATTTTTTTGATGAAAATCAGCAATACAAACTTGCAAAATATGTGGAAAACGCAAACAGAAAAGCACCAAATGCTAGAACTGTGTATGATAAAGAGATTATCAAGCTTGATGAGAGGGCAAATATCTTAAATTTAACTCTTTTAGGAGAGCTTTTTAGGTTCCTACCAAAGCAAGATGATGAGAACGATACTTGGCTTACAAGCTATGAAATTCTCACCAAAACAAAGGATCAAGAAAGACAAAGTGCTGTTGTTTTGCTTGATAATTATTTTACTGCCGTAAAACAAGCCCTAGAAAATGGCAATTGGGAGGAAGCAAACAAGGCCCTTGATGATATGAGTGCATATCAAAGCAAGTATTCTGCTCATATAATGCCAAGTAAGAGCAAAATTTATACAGAGCTTTTTATAAATGAAAGTCAAATTTTTGTTAAATTAACGCCTGTTTATCTTTTTGCTGGCCTTTTGCTCTTGCTGATACTTATAATAAAAATGCTAAATTCAAAGCTAAATATATCCTTGGCTTTTAAAGCAGTTTATATAGTAAATATCATAGCCTTTGTTATACATACTGCTGGTTTGGTGATTAGAGCTTATTTGGCCGAGCACGCACCTTGGAGTAATGCTTATGAGAGCATGATTTACATAGCTTGGGCTTTGGCTTTAAGTGGAATTTTCTTTTCCAAAAAAAGCCCTATATCGCTAGCATTAACTGCTATTTTATCAGGTATTGTGCTTTGGGTGGCACATTTAAGTGAAATGGACCCACAAATTACAAATATAGTCCCCGTGCTTGATTCTTATTGGTTAGTTATACATGTTTCAGTAATCACTGCTAGTTATGGATTTTTAGGACTTTGTGCCTTGCTTGGAATTTTTACTTTGATACTGTTTTGTTTCATGAAAGAAGGCTCAAAGCACAATGAGAATATAGCCAGAAACATTCTTGAAGCCACAAGGATTAACGAAATGGCTATGATTTTAGGGCTTTGTTTGCTAACAGTTGGAAATTTCTTGGGTGCGATTTGGGCGAATGAAAGCTGGGGTAGGTATTGGAGCTGGGATTCAAAAGAAACTTGGTCTTTAATTAGCATTTTAATTTACGCTGCAATCTTGCACATAAGGATGATTCCAAGCCTAACAAGTCAGTATAATTTCGCACTTTGTTCGATATTTGCTTATTGGTCTATCATCATGACTTATTTTGGGGTGAATTATTTTCTAGTTGGAATGCACTCTTACGCAGCCGGTGAGGCTACTCAAATTCCAAGTTATGTTTATTATGGTTTTACTGCTATGCTTGTTTTAGGCATTGTTTCATATAGAAAAAGGCATTTTGCTAAAAGATTGTAAGGATTTATTTTGAATTATATTTTATTGTCAATTTTCGTTGTTATTGTTATATTAATCTTTGTATTTTGCGCACTGGTGCTTTCGTATCTTAAAAAGAAAAGCGTTAGCAACTCAGAAAAAATAAATGCAAAAAAAACTGTTAATATAGACAGCTTGTTTGCAGAGCTTGCTAATCCAAGATTAGACCATGAGGCTATACAAAAAATTATATTAAAATTTATAGACACTCAAACTTTGCCAATGAAACTTGGCAAAAATTTAAGCAATGAGGCTAAAAAAAAGCTAGAATTTGTAAGTGCGGTTGCCGCTCATAAAAACGCAAGTGCTAAAAATATAGCCTTTTTAAGCAGGGAGCTAAGCAAGAGATACACATCCTATAAAGATGATATTTTAAAATACGAACAAATTGGCATGGCTAAAAGAAGTATAATCAAACATACAGAGAGCTAATATGAATATAGTTATAGTAGAAGATGATATCAATATGCGAAAATCGCTAGAAATAGCCCTGGCTGAATTTGATGAATTTAAAATAAAAACTTACAAATCAGCCACCGAAGCCTTAAAAAAGCTAGATGATAATACAGATTTGATAATCACTGATATAAACATGCCTGGAATTGACGGCATAGAATTTGTTAAGGCTTGCGAGAATAAATATGAGTTTATCATCATCACAGGAAATGCTACCTTAAACAGAGCCATAGAGGCCGTGAGATTAGGCGTTAAAGACTTTCTTACTAAGCCCTTTGACATACAAACCTTGGTTCAAGCGATAAAAAGGGTTAAGCTTATAAGAGAAAAAAGCACAGATAAAAAAAGTGCTAAGATAAACAAAAATAATGACTTTTTCGCAAATTCGCCGGCATTAGAACAAGCCTTAAAATTATCCTTAAAAGTAGCACAAACAGATGCTTCTGTGATGTTTTTTGGAGAAAGTGGTGTTGGCAAGGAGCTTTTTGCAAATTATATTCATAAGAATTCAAAAAGAGCTTCTAAGCCCTTTGTAGCAATAAATATGGCAGCTATACCTTCAAATTTGATAGAAAGTGAACTTTTTGGCTTTGAAAAGGGAGCTTTTACAGATGCTAATACCACAAAACAAGGGTTGTTCGAGCTTGCAAATGAGGGTACCCTTTTTTTAGATGAGATAGGAGAAATGCCTTTTGAAATTCAAGCAAAATTGCTTAGAGCTTTGCAAGAAAGGGAGATTACCAGGCTTGGTGGCACTAAGAGTATAAAGATAAATGTGAGGATTATTTCAGCCACAAATGCAAATATAGAAGAAAAAATTAAAAATAATGAATTTAGAAGCGATTTGTATTATAGATTAAACACAGTTCCTATACAAATTCCACCACTTAGGCAAAGAAAAGAAGAAATTTTAGAAATAGCACAAAGGGTTTTAGAAGATACTTGCAAAGAGTATGATTTTGCTAAAAAAAGCATAAGCAAGGAGGCTAAAGAGGCCTTGTTAGATTATGATTATCCGGGCAATATCAGAGAGCTTATATCCATAGTGCAAAGGGCTTGTATCTTAAGCGAGGTCGATGAGATAAGCAGTGATGATTTGTTTTTAGAAAGTAGAAAAATAAAAGATATTAAGGATATGGAAAAAGATCTTTTGGTTGAGGTTTTAGCAAGCGTTGATAACGATTTAAGCAAGGCCTGCGAGCTTTTAGGTCTTAGTAAAAATAAATTAGAAGAAAAGATTAAAAAATACAAATTAAATTGAGGTGTTAAGTGAAAAAATTTAATATAGCTATAGTCGGTGCTACGGGTGCTGTTGGAGAGGAGCTTTTGACTGTATTAGAGGAGTTTGATTTTCCTGTTAATGAAATTTTAGCTCTAGCAAGCAGTAACAGCGTAGGCAGTACTGTGAATTTTAAGGATAAAGAAATAGTTGTAAAAGAGCTAACTCATGATGTCTTTAAAGAACATAAGGTCGATATAGCCTTTTTTTCAGCAGGAGGTTCTGTGTCAGCTGAATTTGCACAAGATGCGGTTAATAGTGGTGCTGTTGTGATTGATAATACGAGTTATTTTAGAATGCAAGATGATGTTCCTTTGGTTGTGCCTGAGGTAAATGAAGAGGATATAAGCTTGTATAAAAAGAGAGGAATTATTGCTAATCCAAACTGCTCCACCATACAAATGGTTCATATCCTAAGCCCTCTTGATAAGCTTTACAATCTTAAAAGGGTTGATGTAAGCACCTATCAAGCAGCAAGTGGTGCTGGTGCTAAGGGCATGAGAGAACTAAGTGATGGGCTTAGGGAGTTTTTTTCTTTTAAGCTGCATGATTTTAAGGCCAAGGTTTTTCCTCACACTTTAGCTTTAAATTTGATACCGCATATAGATTCTTTTGATGAGGATAGTTCTTACACAAAAGAGGAACTAAAGATGATAAATGAAACTCAAAAGATTATGCACAAGAAAATGGCTATTTCGGCAACCTGCGTTAGAGTGCCTGTTCTACGCTCTCATAGCGAAAGCCTTACCCTAACTTTTGCCAAAGAAGTTGATGTTGATGAGGCAAGAAAGGCTTTGTCAAAGGAAAAACATATAGTTTTGATGGATAATATAAAAAATTTAAAATACCCTATGCCTCTTTTTACAGCTAATACAAATGAAACTTATGTTGGTAGAATAAGGCTTGATTTGCATTCTAAAAAGATTTTGCACCTTTGGTGTGTGGCGGATCAGATTAGAGTAGGGGCTGCGACAAATGCTGTTCGCATAGCTTTGAAACTAATTAAAAATAAGGAATTTAAAGCTTCTCACTCATAAGGATTTTCGCTAGAGCTTTTAAATCTTTTGTGAAAGAAAAAATACTCATCAGGCTTAAATTTTATCATTTGCTCAAGGCAAGCGGCTTGGTATTTTGTAAGCTCTTCCACTGAGAAGTCTTTAGAATCCATGGCTTTAAAATGCTTGATGATGTATTTGTCATCTTTTTGGTATATAAAAACGGGCACTAAAAGGGCGGAGCTTTTTTTCGCTATCACGCTAGCACCGCTTAGATAAATTATATCTTTGTTAAAAAATTTAAGCTTTAAACCCTCGTTTTCAGTGGCATTTTGGTCTGTTAAAATTCCTAAAACTCTGTCGTTTTTTAGGGCTTTTAGCATTTGTTTTAAACCGCCTTTTTTATTGATTAATTCTATGTCAAATTGGGCACGGTTTTTAGCAACAATCTTATTCATAACCTCGCTATCTAGCATTCTAACCACTATAGATATTTTTTTAAAATTTGCAGAGTAAAACAAGGACAAAAGCTCCCAATTTCCATAATGAGCCGTGCTAAATACTAATTTTCTCCCAGAATTTGATATTGCTTTGAAATCTTGCAAATCCTCAACTTGCACCTTTTTTTGAATTTCGTCTTTATTTATATTTTGATTTGCCAAAAAATCAAGTCCAAATTTGGCGAAATTCTCATAAATCTTAAGGCTTATCTCATCTCTTTGCTTCTTAGTTTTGCTAGGAAAGCAAATGCTTAAATTTACATCTATGATTTTTCTATGTTTTTTATTAAGCTTAAAAGCTATTTTAGCTATCAAGTTTGCTAGTTTTTTTATAAGCTTTTTAGGCAGAATTTTAAATACAAATTTTAAAAGATAATAAAGAAAAAGATATAAAAAATCACTTTTTTTCATCTAAAAAATTCCTAATCTTTTTAAAAATTTCATTTTCATCTATATCCCTTATGCAAAAATCATTCTTATCAAGCTTTTTAGCGTCTATTTCTTTGCCTGTGTCTATAGTGAAATTTATATTTGTTTCATAAGCATTTCTTTTACTAGGTGTTGCACCAAAGATACTAAGAGAGGGCTTGTTTAAGGCAAAGGCTAGATGAGTTGGTCCGCTATCATTTCCAAGCACGAAAGAGCTTAAGTTTGTAAGGCAAATTAACTCTTGTAAGCTAAGTTTTTTGCATATCTTTACATTTTCTTTCTTGCAAGTTTCAAGCACAAACTGAGCATAGTTTTTTTCCTTTTCACTGCCAAAGCAAAGTAAAAGCTCATAATCTTTATAAGTTGAGGCTAAATTTTTACAAAGTTTAGCCATTTTTTCTTTGGGATAAATTTTATTTTCTACGCTTGAGCCGCAGTGAATTAAGAAAAATTTTTCACTTAAGTTTAGCTCTTTTATCAGGCTTTTTTCCAGCCTTTCATCGCTAAAAAAAGAGGGCTTTTTATCTAGTAAAAAGCTCTTTTTATCGAAATTTAAATTTAAGGCAAAGCAAAGTAAGCTTAAATTTCTTATATAAATGTTTTCATTGTATGAAATATTAACTTTATGCGTGTAAAAAGCACTTGCAAAACTTTCTCTTATGCTATCTTTATCAAAGCCGTAGTTTTTGCTTGATAAAATTTTGCTTAAAAGGGCTGATTTTATAAGCCCTTGCATATCTATGACAAGGTCGTATTTATTTTTTCTTGCCTTAAGGGCTATTTTTAGGGATTTTAAAATTTTTTTATCCTTTAAGGGTAGGGTAAAAAGCTCGTCTATTAAGGGATGATTAAAAAGTAAGTCTTTAAATCTTTCGTCTATAAAATAATGAATTTTAGCCCCTTTAAAATGCTCTTTTATAACTTGTAAAATAATAGTGCTTTGGATTATATCTCCTAGGGCTGAAAGTCTTATAATGGCTATTTTCATACTTATTTTATACCTTAAATTTTAGTAATTTTAGCTATGATTTTAACAAAATTTGCTTACTAAAGGTATAAGGATGAAAAAAAACGAGGGTTATATCTGTGTTTTTGATTGCGAAAGTATAGTGGATACGCAGCTTGTAAGAAGACTTTATGATTTTAAAGGAGATGATTATGAGCTTTCTAAACAAATGCTTGAGCTTTACGAAAAAGAGCAGGGCACTAGCTTTTTACCTCTGCCTTTTCATAAGATTATAAGCATTTGTGCCACGCTTTGTGATAGCTTTGGCTCTTTCATAAAGGTAGATAAGATAAGCGGAGATGATGAAAAAAGCTTAGTTTCAAATTTTTTTAAAATCATTGAGGATTATGAGCCAAGACTTGTTAGTTTTAATGGCAAAAACTACGATATGCCCTTGCTTGTTTTAAGAGCCTTAAAATACAACATAAAAGCAAGTGCTTATCTAAGTCAAGAAGATAAGTGGAATAATTATAAAACAAGATATAGTGAGCTAAAGCACTGTGATTTGCTTGAATCCTTGGGCGGCTTTGGCATTAGAGGGCTTAAGCTTGATACTATATGTTCAATGGCCTCTTTGCCCGGAAAATACGATGTAAATGGCTCTGATGTGCTTGAGCTTTACTATAAAAACGAGCTTGAAAAGATACACGAATACTGCGAAAGCGACACCTTAAACACCTATATGCTGTTTTTAAAATACGAGCTTATAAAGGGAAATTTAAGTGAGGAAGATTATAAAAAATACCTTTTTACTATGAGTGAGTATCTAAAAAAGCAAAAAAAGCACAGGGCTTATGCTGAAATTTTTATAAAAGCCTGTGAGGATGAGTGCTTAAGAGTTGATTAGCAAAGATAGGATAAAATCAGGCTTTAACAAGGAGGGATTATGAAAATTTTACTAACAGGAGGAGCTGGTTATATAGGCTCTCACACCTTAAAGCAATTTTTAGAAACAGATAATGAAATCGTAGTTTTAGATAATCTTTCAAAGGGTAGTCAAAAGAGTATAGATGATTTACAAAAATTAAGAGAATTTAACTTTGTAAAGATGGATTTAAGTGATTTTGAGGGAGTAAAAAGGCTTTTTAAGGAGCAAAAATTTGAAGCTGTGGTGCATTTTGCTGCTAGTATAGAGGTCTTTGAAAGTATGCAAAATCCGCTAAAATACTATATGAATAACACCGTAAATACCGCAAATTTAGTGCAAACTTGCTTAGAAAATGGCACAAATAATTTCATATTTTCATCCACAGCTGCAACTTATGGAGAGCCTAAAAACCCTGTAGTTAGCGAGACGAGTGAGTTAAAACCTATAAATCCTTATGGAAGATCTAAGCTTATGAGCGAGGAGCTTTTAAGGGATGCAAGTATGGCAAATCCTAGCTTTAAGCACTGCATTTTAAGATATTTTAATGTAGCAGGTGCTTGTAATACTTACGGCATAGGTCAAAGATATCCAAAAGCGACTTTGCTTACAAAGGTTGCAGCTGAATGTGCAGCTGGCAAAAGGGAAAAGTTATTTATTTTTGGAGATGATTATGATACAAGAGATGGAACTTGTATAAGGGATTACATACATGTTGATGATATTTCAAGTGCGCATTTAGCTGCACTTAAGTATTTAAAAGATAATGATAGCGATGTTTTTAATGTAGGCTATGGGCACGGCTTTAGCGTAAAAGAAGTTATAGAAGCTATGAAAAAGGTTAGCGGGGTTGATTTTAAGGTTGAGCTTGCACCTAGGAGGGCTGGAGATCCTAGTGTTTTAATCTCAAATGCTGATAAAATTCGTGCAAAAACTAGCTGGAGAGCTAAGTATGATGACTTAGAACTCATCTGCAAAAGTGCTTATGAGTGGGAGAAGCTGTGCTGAAAAAGCTTTTTTTTATCTTAAGCAAGGAGGACAAGAACTTTTTATTTTTCTTGCTTGTTTTTTCTATCTTTGTATCCTTTATAGAAAGCTTTGCTATAAGCCTTATAATGCCCTTTGTAAGCTTGGCAAGTAATTTTTCTCATTTTGAAAGCTCTACTTATCTTTCTTCTTTACTTAGTAAATTTGGTTTAAGTGCCTATGACTTTGTCATATATCTTGGCTTTGCCTTGATAGGATTTTACGCCTTTAGAGCTCTTTTAAATGGCTTTTATTTTCATCTTTTGGCTAAATTTTCAAAAGGCAGGTATCATCTTTTCGCGCTTAGAATTTTCAAAAAATATTTTTCTTTAAACTACGAGGATTTCACAAGGCAAAACAAATCAGAACTTCTTAAAAGCATAGCTCACGAAGCGTATAATCTAAGCACGATGTTAGCTTCCTTTTTGCTTATGCTTAGTGAAATTTTTGTGGTTTTACTCATATATTTGCTTATGCTTTTTGTGGATTATAAAATAACCTTATTTTTAAGTGCTTTTTTGCTAATTAACGCCCTTATCTTAGTAAAAATTCTCTCTCCTATGATAAAAAAAGCAGGTGTAAAAAGAGAAAGGGCTATGAAGGACTTTTTTGAAACGCTTGAGACAAATTTAAGTAATTTTAAATTTATAAAACTAAGGGCAAAAGAAAAGGATGTAACAAGCCTTTTTAGCTCTCAAAGCTTTGATTTTTCAAGGGCAAATATAACAAGTGAAAGCGTTAATGCTATGCCTAGAATTTTCTTGGAAGCAGTTGGCTTTTGCGTCTTAATCCTTGTAGTAATCTTGCTTGTAATGCAAAGAAAAGGCGATATATCAGGCTCTTTAGCTATGATTTCTATGTTTGTTTTAGCACTTTATAGGCTTATGCCAAGTGCAAACCGCATAATCACAAGCTATCACGACTTACTTTACTACCGCTCCTCACTAGATATAATATATCAGGCTCTTCAAAGCAAGGATGAGAATTTAAAAGATGAAAAGATAGACTTTAAAGAAAGCATAGAATTAAAAAATATCAGCTTTGCTTACAAAGATAAGCCTTTACTTTTTGAAAATTTAAACTTTAGCATAAAAAAGGGCGAGAAAATAGCCCTAGTTGGAGAAAGCGGGGGCGGAAAAAGCACACTTGTGGATTTGCTTTGCTCACTTTTAAAGCCTGATAAAGGAGAGCTTTTAGTGGATTCAAAGATAATAAATGAAGCAAACTGCAAGGATTATAGACAAAAGATAGGCTATATACCTCAACAAATTTATCTTTTTAATGAGAGCATAGCAAAAAACATAGCCTTTTGCGAAGAGATAGATGAGGCTAAGGTCTTAAGCGTCTTAGAAAAGGCGAATTTAAAGGACTTTATCTCCTCTTTAAAGGATGGAATTTACACAAAGGTAGGAGATGGAGGAAATAACTTAAGCGGAGGACAAAAGCAACGCATAGCCATAGCAAGAGCACTTTATAATGAGCCTGAAATTTTGGTGCTTGATGAGGCTACCTCAGCACTTGATGATAAGAGCGAGGAAAGGATAATGAATGAAATTTACGCTCTTAGCAAGGATAAAACCCTTATCATCATAGCACACCGCTTAAGCACGATAAAGCATTGTGATAAGGTTTATAGGCTTGTAAAAGGTAAGATAGTGGTGGAAAAAGAATGAAGATAAGTTTTATCATAGCCACCTTAAATGCTGGAGGGGCTGAAAGGGTTTGCGTATCTTTTGCAAATGAACTTTGTAAAGAGCAAGAAATAAGCATAATAAAATTTCACAAAGAAGTTAGTTTTTACGAGCTTGATGAGAGGATAAAGCTTATAACATTAAGGCAATTTAGCTTTGAAAATTTATATCATAAAATAGCAAGTAGGATAAAAAAATTTCTAGCCCTAAGAGAGGCTATAAAGAGTGAAAATAGCGATGTTTATATCTCTTTTTTAGATAGCACAAATATAGCTTGTTTGCTTGCAAATATAGGCTTAAATAAGCCCTTAATCATCTGTGAGCACAGCTCGCAAGGCTATTTAAAATCTAAATTTTGGCGTTTTTTAAGAAGGCTTACTTATCCAAAAGCAAGGCTTTTAACCGTGCTTTCAAACGAGGATAAAAATTACTATGAAAGCTTTGTAAAGGATGTTAGAGTGCTTTTAAATCCTTGCCATTTTAGTAGCTATAAGATAGAAAAAAAGCAAAAAGAAAATTTAGTGCTCTTTGTTGGTAGGCTTGATGAAAATAAAAATGCAGCTATGTTTTTAAGAGCTATTTCAAGGCTAGATGAGAGGCTTAAAAAAGAGTATAGCTTTGTTATAGCAGGAGACGGGGTTTTAAAAGAAAGCTTAGAAAGCCTAGCAAAAGAGCTTAGCATAAGTGTTAAATTCTTAGGCAAGGTAAATGAAATTTCAAAGCTTTATGAAAGGGCTAAAGTGCTCTGTCTTTGCTCCTTTGTAGAAGGCCTTCCTACCGTGCTTATAGAGAGCTTGTATTTTGATGTTTTAAGGATAAGCACTAGATATAGCGGGAATTTAAAGGATTTGATAGAGGATAAAAAAGACGGACTTTTGGTGGATGTAGATGATGATGAAGCCTTAGCTAGAGCTTTAACAACTGTGCTTTGTGATGAAAAGCTTTCTTTAGAGCTTTTAGAAAATGCTAAGCTTAGAAAACAAAGCTTTGATACTAAAATTCTAAGTCAAAGGCTCTTATCCTTTGCAAAGGATTTAAGCAAATGAAGCCTTTTTTATCCGTGCTAATTTGCACTTATAATAGAAGTAAACTTTTAAAAAAGGCTATTTTATCTGTTTTAAAGCAAGATTTTAAGGATTTTGAACTAATTATAAGTGATGATTTTTCAAGCGATGATACAAAAGAAGTAGTAGCTACTCTTATGAAAGAGGATGCTAGGATAAAATTTGTACAAAATGAAAGCTATAAAAAAGGACCAAATGGCAATAAAAACAACGCCCTAGATAATGCAGTGGGTGACTTTGTAATGTTTTTAGATGATGATGATGAGCTTTTAGAAGGAGCGATTTCATCTTTGGTGCAAAAAGCAAGGCTTGGATACTCTCACATCTTTGGAAACTGCCTTGTGGAAGAAAAGGGCATTTTAAAGCAAGAATTTAGTGGCAAGGGCTTAGATAAGGAAGAAGAGATAAGCAAAAAGGACTTTTTGCTTGGCAAATTTTATGGAGAGTTTTTATCCATCTTTAAAAGATCCTTGCTTGAAAATAAGAGATTTAACGATGAGCTTTACGGGAATGAGGCTGTTTTGTGGGTAAATTTATATAAAGAAAAAAGCCTTTACATACATAAGGCTTTAAGAATTTATAGGATAAATAGAGAAGATAGCGTTACAAAATCAGCCTTTAAAAACGCTGCTAGGGTTTATCTTGGCTACTTAGAACTTGCTAAAATTTTAGAAAATGAGCTTAAAGATGATAAGGATTATAAAAAAGCCTGTGCGATTTATTACAAAATGGCGGCTTATTATGCAAAATTAGCTAAAATGTATAAAAAGATGTTTTACTGCTTATATAAAAGCTTAAGGATAAGGCCGAATTTACCTGCCTTTTTGCTTTTATTTGTAAGTTTTTTACCAAACAAAGCCATAGCTTTTTTATCAAGTATAAGAGTGAGAATGAGATGCAAAAATTAGGAATTTTTATATATTCTTTAGGATCTGGTGGTGCTGAAAGAGTTGTTGCCACCTTGCTTCCTACTTTAAATTTACATTTTGATACACATCTTATTTTGATGTCTGATAAGATTTCTTATGATATAAAGGATACGAAAATTCACTTCCTAGAGCACTCAAAAGCGGATGAAAATGCTATCTTAAAATTTATCAAGCTACCATTTTTAGCACTTAAGTATAAAAAACTTTGTGAAAGCTTAGGTATAGACACTAGCTTTGTTTTTTTAAATAGACCAAATTACATAGCTCTTTTAGCTAGGCTTTTTGGACTTAAAACCAAGCTTGTGATAAATGAATGCACCACGCCTAGCATTATGTATAAAGGCTTTAATCTAACTTCTTTTATAAATAAATTCTTAATCAAGCTGCTTTATAATAAGGCTGATTTAATCCTAGCAAATTCACAGGGAAACAAAGAGGATTTGCTTAAAAATTTCAAGGTAGATGAGCTAAAATGCAAAATTTTATACAATGCCATAGACTTAGAGGGCATAGAAGAAAAGGCAAAAGAGCAAATTTCATTTAAAGAGCCTTTCATACTAAGCGTTGGCAGACTTGATAAGGGTAAAAATCACGCCCTTTTAATAAGAGCTTACGCAAGGCTTGATACTGATTTAAAACTGCTTATCTTAGGCGAAGGACCTTTAAAAGAGGACTTAGAAAAGCTTATAAAAAGTTTAAATTTAGAAGACAAGGTTTTTTTGCTAGGCTTTGATAAAAATCCTTATAAGTATATAAGCAAGTGTGAATTTTTTGCCTTTGCTTCCTCTTTCGAGGGCTTTTCGAATGTTCTTATAGAATGTTTAGCTTGTTCTTGTGCTGTGGTTTGTACAAATCATCAAAGCGGAGCAAAGGAGCTTTTTAAGGATAATGAATTTGGATTTTTGGTTAAGGTAAATGATGAAAAATCTATGTTTGAGGGACTTAAAAAAATGATAGAGGATAAAGAGCTAGTAAAGCTTTATAAGCAAAAGGCTAAATTTAGAGCCAAAGACTTTGATAAAACAAAGATTGCAAGGCTTGCGATTGAATATCTAAAGTCCTAAACTCCATCTTTGTTGTGCTTAAATTCAGGCACAATTTCCTTTAAAAGTCCTGCCACATCATCACTTTGGCAGAGTTTGCTTATCTGCTCGTTTAAAAGCTTGATTTCGTATTTTTCACTATGAGTTACGAAAATACTTTCATACTCTGTTTTTACATCATCCTCATGTATCAAAAGCTCTTCAAATAGCTTTTCGCCCTTTCTTAGGCCTGTGATTTGAATTTCTAAATGATTTTTATTAGATAAAGTAAGCATTTTTTTAGCTAAATCCATAATCTTAACAGGCTTGCCCATATCAAGCACAAAAAGCTCCCCGCCCTTAGCAATAGCTGCAGCCTGCAAAACAAGTTGCACAGCCTCACTTACTAGCATAAAATAACGAACTATATCAGGGTGAGTTACACTCAAAGGCTTGTTTGCGGCAATTTGAGCTTGAAATTTAGGTATAACACTGCCGCTTGAGCCAAGAACATTGCCAAAGCGAACGCAAGCCACTTCAAAATTTTCCTCGCTAGAATTTAAACTGTATATCTCACACACCCTTTTAGAGCAACCCATTATGCTAGTAGGTCTAACGGCTTTATCTGTGCTAATCATCACAAATTTTTTGACCTTATTTTTCTTAGCCAAATCGCATAAAATTTTAGTGCCTAATATGTTGTTTATGACAGCTGAGTGAGGGTTTTGCTCGCACAAAGGCACATGCTTGTAAGCGGCTGCGTGTAGGATTAGGTCTATTTCATAAGAAGCTAGTAAAAGATCTAAGCTTTTTTCATCCAAGATACTCATTAAAACAGGCTCTATCTTGTCCTTATACTCGCTTAGTTCATCATTTATCTTGTAAAGATTATATTCGCTATGCTCTAGCATAATCAAATACTTAGCACCAAATTTCATGCACTGCTTGCAAAGCTCAGAGCCTATGGTTCCGCCCGCACCACTTACTAAAACCGTTTTGTTCTTTAGAAATTTAGCCACAGCTTCATTATCCAAATCTTTTGGTTTTCTAGCCAATAAATCCTCTATGCTTATATCTCTTGCTTGATTTTGCGTAAAAGAGAAAATTTTTATATCGCTCATCCCATAAGATATAAGCTCGTCAAATAATTCTTTAAGCTTGTTTTGAGGAAGTTTTTTAAAGGCTATTATCGCAGTTTTTGTTCCTTGTTGGGCGTATTCTTTGAGTTTTTTTATGTCATCAACTATGAATTTATCGCACTGCGTTCCAATTAATTCCTTTCTCATATCCACAACGCCGACAGGAAAGAGCTCCAAAGAACCTTCCTTAGCACCTTTTAAAAGATGTAAGGCCTTAGATGTCGCACCCACTATAACGCAAGGCAGGGCTTCTTTTTCAAATTTTGATTTTTTAAAATCCACCAGCATTCTTTTTGAAATTCTAAAAGAGCCTATAAGCAAAGAAGAGACGACAAAATCTATGATAATAACGCTTCTTGGAAAGGGATTAAAAAAATCATCAAAAAGATAAAAAATAATGGTAAAAATTGAATTTGATAAAAGCAAGGCTATAAAAATTTTTCTAGCTTCATTTAGCGAAAAAAATCTCCAGGCAACATTATAAATATTAAAAAAATAAAGAAAAAATATTTTTAAAAACAGCAAAACAAAAAAGGATTTAAACAAGGCATTGTAAAAATACGGCGGTATGCTTAAATCAAACCTCAAATAAAAAGAAAGGCACAAAGAAAGTGCGATAAGAACAACATCGATTATTAAGAAAAATGCTATCCTCTTGCTTTTAAAAGAAAGGTTTATCATCTTAGGACCTAATGCTTTTTATTATGATATCACTAATACTTTTTACATCATCTTTGCTCATGGCTGTTCCGCTAGGCAAGCAAAGTCCTTTTTTAAAAAATATCTCAGAATTTGAATTTAAAAAGCACAGTTCGTTTTCAAAAAGCTTTTGCAAGTGCATGCTTTTCCAAAGCGGCCTGCTTTCAATACCCTCATTTTTCAAGTCATCAATAAGCTTTAAAATTTTATCATCTATCTTTATTTCCTTGGCTTTGGCCTGTGTTTTTTCCTCGGTTTTAAATAGTTCGTTTTTGTCAAAATTTAGTAAAGCCGTGCTAAGCCACCTATTTGAACGACTATTTTCAAGCTCATCTAAAAAGGTAAAATCATCTCCTAAAAATTCTTTATACCACTCATAAATTTGCCTTTTTTTAAGAACTCTTTCCTCTAAAACCTCCATTTGTGCAAAGCCAATAGCACCCAAAACATTGCTTAAGCGGTAATTATAGCCATAGTCTAAATGCTCGTAGTGTAAAAATGGCTCTCTTGCTTGAGTGCTGTAAAATCTAGCCTTTTCCAAGGCTTCATCATTGTCGCTTATTAGCATTCCGCCGCCTGAAGTGGTTATGATTTTATTTCCATTGTAAGAAAATACGCCAAATTCGCCAAAACGTCCCAAAGCTTTGTTTTTATAAAAAGAGCCTAGTGCCTCAGCTGCATCTTCTATCAAAACTATATCATTTTCCTTGCATACAGATACGATTTCATCAAGTTTTGCCGCATTGCCGTATAAATGCGTGAGTATCAAGGCCTTAGGTTTTTTATCAAGCTCTTTTATGGCCTTTTTAAGCAAGGATACATCTATGTTGTATGTTTCATCGCAGTCGATAAATACAGGCTTTGCTCCTAAGTATATGATAGGACTTACAGAGCCGATAAAGGTAAAGGTTGAAGCTAGGACTATGTCTCCTTGCTTGACACCAGCAACCCTTAAGGCTAGATGTATGGCGGCCGTGCCTGAATTTAGGGCAAGTGCGTTTTTCGCACCTGTGTAAGACTTTGTTATTTCTTCAAATTTATTTACATATTCTCCTAAAGGGGCTATATAATTGCTTTTAAAAACCTCTTGTATGTATTTCATTTCGTTTTCGCCCATATGTGGCGGGGATAAAAAATACCTCATTTCTTCTCCTTTAACCTTGCTGGAAGTCCTATATAAATTCCGCTTTTATCGGCATTTTTACTAAGCAATGCTCCTGCTGCTAAAATGCTATCATCTGCTAAGCTTAAATTTGGCAAGATACAAGAATTTACGCCAAGAAAGCTTCTTTTACCTATTTTGACATTGCCTGTTAATTTCGCACCAACGCTAATGTGCGTAAATTCTCCTATCTTGCACTCGTGTTCTACAACGCAAGATGTGTTTAAGATAGCTCCTTTACCAACTACAGCTTTTGCGTTTATGACGACATTTGGCATTACTAAAACACCGCCTTGCTCTATGCAAGCACTAGGACTTATTATAGCACTTGGATGTATCAAATTTACTACATTAAAACCACAACTTGAAACTTTTTCATACACTTTTTCTCTAGTTTTGTTATCACCAATACCTATAAAGATGTCAAATTTGTCCAAGTTTTCATTAAATTTCAAGCTATCTTTTTTGCTATCATCTAAAAATATCACCCTTTTATAGCCATTTGACATAGCCACATCAGCACAAACAAGCCCATGTCCGCTTGCTCCGTATATGTAGATATTTTTAGTTTGAGCCGTTGAATTTGGATGTTGTTGCGTTGCCATCTTTGTTTATCCCGCTTCTTTTTAAAACTTTTATGATAGTTAGAAACACTATCTTAACATCTAGGGCAAAGGAGCAGTTTTTTACATAATACAAATCAAGCTCAAATTTCTTTGCCCAAGATATGTTGTTTCTGCCATTTACCTGTGCCCAGCCTGTAATGCCCGGTCTTAAGTCATGCCTGTGTTTTTGCTCATCGTTGTAAAGTTCTAGGTATTCTACTAAAAGAGGACGAGGGCCTATAAAACTCATGTCGCCTTTTAAGACATTAAAAAGCTGAGGTAGCTCATCCAAACTTAAGCTTCTAACAAGCTTTCCAAAGGGTTTTAATCTAAGCTCATCTGCTAATAATTCGCCCTTTTCATCTCTTTCATCACTCATTGTTTTAAATTTATAAATGGTGAAAATTTTAGCATTAAGTCCCGGTCTTTCCTGCTTGAAAATAACTGAGCCTTGTACTATTTTTAAAACAATGGCTATGATTAGTATAAGCGGTGAAAAAACAATCAAAAGCACCAGGGCTAATGTAAAATCTAGTATTCTTTTAATAAAATTTTTATACATTTAAACCACTTTCTTTGTATAAATTTAAGTACTGTTTAGCAAGTGTTGTGTCGCTGTATTTTTGCGCGTCCTCAAAGGCATTTTGTGCTAAATTTTGCCTTAATTTTTCATCATCTAGCAAAAGTTCTATTTTTTGTGCTAAATCATTGCTCGAGGCCGTCTTAGCATACAGGCCATCATGACCGTTTCTAATGGCTTCCACGCAGCCATCACAGTCACTTACAACGCAAGCCCTAGCACAAGCTTTGGCTTCTAAAACCGTTCTTGGGAAGCCTTCCTTGTAGCTTGGTAGGACGAAAATATCGCATAAATTCAAGTAAAAGGCTATATCATCTTTTGCGCCCAAGTATTTTACATGACCGCTATTTAAAAAGCTAAGCGGGGCACAGGATTTGTTATCATCAACCCCGCCTACTAAGATGAAATTCGCCTTATTTTTAAGCATGCTAGCTGCTTCGTAAAATTCTCTCACGCCCTTATGCCACAAGGCTCTTGCCACCATTAAAACTATAGGTTTATCATCTAAGTTTAATTCTTGTAAAAACTTTCTTTTTACATCTTTGTTTATGTGTTGTGGGAAAAACTGCCTTAAATTCACGCCTACGGATTTTATGATACAAAGTTTTTCATCTTTTAAGCCAAGTTTTTTCATAAACTCCGCGTCGCTTTTGTTTACAAAGATAAATTTTGTTCCAAGCCTAAAGGATATTTTGTATAAAAAATTTATATTAAATCTTACCAAAATGCTTTTAAAATCATTGTCTATATAAAAAGAGCCAAGTCCTTCTACTATGGCAAAACGAAATTTAATTCCTGCGAAAAAAGCAGCTATTATGCCAAAGGTGTTGCTTTTGTGAGCATTTGTTTGTATGGCATCTACTTGCAAATTTTTTAAAGTTTTTTTAAGATTTAAGAAATTTGATATTACTGTAAAGGGATTTAAACTAGCCCTTGAAAGCTCGTAATTTACCACAGTAAAGCCCTCATCTCTTAGCTTTTTGCAGTATTCATCATCAGGAGCTAGTAAAAAAACCTCGTGATTTTTTGCTAGCAAGGCCTTAATGATTGGCATTCTAAAATGATAAAGGCTCATAGCGCTATGGCTTAAAAAGGCGATTTTCATCTCATCTCTTTAGTTTAAATACTTTTGCGTAAGGGCTATTGATTACCAACTCATATAGTTCTTTATCGTAATTGTTTAGGAAAAACATCTGCACAAAGGCACTTTCATACATGCTTTTATCCATGATTATAAATTGGGATGGCTGTATAAAAAACATATATAAATTTGAGCTTTTGTCAATTTCTCTTATGTTATATCTTGCATTTTGTATGTCCGTAAGCTCTATGAAGCTGTTTATAAAGCCCTCTTCGTTGCCTATGATAACTCTTGTGAAATCACTTGAGATTAATATTCCATTACTAAGCATTATATGCGAATTATTAGTTGATATAGCATAAGCAGAGGAAAAAAAGAAAGGAGAGTTAATCTCGCCATTTTTTAAGTCTATGTTAGAAAACGAAGCAACCGTTGAAAAAATTTGCGCCATGCGGTTTGGCATATAAATATACACGTCCCTGCTTTTTGCAGTTTTCATAGGAAAGCTTTTTTTTGAAAGCTGATTAAAAAATAAAAGCTCATTATTCTCGCCGTAATCACTCATCATGGCAGCTAAAATATCGCTAAAAGGGGTTTTGAAATTTTGCTCTGTGTATTCTACGCTAAGTCTTGCCATGTTTGCTGCTGAAATTTGGTCTTTGCTTAAAACAAAGGAAGGGAAGAAATTATCTTTACCCAAGTGTTTACCACCATCTGCCAAGGTTTTAACATCAGAATAATACCTAATAGGATAGCCATAATCCCACCAAGCAATCACATAATCTTCTCTTTGTGCCATTTCTTTAAGAGAGTTTAAAATTTCAACCTCATTTTTCGCAAAAACAGTCGGTGCTTTATACTCATATATGTGCTTTAGTGCAAAAAATAAGGATATGAAAAGAAAGCTTGCGTTGAGTATGATTTTTAATTTATCCTTATCATTTAAAAAATACAAAATGAGTAGTATAAATACAAATAAGGTCCCAAGCTCGAATATAAAGGTATTTTCAAAAATAAAAGCAAGGATAAAGCAGGCAAAAATGGCTATGAAGCTTAAAATTTTATATAGTTTTGCATCTTGATTGTTATACTTAAAATTCTTTAAAAAAGAACAGGCATAAAGGTAAAAATACCCAAAAGCAAGAGCCATAACAGGCACGGCATAAATAGTAAATCTAAGCCCACTTCTTAACGCTAAAAAACCAAGAAAAAGCATGGGCAAAGCAAGCACAAAGCTTTTGTGTTCTTTAAGCAGCAAAACAAGCCCAAATAAAGATAGGATAAACACAAGCTCGCTAGCGCTAATTCTTTGCATAAAGACTGATATGTCTATATCTCCAACTTCTTGGATGGTTTGATTTACATTAAAATATGTAAAGCTTTGCAGGCTAGAACTTGCAACTGAGGACATGTCGCTTTTAAAGATATAAAATTCCAGCTGATAAAGTATAGGGTCAAGGCCTCCGCTAAGTAGCAAGAAAATGATTACCAAAATTCCTAAAAAGGCTATAAATTTAGGCTTAAAATGCTCATTTTTTAGAACAAAAAGAGCAAATAATATAGCTATTGCACAAAGTAAATAGTACCAAGCTAAGGATGATATGGCTATTAGCATAAATATGCTTGCCATATAAACTATCTTATCTTTTCTATGATAGATAAGATTGTAAATGAAAAAAAGGCCGATTAAAGCCACTACAAGAGTGTATGCTGAGGCGTAATACCAAAGGTAAAATATTATAAAAACAGGAAGCAAGATTAAAGCTAGCAAATCTTGTTTTTTTATAATTCTTATCATAAAATATATCACAAAGCAAGGCAAGACTATAGCCAGCATGTCTGTGTCGTAATACCCAGCCATTGTTCTGTTGTAATAACTATTTGCCACGCTAGCAAGCAAGGCCGCTACCAAGCCACCAAAGCCAAGTTTGTATTCTCTAGCTATGAGTATAATCGGCACAACAAGCAAGGAAGAAAGAAAGACGCTCATATACAAAATGATACTTTCAAAGCTAAATGGCAAAATTGTATAAAGCAAATAAGTAAGAGTTGATAAAGAGCTACCGTAGTAAGAAAGGTCATTTTCTTGATGAAATCCAGCTATCATATCCCTTGCACCCTCTGCAAAGGCGTAGCCGTCGTTTGAGATGATCATTAATTCATCATTAAAGAAAAATTCCTCAAAAGATGAAGCCCAATAAACCCAATAAAATCTGCACAACACGCTAAAAACATATGCTATTAATATAAATAAAAAGAGCTCTTTTCTCTTGCTTAACATCAACTTCCTTTTGTAAAAATTTCATTATAACCTAAAAAAATATATTGATAGTTAAGTGCTGGTAAAATGCAAGTAAGAATTAGAGTGGTTTAAGCTGTTGGCTTTGGGAAGGTATTTTTAATTATACTGTGGATTTTTTGTACTATTTTAGCGGTGATTGCACACTCAAACCAAAAGCCAATAAAAACATAAAGAAATACTAGAGGAAATAATAAATTCTTGGCTAGTTTAACTAGCCATTATGAGTTTAGGTAGTACTGTGTTTGCTCTTTTTTAAGAATTCTTATAAGATTAGAACTTCCTTCTATGCCTGTTGGAAAGCCAGCGGTTAGTATATAGGTCTCATCTAAATTTATAAGCCCTTGTTTGTTAGCCTCTTTTATGGAGCTTGTTATAAGCCCTGTTAGCTCGTCTGATTTATCTACTAAAACCAAAGGTTCGACACCCCAAACTATGCTTAGCATATTTAGAATTTTTTCTGAATGCGCTATGGCTATAATCCTAGTATCTGGCCTATACCTAGCCATTTTCATGGCTGATTTGCCGCTACTTGTAAGAGCTAGGATAGCATTAGCACTTAAATCCTTTGCTAGATAGGCACTTGAGTGCATTATTTTATCGGTATCATCGCAGAGTTGAAAATGATCAAATTTATTATAAGGATAATGCTTTTCGGTTTCTATGATGGTCTTAGACATCACCTCAACAGCATTCACAGGGTCTATTCCCACCGCACTTTCCTCACTTAGCATAACCGCGTCAGTGCCGTCCATAACAGCATTTGCCACATCTGAAATTTCAGCTCTTGTGGCATTTAGGTTTTTAGCTAGAGAAAAAAGCATTTGCGTAGCGGTTATAACGGGCTTGCTTGCAAAATTTGCCTTTCTTATAATCTCTTTTTGTATGTTTGGCACCTTATAGTAAGGCACTTCTATGCCTAAATCCCCGCGAGCCACCATAATGCCGTCGCTAGAGTAGATTATATCATCAATATTTTCAACAGCATCGAATTTTTCTATCTTAGCAAAGATTGCTATCTTGGCATTATGCTCTGCCAAGATATTTTTAACCTCGTCTATATCATGCGCGTTTTGCACAAAGGAAATAGCTAGAAAATCCACGTTATTTTGTATGCCCCAAAGTAAGTCTTTTTTATCCTTTTGGGTGATGACGTCTATATTTATGCGGGTGTTTGGGAAATTTATACCCTTGTTTGAGCTTAAAAAGCCGTCATTTTCCACTATGGTTTGCACCAAATTATCGCTAGCTTCAACAACTCTAGCCCTTATGCTTCCGTCATAAAGATATATGTACTCATCTTTTTTTAGCATGGCTAGAATTTCAGGATGATTAATGCTTAGTTTATAGTGATTTTGCGCTACTTTTTCCCCTAAAATAGCCTCTTTATGAAAGTCAAGCCTATCATTTGCTTTTAGTTCAAATGCTTCTTTAAGCTCCAAAGTCCTTATCTTAGGCCCGCTTATATCTTGCAAAATTCCAACTCTAGTATTTAACTCCTTTGAAACCTTCCTAATCTTGTCTAAATTCTGCTTATGATACTCGTGGCTTCCGTGAGAGAAATTTAGCCTAAAGACATTTACGCCTTTAATTATCATTTGTTTTAGGGTTTCTTCTTTTTCGCTAGCTGGACCTACTGTTGCTACTATCTTTGTTTTCTTAAGCATTTATATCCTTTTTTGCGTATTGCTTCATGGAAATTCTAAGCAAAATCGCTATTAAATTTATCCTCATCAAATTTAGCGCCCAAATACTCACAAACGCTTTGTGCATCTTTTTTGGCATTGCCAAGGCAAGAAGTAGCACCAGGGCTTGGAGTCATATTAAAAATCGCTCCTTTTACATCTGTGATACTAGCTTCTCCTAGCATTAATTCGCCCCTTGTTTTGTCTATAACTTGAGGCCTAACCCCGCCAAAACCTTCGGCATATTCTATTTCACTTGCTTTTATGCTAGGCACTATCTTTTTTATACTCTTTGCAAAAAGTCTTTTATTTATTAGAGGAAGCTCATACAAATAGTTTGAAAAGATATACATACCAACGGTTTTATCCTTTAGCATGCCAAGAGTTATCTTAGCTACCTTAGCGTCAAATTTAAGGGTTTCAAAAAACTCCCACATAGACTTTAAGCCGTGATATCTCTCAAGCTTTGGTATAACAAGAGCGGTTGGCCCAAAGCGAGTATTCATATCAGCCATTAAATCAGGATCTCCATGCAAGGCAGCAAAAGGAAGCTTAGGATTTTGCACCGTATAAACCTTGCCATTTAAAAGTTTTTGCTTGGTTAGATAAAAGCTACCTGCCACAGGCCAGCAAGACTTATCTAAACCAACGCCCATTCTGTGAGCTAAAAACAAAGAATGCGCTCCAGCATTTACAACAACGGCCTTTGAGTGATATTTTGCACCTGATTTTGTATTTATAACAAAATGTCCGTCTTTTTGCTCTATCTTAATAACTTCTTGATTAAATTCAACAAAGGTATTTTTATCCTCTTTTAAAGCATTATCCACCAAGCTTTGAGCCATTTTGCCAAAGTCTATGGTGGTGTAACTATCGCCTTGCAAGGCACCCATAGCCACTATGCTTTCTTTTCTATCTCCTTTTGAATTTTCAGCTAAAACAACCCTTGGTTCTAGCTCTTTTACCTTTTGCTTGTCAAAAAATTTCACATAAGGATATAATTCTTTAAATTCTTCGTATCTGTTTTTAAGATACTTGCACTCCTCATCCCCAACAGCTAAGACCATTTTTTGATGAGAAAAAACAAAGGGCTTGCCCTCTTGTTTGGAGGCGTATTTTGCCACCATATCGGCATTTACCTTAACTTTTCTAGCCTTTTCTATAGTGTAATTTGTTTCTATGTCTCCGCAATGTATAGTCTGTGAGTTGCTAGTAGCCCTGCTATTAAGCGTAGCTATAGAATCATACTTTTCTATCAATGCTATATTTTTTATATCAGTGTATCTAGCAAGCTCGTAAAATAAAGCCGCACCCGAAATTCCAGCACCAACTACCACTACATCAAATTCTTTCATTTTCCTTCCTTTTTTTATTTTTTATCAAACAACAAATGAGAATTTTCCTCTATTATCTTTTTCATACCTCTAAAAACTAATAATTTATCATATATAGCCTTGTCGAAAAAATTGGCTAAAAACTGCCCATCGCCACCGGTGAAATATAATTTCTTGCCATAAGCAGCATCTTTTATCAATAAATATATGCTTTTAAAGACACCATAGCTTAAGGCATCAACAGTTCTTTGAGGAAAGGCATCTAGGCTTATTTGAGTATTAAATTCACACTTAAGTCTTGAAGAAATCTTTGTGTAAGCGTCTCTATAGCTTACTATGCCGGGCAAGATAAATCCTCCAAGATGCATGTAGTTAGACACTATATCAACAGTAATTGCACTTCCAGCGTCCACAACAACGCCATCTTCTATGGTATAACAAGCAGCTATCCTATCAACCCCAAGACCGCAGTAAATAGTGTCAAATCTAAAATAAGGCTCTAAATTTATGAAATTTTCTTTCTCTCTTAAAATACTTTTCATATTGTCATTAACATTTATGTAAAATACTTTTTCATCATTGTTGTATTCCACAAATTCATCAATACTTAATGAAAAATATTTGCTATCGTCCAAAAAATTGGCGTTAGAATTTCCTATATCGCACAAAAGCATCTTTCCGCAAAACCTTATAAAAGTAATTAAATTAAATTTAATATTTTATTAGAGTAGTAGAATTTATCATCTTGCATAAAGGCATTGCTGTCTTTAGCTCCACTCACTCTATAAATCTTAAATTCTTGCAAATTTAAATCACTTTTTATTAAATAACCTGTTTTTTCAAAGACATATAAATGATCTTTAAAAATATTGATTTCATTATAGATAGCAAACTTAAATTTTTTCTCAAAAAGTTTATTTAAATGTAAATCTGTTTTTATAATGTTACCATTCTTAGCAAATATAAAAATATTATCCTTGTAAACGGCTATATTACGGATTTCTTCGCCTAGCGAGAAAGTTCTACCCTCATCCACTACGACAACTCTATTGCTGCTAGCAACTATCATTTTATTATCTTTTATTTCTAGATATATTATGTTATTAAAAAATTCATCCCTACTTATGATGAAGCTTCTTATGATTTTTTGCGTTTGCGTATCAAAGACATTTAGTTTGCCATCTAGACTAGGAAAGATAATCATATTTGTTAAAAAAACAGGGCTTGCAACACGCATATCTTGTGCTGGTGCGGGTGCTAAAAGTTGCTGAAATTTAATGCCTAGGCTTCTATTGGCTAGTACAATGCTATTATTTGCCAAAATCAAAGCCAAATCATCTCCTTGCAAAGCCACGCTTAAAACAGCAGCGTCAAATTTATGCGAGTAAAGCTCATCCCCATCGGCATTTACTATCTTTAGCAAACCGAAATTATCAGCTATTACAAATTCATCAGCCTCATATTTTAGTATGCTAAATTCTTTTTCTAATTTAAAATTTTCTATAAGTCCTTGCTTGGATAAAATTTGTCCATTATTAAGCACGGCAAATTCATCGCTTGAGCTGTTAATCTGCGATTTTAATCTACTATCATAACTTAATTTATCTTCTATTTTATCCGGCTCAAAATACTGTTTTTTTGTCCCGCAAGCACTAAATAAAACAAGTGCTAAGGCGGCGAAAATTACATTTTTCATCATTGTTTTCCGTGATAGTGCTTGAAGTTATCAGCTAGTTGTTTGATTTCTGAAAGATTTGGAATTTTATCTAAAATCACCCTTGCTTCCTCTATCTTGTCTTGCTTTAACAAGTCATAGGCTTGTAAAAGTTTATTATAATCTCCTAGCAAATTTGAATTTGACCCGCTTAAAAGCTCTTTTACCAAGGGGTCTAACTTTAGGTCTTGAAGTTTTTTGCTAAGCTCATCAAAACTCATATCATTTCTATTAAGTAGATAAATGGCGTATAAATTTGGATTTTTTTCTTTTAAAAGCTCTTCTTTCGTGCTGTTTTGTTCTTTCATAAGCGATATTAAGAGTTCGTTGTTTTCTTTTATTCTATTTTCGTTTAGGCTTGAATCTACGGATATGTATATAAAATATGCTATGAGTAGCACCAGCACAGCAAGGATTATGTATTTGTATTTCTTAAAAAACCTCTCGCCTTTTATAAAGTTTTCAATCATCTTTTCCTGCGCGCTTAAGTTATTTTTAATCGACTGTAAATCATCTTTTAAAGCCACTTTACATCCTTTTCATATAAAATTAACTCAAAATTGTATCATTAAAAAATTACAAAATAAGAAAAATTTTATTTTGTTTTTATGTGGAATTATAAACTATATTTTGATATAATCACAGATAGTTCATTTTTTAAAGGTTTTTTGTAGTATGAACATAGACGATAAGTTATTAAATAAGCTAGAAAAACTTAGTGCCCTTAGGATATCCGATGATAAAAGGGAAGAGACCATGTCAAATTTAAGCGAGATAGTTAGCTTTGTGGAGAATTTAAACGAGCTTGATTTAAGTGCCTTTGAAGCCACTGTTAGCACTATAGATGCTTGCACTCCTTTTAGAGAGGATCTTAGCAAACAAAGCGATGTGATAGACTGTGTTTTAAAGCACGCTCCTTCGCATGATGAAAGCTTTTTTTTGGTTCCAAAAGTTATAGAGTGAGGGTGTGGTTTGTTACTTGGTTTTTCTTGGTTTGATATTGTAATTTTGGCTTTAACTTTTTTGATAGCTATTAGAGGGATTATAAACGGCTTTATTAGGGAGTTATTCGGGCTCATAGGCATAGTAGGCGGCGTGATAATAGCTTCTAGATACTTTTCTGTGCTTGGCGAGTTTATAAATACTCACATTTATCATATCTCTAATGAAGACCTATTAAAATTTGTCGCTTTTATATCTATGGTTATCATTATATGGGTTTTTTGTTTGTTTTTGGCTGCTATTTTTTCAAAGCTTATCAAATTAAGCGGCTTAGGCTTTTTAAACCGCTTGTTAGGCTTTTTATTTAGCGGAGCTAAGATATTTTTAATATTTTCAATACTTGTTTTTTGTATAAATAAAATTAGCTTTTTAAGTGCAAGTATAAAACCTATGGTGCAGGACAGCAAGGTTTTTGCAAGTTTAGAAAAATTCGGTGCTTTTATTATGAACGATGAGCGAGTTCAAGACGGCATAGAAGCTGTTGAAAAAGGCATTAGCGAAGTGAATCAAAGCATACAATAATTAAAAGGAGTAGTTTTTATGTTTATAGAAAATGTAGAGTATGAGACACTGCTGGATAGATTTAAAAAAATTTTAAAAGAAAGCGGACTTAAGTATACAAGACAAAGAGAAGTTGTGCTTAAAACCTTATACCACAGCGATATGCACTACACTCCAGAGGCTTTATATGTGAAAATTAAAACTGATGAGCCGGATTTAAATATCGGCATAGCAACTGTTTATAGAACTTTGAATTTGTTAGAAGAATCAGAAATGGTTACTTCCATTTCCTTTGGTATAGCTGGTAAGAAATTTGAGCTTGCTACTAAGCCACATCACGATCACTTAATTTGCAAAAATTGCGGTACTATAGTTGAGTTTGAAAATCCTATCATAGAAAGACAACAAGCCTTGATTGCTAAGGAGTATAAATTTAAGCTAACAGGACATTTGATGCAACTATACGGTCTTTGCTCTGAGTGTAATAAATTGGATTTAAAGGTAAAAATATAAATGTTTGATAGCGTTTTAGAACAGCAAAAAATTCAAAAGGCAAATGAATTAAGAAAAAATGGCCTAAACCCATACGCGCATTTCCTTAAAAAAGATATGTCTATACAAGAATTTAGAGATAAATTTGCCTATGTAAAAGAGCAAGATGAACAAAAAGATGAAAGTGTATCTGTTTTCATAAGCGGCAGGGTTAAATTGCTTAGAATAGCTGGCAAATCAGTCTTTGCAAACATCGAGGATGAGCTTAGCAACATACAAATTTATTTCAACAAAGATATTTTAGGCGATGAATACTACAGCATAATTAAAAAGAATTTAGAAGTTGGCGACATAATCTTAGTGAGTGGCTATCCATTTACCACAAAAACAGGTGAATTTTCTTTGCACGTTCGCACGCTTACCATAGCCACAAAGGCTATTACACCATTGCCAGAGAAATACCACGGTTTAACTGACATAGAGCAAAGATACAGAAAAAGATACTTAGATATGATTATGAATGCCGATGTTAGAAAGGATTTTATAACTCGCTCAAAAATAACAAAAATACTTAGGAATTTTTTTGAAAATAAAGGCTTTTTGGAATTTGAAACGCCCATGATGCACCCAATCGCAGGCGGGGCAAACGCAAAACCTTTTAAGACTTTTCACAATGCCTTGGGGGTTGAGAGATTTTTAAGAATAGCCCCAGAGCTTTATCTTAAAAGACTTGTTGTGGGAGGCTTTGAGGCGATTTTTGAAATTAATCGTTGCTTTAGAAACGAAGGAATGGACCTTACACATAATCCAGAATTCACAACCATAGAATTTTATTGGGCTTTTCATACATACAGGGACCTTATGGACCTTACCGAGGAGCTTATTTATACTTTATTAGACGAGCTAAATTTGGGCAGAGTTTTAGAATTTGATGGTATGAGCATTGATTTTTCAAAGGGATTTGAAAGAATTTCATATAAGGACGCTTTGATAAAATACGGCAAACTTGATAAAGAGCTTATAGAAGATAAAAACAAGATTATTTCTAAGTTAAAAGAAGACGGCTTTGCTGCGGATGAAAATAAGGATTTGGGTTATTTGCAAGCTGAGTTGTTTGATAATTATGTGGAAGCTAAGCTTATAAATCCTACCTTTGTGATAGATTTTCCAATATCCATATCCCCGCTATCAAGAAGAAGTGATGAGGATAATACCATAGCAGAGAGATTTGAGCTATTTATAGCTGGCAAAGAAGTGGCAAATGGCTTTAACGAGCTAAACGACCCGCTAGATCAATATGAAAGATTTTTAAAGCAAATTGAGGCTAAGAATGCAGGCGATGAGGAAGCTTGCGATATGGATGAGGATTTTGTTCAAGCTTTAGCTTACGCTATGCCGCCAACGGCAGGCGAGGGCATAGGTATAGATAGGCTTGTGATGATTTTAACTAATAAAAAATCAATCAGGGATGTTATACTTTTCCCAGCTATGAGACCGCTTAAAACAGATTTAAAGGAGAATAAATGAGTTTGCAAGACTTTGACAAGGAAATTTACGATTTAGCGAATTTAGAGCTTAAGAGGCAGTGTGAAGACCTAGAAATGATAGCTAGTGAAAATTTCACATTACCAGAGGTTATGGAGGCTATGGGCAGCATTCTTACCAACAAATACGCAGAAGGCTATCCTAGCAAGAGATATTACGGAGGCTGTGAATTTGTAGATGAGATAGAAAATATAGCCATAAACAGATGTAAGCAGCTTTTTAACTGTGAATTTGCAAATGTTCAGCCAAATTCAGGCTCGCAGGCAAATCAAGGTGTTTATATGGCTTTACTAAATCCAGGCGATAAAATTTTAGGTATGGATTTGAGCCACGGAGGACACTTAACCCACGGAGCCAAGGTAAGTTCCTCAGGAAAGCTTTATGAAAGCTTTTTTTACGGGGTTGAGCTAGACGGTCGTATAAATTACGATAAGGTAAGAGAAATTGCACACATAGTAAAACCTAAGATGATAGTGTGCGGTGCTAGTGCTTATGCTAGGGTGATTGATTTTGCTAAATTTAGAGAAATAGCAGATGAGGTTGGAGCTTACCTTTTCGCTGACGTAGCTCATATTGCCGGACTTATAGTAGGAGGTGTTCATCCAAGTGCCTTCCCTCACGCACATGTAGTTAGCTCAACAACTCACAAGACCCTAAGAGGCCCAAGAGGCGGTATCATCATGACTAATGATGAGGAGATAGCTAAGAAAATAAATTCAGCAATTTTCCCTGGAATTCAAGGCGGCCCATTAATGCATGTGATAGCGGCAAAAGCCGTTGGCTTTAAGTATAATCTCTCTTCTGAGTGGAAAGCTTATGCTAAGCAAGTTGTAGATAATGCACAGGTTTTAGCTAAGGTTCTTATGCAAAGAAATTATAAACTAGTAAGCGATGGAACTGATAATCACCTTGTATTAATGAATTTCTTAGATAAAGAATTTAGCGGTAAGGACGCTGATATAGCACTAGGCAAGGCTGGTATAACTGTTAATAAAAACACAGTTCCTGGCGAAAAAAGAAGTCCTTTCGTAACAAGCGGCGTTCGTATAGGAACCCCAGCCCTTACAGCTCGCGGTTTCAAAGAAAAAGAAATAGAAATAGTAGCAAATTCAATAGCAGATGTTTTGGATGACATAAACAATGAAAAAGTCCAAAGCCAAACCAAAGAAAAATTAAAAAAACTTGCTAGCGAATTTATAATTTACACAAAGGCTATGTTTTGATAACATCTATGGATTTGTCGCTTATAAAGATTATAAGCGACCATTATTACATAAAACGCGATAAGATTGTTAGTAAATTTGCACATAGGGGTAGGTATTTTTTCAATAAATTTGAAAAGATAAACGCACCGCTTAACTCTAGCATAATTAAAGAACATGCGGAAGGCAAGATAGTAGTTGCACATAGTTTGATTAACAGTAGCGATTATGTTGAAAATATCGTATTTGACTATAATGGCTTTAATTGTGATAGATTTTGGCAAAGAGCGCAACTTATACTAAGGGACGAGGGTTTTATAAATTTCACTGCGTACAAGACCAAGACGCCAGGTCATCTGCATCTTTACATCCACAAAGGACATACGACTTTGCAAGAGGGCTGTAACTTAGCTTCCAAGCTTTCTATGATGTTTTCTACCAAGATGCCTGTTGAGTGGAGGGCTTTTCCTACCTTAAATTTACCAAGAGAGTATAATATAATGATATTACCTTACGATGTCTTTAAGAAAGAACGAGGCACATCGTGGTCTAAACACATGTAAAAAGGCTTTGATATGGACGATAGAAAGAATAATTTTGATGATATTATATTAGATAAGACAAACAAAAGTGAAAAGATAAAGAAAATTTTACTTAGAGTTATAGCTCTTGCCATACTTTTTTTAGTGGTTATGATAGTTATGAAACTTATAAATAGTGATGATGTGAATAAAGAGGAAGCTGTATCTCAGGGGATTTTCCCAGCAGAACCTCAAAGCCCACAAGCTCAGAATTTCGAACCTACGGTTCCTATAACTCAGACAAATTCAACAGACCTTGATGATTTTGAGGAATTAAGAAGGAAGTTGCAAGGACTTGATGAAAATACCAGCACAGACCTGAATTTAAGCACAGCTACGCCTCTTCCTCAGATTGAAGAAGAGCTTGTAGAGGAACCTAAAGATACTAAAGCTCAAGATGCAAAACCTCAAGTTGTTCCAGCAGCGAATTCTGCTCAATCTACTAAGCCAGCTGAAGTAGCAAAGCCTACTACAAAGACTACTAATACTGATAATAAAGCTTCTAGCGATAAGAAAGAAAGTCCTAAGAAAACAACAGACGCTAAGGATTTGTTTGATAATGTAAAAACTAATGATGCAAAGATAGAAGCTGGTTCTTATATACAGGTTTTTTCTGTTGCTAAATTTGACCCTAAGTCAAGGGAGCTTTCTTTGTTACAAAAAAATGGCTATCAGCACAAGCTTTATAAGGCTACTGTCAATGGCAAAGAGCTTACCAGAGTTTTAGTAGGGCCTTTTAGCAAGGACGAACTAAATGATGAGCTTAAGAAAATTCGCGAAAATGTGCAAAAAGATGCCTTTATTTTTCAAGTAAAATGAAAGCTTTAGCCGTTTTTGGTAATCCAATCTCACACTCAAAATCCCCTAGAATTCATAATTATGCCATTAAGTCCTTAGGACTTAATGCTTTTTATACCAGGTATTTACTAGATGATGAAAAAGATTTAAGAGCAAGGCTTTTTGCCTTATCCTTAGACGGTGCAAACATAACTGTGCCTTTTAAAAAACAGGCCTTAGACTGCGCCGATTTTAAAGATGACTTAGCGTTAAAAATAGGCTCTGCAAATACCTTGCTAGTAAAAAATAACAAAATATATGCTTATAATACCGACGCACTGGGCTTTTTACAAGCCATATCCTCCTTTAAAGATATAAAAAAAGCTTTAATACTTGGTGCTGGCGGAACAGCAAGGGCTATCGCCTTTGCACTGCTTAGTAAGGGTGTGGATGTTTGTGTGGCAAATAGAAGTTCTGCTAATTTAGAAGCTTTTTCTTTTTGTAAGACAAGTTTGTATGATGATTTGCAAGATTTTGAATTTGAGTGCGTGATAAATAGCACTTCAGCAGGTTTAAATAATGATGATTTGCCTTGTAAAAAAGAGCTTTTAAGTGAAATTTTAAAAAATGCCAACTTTGCCTTTGATGTGATATATGGCAAGGAAACCGCTTTTCTTAAGCTTTGCAAATCTTTAAATGTGCATTGTAAAGATGGGCTTGATATGCTCTTGTGGCAGGCTGTGTTTGCTTTTGAGCTTTTCTTTAATATAAAAGATAGAGAAAGAGAAATCGCACAAGCTATGTATGAGGCCATAGCTTTGAAATGAGGTTAAAATGGACATACAGTCTTTAAAACAAGAGGAATTTACGTCATCTGTTTATATTAAAACTAAAAGATTTACATTTTTAAGGAATGGTAAAAAGCATAGTTGGGATTTTGTAGAGTCCCTAGATAGTGTTTCTGTGCTGTTGTACCATAAGAGTTTATGCTCTTTTGTCTTTGTTAAGCAGTTTAGAATTCCACTTTGGGATTATCAGCTTAGAAACAACATGCAGCTTCCTAAAGATGAGCTAGGCAAGAGCGTCGAGCTTTGTTCTGGCTTGGTGGATAAGAATTTAAGCATAGAGGATATAGCCAAGGAAGAATGCTTGGAGGAGATTGGTTATTTGCCAAAATCTGTTGAAAAGATAAGTGAATTTTATAGTGGTTTTGGTAGTGGCGCTAGCAAGCAGACTATGTTTTTTGCAGAAGTTGATGAGGATGATAAAAAGGGCTTAGGAGGCGGACTTGACGATGAGGAGATAGAAGTTGTTTTTGTAAAAGTAAAAGATTTTGAAGACTTTGCTAAAACGGTTGCTCACTCATCATCTTTTGAATTCGCGTACTTATGGTTTATGAAGCATAAATCTAAGCTTTATAATATAAATAGTTAAAAGAACCTAAGTTCTTTTAACTTATTTGCTTTCTTCGTTTTCTTCAGCTTGTGTATGGTTAGGTGTAGAATTTGCACCTTGTTTGCGGTGAAAATCAAGTAGCTCTGTAAAAATACCAAATAATTTTTGAGAATTTTTCTCAGCAGCCTCACATCTTTGTAAAATTTGCTTTTGTGTGTCCTCATCAATTTTTTCAGAAGCGGCTAATTTTATGGCTATATTCATATTTTCATGCACTTCTTTGTGCGGCTCCTCAATCTTTGAAAACAAATGAGAATAGCCAAAAATTTCCTTGCCCTCATCTGCAAACCATTTTCCTAAACGACAAGAAGTATGATCTGGGAGTGTCTCGCCTTTTCCAGCTATTATCGCTCTATATCCATTTAGCTTAAATACGACATGATCTAGCTCAACCAAAGATATAAAAGTCTCAGAGGTAATACCCATAGCGTGGTGGTTAGATGAATTTGCCTCATCTTTTAGTTCTTCAAATTTGCTTGAGAACTGTGATATATACTCGCTTGATGATATGCTCACTTTTTCCACTTGTTCGCTTTGAGTAAACATTTCATTTGCATTTTGCTTTAATAAATTTATATTCATCTCAACTTCGGCCGTTGCTTTTTGTGTTTTTTCAGCCAGTTTTCTAACCTCGTCAGCAACGACAGCAAAGCCACGTCCATGTTCTCCTGCACGCGCGGCTTCAATGGCAGCGTTTAAAGCTAAAAGATTGGTTTGGTCGCTAACATCTTTAATCAAATTTATAACATTTGTTATCTCATCAACACTTCTGTGCAAGGTTCCTGCTGTGTCTCTTGAACGGTCAGCTGATTCTACTATAGAATTTAAAGAATCGTTTATAGATGAGGTTACTTGGCTTAGCTCATTCATAGCACTTACGGTTGATTCTGAAGAATTTGCTATGATGTCTGCTTGCTTTACATTGTTAGTCATGTCGCCTTGTATTTTGGTAACATTTGCCAAGATACCATCTATGAGATTATCTAGCAACAATGATACTTGTTTGGAAGCGGCATCGCTACTAGTTTGAGATTTTAAATTTTCTTTTAGCTGCGCATTTTCGCTTTTTAGCTGCTGCACTTGCACCTGTAGTTTTTGAATTTCTTGTTGTAAATCAGCAGACTTTTCCTCTTTTTTGCTTCCGAAAAACATCAAGCCTCCTTCCAAGTATAGATTTTGTTTTATTTTTTAGATAAGCTGGCTAGGTACTGTCCTAACTCTTCTTTAATTCTTAACTTTTCTTTTTTTAATTTAGTAAGTTCTATATCATCTAGGTAAACTCTATTTTCTTCAGCGTCTTTGATTTTATCATCAAGTTCATTATGTTTTTCAAAAAGACTATCAAAATGCCTGTCCTTGCCCTTAAGTTCCGTCATTAAGGCTCTATACTCGTGCCACATAAATTCTCCTTAAAAAAATATACATCCATTGTATCATAAAAAACAGCAAATTACATAAAAATGCAACGCAAATTCAAAATAAAATTACGCGGAGTTGATACCCCGTGTTTATTTGGAGTTTTTTCTTAGAGTTCTTAATGTCGAAGCTGCTACCCGTATCTTTTTAACAGTTCCGTCCTCTAGTTTTATACGAACTGTTCTTAAATTTGGTAAAAATCTTCTTTTTGTTTTATTGTTCGCGTGACTTACATTGTTACCAACCATTGGTCCTTTGCCTGATAAAGCACAAATTCTAGCCATATAACACCTCTTTTATTAAATTTTAATTAAAGGCGAGATTATACCAAAATAAAATAAAATTAAAGCTTAAAATATCAGTTTTTTTAAAGCACAGCTTTAGTATAATGCGCGATATAAAAATAAAAGGCTTGTGATTATGTATGTGGCACCTTCTTTATTATCTGCTGATTTTTTAAATTTAAAAGATGAGATTGTTAAAGTGTGCGAAGCTGGAGCTGATTTGCTTCACATAGATGTTATGGATGGTC
Source organism: Campylobacter avium LMG 24591 (assembly GCF_002238335.1). NCBI lineage: Bacteria > Pseudomonadati > Campylobacterota > Epsilonproteobacteria > Campylobacterales > Campylobacteraceae > Campylobacter > Campylobacter avium. The sequence continues at coordinate 427,333 of NZ_CP022347.1, forward strand.
ATTTTGTGCCGAATTTAACCTTTGGACCTTGCGTATTAAAAGATATTTCTAAGATAAGTTCTGTGCCTTTGGATATACATTTAATGGTTGAAAATGTGCCTTTTTTTGTGGATCTTTTTTTGCCATTAAAGCCTAAATTCATTAGCTTTCATATAGAAGCTGAAAAACACCCTATAAGACTGTGTGAGTATATAAGAAAACACGGCGTTGGCGCTGGCATAGTTCTTAATCCACACACGCCAATTTCTAGCATAATACATCTTTTAGAATTCAGCGATTTAGTGCTTTTAATGAGCGTAAATCCCGGCTTTGGCGGGCAGAGCTTTTTGAATTTAGTTTATGACAAGATAAAAGAATTAAGAAAGCTAGTGGATAGCAAAAACCTAAAATTATTTATAGAGGTTGATGGGGGAGTAAATGGCTTAAATGCCAGCGACTTGGACGAGGCCGGAGCCGATATTTTGGTAGCTGGTTCTTATATATTTTCCTCAAATGATTATAAAAATTCTATAAATTCTTTAAAGCTTGAATTTTGAGTTGCGAAGTAGAACATATCATAGAAGCCTTGAGCAAACAAAGCAAGCCGTATAATTGGCTCATAGATAAACTTTCTTTGCTTGATGAACTTCAGGGCTTAGAGCTTGATGAGTATATGATAGAATTGCTAGGTCTTGGAGTGAGGCTGAACTCAAAAAACGAATTCGAGCTTAAGGCAAAGCATACAAAGATTAAAGATGAAATTTTTTGCGTGGTTGATATAGAAAGCAGCGCAAGCCTTAAAAGAGGAGGGCAGATAATAGAAATTGGTGCGTATAAAATTCAAAATTCAAAGGAAATTGACAGCTTTCATTCTTTAATAAGAGCAGATTTCATCCCAAGCACCATACAAGAGCTAACAGGCCTTACTTCATCTATGTTGCAAAACGCACCGTCCTTGCCGCATATTTTAAACGAATTCAGGCTTTTTTTAAAAGATAGTATCTTTGTGGCGCACAATGTGGCTTTTGATTATAATTTTATTTCGGCTTCCTTGTATCAATGCGGTTTTGGCATTTTGCTAAATCAAAAGCTTTGCACCATAGACCTAGCAAAAAGATTGATAGATAGTGAAAAATACGGACTTAATGCCTTAAAGGATTTGTTAAATATACAAAACACCCACCACAGGGCTTTAGATGACGCAAAAGCAGCTTCAGAGGTGCTTAAATACTGTATTTCAAAGCTGCCATTTTACATATCTAGCACGCAGGATTTGATAAATTTCAGCAAGTCAAACATAAAAAAATACGCACAAAGAAATAAAATCGTGTAAATTTAAAACAGTTGCGTTAGAATTTTTACTAAAATTTCTCTAATATAGCTTTTAATTTACACAAATTTATTAAATTTAGAAAAAATTATAAAAAAAGAGGTTTTAGATGAGAAGATTTGATTTAATAATAATCGGTGCAGGTCCCGCTGGCATAGGTGCTGGGGTTGAGGCAAAGCTGAAAAATAAAGAGCTTTTGATACTAGAAAAGGCTGATGATATTTGTCAAACTTTTTTGAAATTTTATAAAGATGGCAAAAGGGTTGATAAGGAATACAAAGGCCACGATAGCACAAACAGAGGGCATGTTCCTTTTGAGGATGGCACTAAGGAAAGTTCTTTGCAAACTTTTAGAGACGCCATTAAGGAGCACAATTTAGAGCTTGAATTTAACAGTGAGGTTGAAAGCGTTAAGAAAAACGGTGAATTTTTTGTTGTGAATACAACAAAGGGAAGCTATGAATGTAAAAACATAGTAGTGGCCATAGGTAGAATGGGCAAGCCAAATAAGCCTGATTACAAAATACCTAGTTCTTTAAATAAAATCATAAATTTTAATGCAAATTCTGTTTTAGGAAATGAGAAGATTATAATTGTCGGCGGGGGAAATTCTGCCGCTGAATACGCTGTTGATTTGTGTAAAAATAATGATGTAACCCTTTGTTACAGACGAGATAAATTTACAAGATTAAATGATACCAACCTAAATGATGTAAATGAATGCAATCAAAATGGAAAGCTTAAACTAAAGCTAGGCGTGGATATACAAGAAATAGAGGATGAAAACTCCAAGGCTAAGATAAAATTTAACGATGGTAGCACTGAAAGCTATGATAGAGTGATTTATGCTATCGGTGGTTCAACTCCTGTTGATTTCTTACAAAAATGCGGCATAGAAGTGGATGATAAGGGCGTGCCTGTGTTTGATGAGAACAAACAAAGTAATGTAAAGGGCATCTTTGTAGCCGGAGATATAGCTAGTAAAAATGGAGCTAGCATAGTGGTGGCTCTTAATGACGGCGTTATCATAAGCACTTATTTAAGCTAAGTATGAAAATTCTTTTCTCTCCTAGTGAGGCTAAGAATTCTTCATCGAGCTTAGCTGAGATTAGTGAGAATTCTTTTATCTTTAAGGAGCTTTACAAGGAACGCTTAAAGCCCTTAAAAGCTTACAATGACTTTGTGAATACTGCTTCTTTAAAAGATTTAGAAAAATTTTTTGAGCTTAAAAAAGAAGATGATATTTTGGCCTTTAAAGGAGACATTTTTAAGGCTAAGACCTCAATGGCCATTACTAGATATAGCGGGGTGTCTTATAAATATCTTGATTTTGCCTCTCTTGATGAAAGTGCAAAAGAGTATGTTAAGAATAACACCATTATATTTTCAAATCTTTTTGGCCCTATTTTGGCTAAAGATAGCATTACAAACTACAAATTCAAACAAGGCGCTAAGCTTAACAATGAAGATATAGCAAATTTTTACAAAAAGACTTTTTCAAAGGCTTTAGATGAGTTTTTGCAAGATGAGCAGGTGCTTGATTTAAGAGCTTCATTTTATGATAAATTTTATGTGCCAAGCAAGAAATTTTACACTTATAAATTTTTTAAAGATAAAAAGGTGCTAAGTCATTTTGCCAAGGCTTATAGAGGCTTGTTGCTTAGGATTATGGCGCAAAATCAAGTTGAAAGTAATGAAGCCTTGCTAAGTGTTTTGCCAAAGGAACTAAGAGTAATTGACATAAAAGATAGTCCTAAAAAGACTGAAGTTAGCATCGAAATTCTTTCATAAAATCTATGCAAATACCCTCTCTAATGCCCTCATCAACTACTATCAGCTCTTCTTTTTCAAAGAGTGCATAGAGTAAAAAGCAGCCAGCGACTAGGTAGTTTTTGCGATTTTTGCCAACCAAAAGGCAGGCCTTTTCTTCGCTCATATACCAAAGCTTTAAGCCATAATACAAAAAATCCCCTCTATAAAGCTTTTTACCATTTATCAAACTAGCATTATATTCCTCATATAAAAGCCCTTGTTTTAGTGCTACTAATGCCGTAGGAACTCCTGAGTTTAGCACAATTTTTTTAGCCTTGCTTTTTCTTAAAAAACTCTTAGCTAAAAATACCTCTTTAAAGGCTAAGATAGCTATGTTTTTAAGCTTTCTATCTTTTAGTAAAAAATGAAATTTAAGTATCTTATCCCTTGTTTTTAGACTTGAAATTTTATAGTTTTTCCCTAAGTTTTCGGCTTTCATGGCCTTTTCATAAAAGCTTATTATGCCAAAGTCAAAGCTTTTAGTGGTATTTGCAAAAGAAAGCTCGCAAGATGCACCGCCTAGGTCGCAAAATAGAAGTTTTTTATCCTTTATACCTAATTTATTAAGAGCATTTTGCATACCTAAAACGCTTAATCTAGCCTCCTCTTTGGCATCAATTAGCTTAAATTCTATATTAAATTCATCCTTTATTTCCTTGAAAATAAGCTCTGTGTTCTTAGCCTTTCTAAAGGCAGCTGTTGCGACTGCTCTTGCTTTTGTAAGGTCAAAATTTTGTTCCTTTAAATTTCGCAAGGCGTTTTTTAAACGAGCTATGGCTTCATTGCTTATTAGATTATTTTGAGATAAATTTTTAGCAGCAGCCACTATAAATTCAGCCTCTTTTATCACAGTTAAATTCTCATCCATTAAAACGGCTCTTAGCGTATTTGAGCCTAAATCTATGCCTAAAATCATATTTTTTCCTTTAAAATAGAGTATAATTTTACTAAAAATTTAAGGATTTTTCATGCTTTTGGGTGTAAATATTGACCATATTGCCGTTTTAAGACAAGCTAGGATGGTAGATGAGCCTAATTTATTGGAGGCTGCGATTTTGGTATCTAGCTTGGTTGACCAAATAACCTTGCATGTAAGAGAGGATAGACGCCATACTAATGAAAATGACTTAAAGGACATACTTACTCATTGTAAGAGTATAGTGAATTTGGAGTGTTCCACCTCAAAAGAGATGATAGACATAGCCTTAAAAGCAAGGCCTTTTAGAATTACCTTAGTGCCTGAAAAAAGGCAAGAGCTTACCACTGAGGGCGGTTTAAATTTAAATTTAAAGAATTTAAAAGACATCATAAAAACACTTAAAGATGAGGGTATAGAAGTATCTTTATTTATCGATGCAAAGCTTGAGAATATTCACAAGGCCTGCGAGCTTGAAGCTGATTTTATAGAGCTTCATACGGGGGTGTTTGCAAATTTACACAGTGCTATTTTTACAAATATCTTAAAAACACCTTACGCGATAAAAGAATTAGATGTAAAAAAAGATAAATTATTTAAAATTCTAGATGAGGAGCTTAGCAGCATAAAAGACTGTGCCTTAAAGGCTAAGGAGCTTGGTTTAAAGGTAGCAGCTGGGCATGGGCTTAACTATAAAAATGTCAAAGAAATAGTCAAGATAAAAGAGATACAAGAACTAAACATAGGCCAAAGCATAATAGCAAGAGCCGTATTTGTAGGCTTAAAAGAGGCTATTTTACAGATGAAGGAATTGTGTGGCTAAGATTGCTGTTAGCGTCGGGGATTTAAACGGAATTTCTTTAGAGCTTATCTTAAAAAGTCATAAAAAGCTTAGTAAAATTTGCACTCCGTATTATTTCATACATAAAAATTTACTACTAAAAGCCTGCAAGCTTTTAGATAAAAAACTTCCAAAAGATTTTCATATAGTTGAATTTTACGGTAGCAAAGATTGCGTTTTTAAAGGAAATAAATTTTATTCCAAGCTTGATGTATCTTATGAAAGTGATTATGAGATAAGGCCTTCGCAAATTGACAAAAAAAGCGGGGCGTATTCTTTTGCCTCATTTAAGGCAGCTTGCAATTTCGTTTCTATGAATTATGCCAAGGCTTTGGTAACATTGAGCATTCATAAAAAGGCCTGGCAGGAAGCTGGAATTTTATACAAGGGGCATACTGAGGCCTTGAGGGATTTTTTCAAGCAAGAAGCCATAATGGTTCTTGGCAATAAAAAGCTTTTTGTAGCCCTATTTACCGAGCACATAGCGCTCAGAGATGTAAGTAAGCATATAACCGTTGAAAAACTTTGTAATTTTTTTATAAATCTTTATAAGAGTAGCAATTTTAAAAAAATAGGTGTCTTGGCCTTTAACCCTCACGCGTCCGATTTTAAGACCATAGGCGGAGAGGAGGAAGAGATAATGCTAAGGGCTATTAGGATAAGCAATGTTTATCTTAAGCAAAAAGAGCAAAGCAAGCAAGTGCTTGAAAAGTTGATTGCCGATGAGAATTTTTTAAGGCACTGTGAGGCTAGTTCTAGCGGTAAAAATATATATCTTGAGGATTTATTAGTGGCTGATACGGCTTTTAGGGCTGATGCTTTGAAAAGATGTAACCGTTTGGTTAGCATGTATCATGATTTAGCCTTAGCGCCTCTTAAGGCCTTGTATTTTGATGAAAGTGTGAATATAAGTTTAAATTTGCCTATCATAAGGACAAGCCCAGACCATGGCACAGCCTTTGATAAGGCCTATAAAAACGCTAAGATAAGCAATAAAAGCTACATAGAAGCGGTTAAAACAGCTTTAAAACTAGCAAAGATTAAGTCTCATCAAAACAAGAAGCTATAAGCTCTAAGGGAGCTTTAAAGTTTGTGTTTGATTTGCTTTGGTGCAAGGCATTGCTAAGCTGCATTCTGCAAGCTGAGCACTCAGCACTAAGAATTTGCGCCTCACTTTTTTCTATGTCTTTTACTCTTTTTAAGCCCACTTTTAAGGCCTCATCGTAGTAATCACTTTGCATACTAAGCCCGCCAAAACCACAGCAAGAATTTGTGTCGTCTAGCTCTTTAAATTTAAAATTAACCTTTAAAAGCTCTCTTACTTCCTTGTGATAGCCCTGCATTTTTTTAGAATGACAAGGGTCGTGATAAGTAAGTTTATAATCTTTCTTTGGCAGTTTTTGAAGCACTTGAAGTAAAGGCGTAAATTCATAAAAATACTTACTTGCTATGAAAATTCTCTCGCTAACTTTTCTAGCTCTTTTAGCCCACTCTTCATCATTTATAAGCTTGAAAAAATGCTCATAATCAACCCTTATCATAGCCGAACATGTGGCCTCGGGGATTATGATAGCTTCTACTTTTTTGAGCTTTTCCTCAAAATAACTTATATTTTTTTTGGCTAAGCTTTCAACGGTTTTAAAATCTCCGGTAAAGTAATGCGGCGCACCGCAACAAACTTGCTTTTGCATTAAATCCACATTTATATTTAGCTTTTTAGCTATCTTTAGTATGCTAAATGCCGTGCTTGTATAAGAATAATTAGCAAGGCAACCAACAAATAATGCTATGCTTTTTTCGCCTTTATTATCTATAAAATTTGGGTTTGAGTTTAAAAAGCTTTTTTTCTTAAAGGCAATTAAGAGCCTATCTTTTTTAATCATAGGCAAAGAAAATTTAGCCCTCATCATAGAATTGTCTTGAATTTTAAAGGCACAGGATTGAAACACATAGCCAAATTTTGCTGCTAAATCCATAACTTTTCTATGAGAAAGCAGGTATAGCATAATCTTTTTATACCAAGCTATGCCCATTTGCTTGACTATGTCAAAGCGAACCGCCTCAATGGCAGTATCCACCCTGATATTGCTAGGGCAAACTTCCACGCACCTAGTACATAAAAAGCAAGATTCAAATACCTTTTTTAAGCCTTTATCAAGCTTTAAATTCTCATCTTTATAAGCAGAAATTAGGTCTAAAAAACCGCGTGGTGAGTTAGTTTCGTCTTTTTTTATGTCATAAACAGTGCAAGATTGTATGCACTTTCCGCATTTAACGCAGGCAGAACTTATATTTTTGATATTATTTAACATTACACAGTCTTTGAAAATACTTTTTTATCATCGCTAAATTTATACATATAAGCATCAAAACACATAGCTATGTTTCTAATCAACAAAACCCCGGTTTCATTTACAAAAATTTCCTTATCTTTTATATCGTAAAAGTCCTTGTATTCCTCCAGCTGCTTTAAAGCATCCTCAAAATATTGCCAAAAATTTATCTTAAATTTATCCTCTATATCTTTTATATTTAAGTAAAAATTCGACATCAAAGACATGATAACTTTTTTTCTTAGCATATCATCATCATGTAATACAATTCCCTTTTCAAAGGGCAATTTACCATTTAAAATAGCCTCTTCATAAGCTTTCATATCCTTGTAATTTTGAGCGTAATAATTGCCCCCGTCTCCAATGCTCGTAAGTCCTACGCCTATTAAGGCTGCACCGCCCTTTGTTGTGTATCCTTGAAAATTCCTATGCAAACTTCCATTTTTAAGAGCCTTAAATAACTCATCATCTTCTTTTGCAAAATGGTCCATTCCTATCATCTTGTAAGAATTTTTTGTCAAGAATTTCTCGCAATACTCCAAAATTTCAAGTTTTTCATCAGGGCTTGGCAGTGTGCTTTCATCAAATTTTCTCATATTTTTTTTAAGCCAAGGAACATGAGCGTAGTTAAATATAGCAAGCCTATCGGGATTTAATAGCATGACCTTGTCCAAGGTTTTAGCAAAACTTTGCAAATTTTGATAAGGAAGCCCGTAGATAAGGTCTATATTTATGGACTTTATGCCCCTATCTCTCATCATTTGTATAGCGTTTTTGCTAAGCTCAAAGCTTTGAATTCTGTGAATTTCTTTTTGCACTCTTTCGTCAAAATCTTGCACGCCAAAGCTTATCCTGTTAAAGCCTTCGTTGCAAAGAAGCTGGGCTTGCTCCTCGTTTAAAAATCTTGGGTCAATCTCGCAGCTAAGCTCAGCATTTTCATCAAAATTTGTGAAAGTGGATTTTATCTTTTTTATAAGTTTTTCAAGATAAGCAGCTGAAAAAAAGGTTGGAGTGCCGCCACCAAAATGAAGCTGTATGACCTTTTGTTCGGTGTTTATGGTATTTTTTAGTATATCAAGCTCTTTAAATAAAAAGTCGATGTATCTACTTTTAAGCTCCTCTTTAGCCGTGTATATGACATTGCAACCGCAAAAATAACAAGCAGACCTACAAAAGGGAAGATGAAAATAAAGCGATAATTCTTTATCCAAGGAACGAAGCCTTGATATGTAATCATCATAGCTAAAAGAGGTATTAAATTCAACAGCAGTGGGATAAGATGTGTATCTAGGTCCTGCTTTGGAAAAGCGAGTAAAGGCCTTATAATCTCTCATTTTCGTCTTTTCCTGCCAAAAAAGCATTTACATCTACAAATAAATTTGGATGTTCTTTTTTAATCTGCTCTAACAAAACATCTAAATCTATGCTTAAATCGCTCACACCTTTCATCATCTGTTTTTTAATCTCATCCATGGCCACAAGCCATACATCATTAAAATCTATAGGAACTCGTTGAAATATAGCCTTTTCAAGCCTTAGCTCGAAATTTTCTTTTCTTAATTCTCTAACATTTTCTAGCAAATCCTTAAGACTAGCGATGGATAAGATAGTATGCACCTTATCGTCTTCATCTATGATAAACCAAGGCTCGGGATTAGAGTAAGAACCCTGCCTTAAATTTAGTAATTTTGTAGTATCAGTGCTTTTTACCACCTCTAACACAGTTTTTTCGTTATCTTTTAAGCCTAAAGATTTGCTAAATTCATTTATCTTATCGATGGAAGTTGAGGATTTTACAAGATTGTTTTTCATATCTATCCCTTTAACATTTAATTGAGCTTAAAAAGCAAAGCAAAGATTTTACCACGTACAATCTATTTACCGCTTCGTTAAAAATCACCTCGCTATGTTCTTCAAAAATTTCCTCACTTACCTCGTAGCCTCTGTATGCTGGCAAACAGTGAAGCAAGATTGCGCCTTGGTTTGCAAAAGACATAGCCTGTTTATCTATCATAAAGTCTTTAAAGTCTTTTAGCTTTTTCTCTTTTTCGCTTTCTTGTCCCATAGAAACCCAAGTATCAGTTATAACAACATCTTTGCCTTTTATGGCCTTTGTTTTGTCATTGTAAAATTCTATTTTTGCTCCGCTTTTTTTAGCATTTTCTTTTACTATGTCTAAAATTTCAGGAGCTATCTTGTAATTTTCAGGATAAGCAACGCTAAGTTCATATCCTAAGATAGAAGCGGCAATCAACCAAGAATTACACATATTGTTTGTATCGCCTACAAAAGCTATTTTGCCTTCTTTTTTATACTCTTGTATGGTTAGCAAATCTCCTAAAACTTGCGTGGGATGATACAAATCACTAAGTGCGTTTATAACAGGTGCCTTTGAGTATTTGGCAAATTCTAAAAGCGTTTCGTGCTTATTAACCCTAAGCATGACAAAATCAACCATAGAGCCAATAACCCTTGCCGTATCCTTTATAGGCTCACCCCTGCTTAGCTGTAAGTCGTTTGCACTCAAAAACAAAGCCTTGCCTCCAAGTTCTGTTATGGCCAACTCAAAAGCCATTCTTGTTCTAGTTGAATTTTTTTCAAAAATCATAGCCAATCTTTTATCTACAAGCAGTTTTCTAGGCTCTTTTTTTATATTTACAGCACCTTTGATTAGCTCTAAAATTTCATCTTTTGTGTAGTCTTTCAAGCTTAAAAAATGCCTCATAAGTTATCCTTTAAAAGTTTTGCTACTTCCTTAGCGTGATACGAGATTATAAGTTTTGCTCCAGCTCTTTTGAATGCTATCATACTTTCTAAAAGCACCTTTTCATAGTCAATCACACCAGCTTTTTCTCCAGCCTTAAGTAAGGCGTATTCCCCGCTTACATTATAAACGCAGATTGGCAACTTGGTATTTAAGCTAAGTTCTTTGACAATGTCAAGATAAGCAAGTGCTGGTTTTATCATCAAGATATCAGCACCTTGCAACTCATCTTCTAAGCTTTCAAGCAAGGCTTCTTTGGCATTTGCAAAGTCCATTTGGTATGTCTTTCTGTCTCCATAACTAGGGCTTGAGCCAGCAACCTCTCTAAAGGGACCATAATACGCCGAAGCAAATTTTGTAGAATACGACATAATGGGCAAATTTTCAAAGCCGTTAGTATCTAAAGCCTCTCTTAAGGTGTGTATAATGCCATCCATCATACCGCTTGGTGCTATCATATCAACACCAGCCCTTGCATGAACTAAGGCTTGTTTTGCTGAAATTTCAAGCGTAGCGTCATTATCAACTGTTTTTGTTTTAGGATTTATTATGCCGCAGTGCCCGTGTTCTGTGTATTCGCAAAAGCATAAATCGCTAATTACAAACAAGTTTGGAAACTTTTTTTTGATTTCTCTTATGCTGCTTGCTATCAAAGAATCATCATCTAAGGCTTCACTTCCTATACTATCTTTTTCTTCGCTTTCTAAAACTCCAAAAAGTATTATGGCCTTAATGCCTAATTCTTGCAATTCTTCGCACTCTTTTAAGATATTATCTAAGCTCATTTGAAACACGCCGGGCATGGATGAAATTTCGTTTTTCACGCCTTCGCCTCTTACCACAAATAAAGGATATATAAAATCTCGTATTTCTAGGCTAGTTTCTTTTAACATAAGTCTTAAATTTTCATTAAATCTAAGCCTTCTAAATCTTTTAAACATAAGTTTCCTTTTTTTGGCTAAAATCTCCTTAAATTATAGTATAAAGGTTTTAATATATGGACATAAAAGTATCAGAACTTGCAAATTTACCTACTAAATTAGGAATGTTTAAGGTGCAAAGTTTTAAAGAGGGCGAGAAAGAGCATTTGTGCATAATGAGTAAAGATTTAGGAGATGTTGTAAATGTTAGAATTCACTCAGAATGCCTAACAGGAGACGCTTTGCTATCTTTAAAATGCGACTGTGGTGCCCAACTTGAGTATGCTTTAAAATACATACAAGAACACGGCGGCTTGGTAATTTACCTAAGGCAAGAGGGCAGGGGCATAGGATTGTTAAATAAAATCAATGCCTATGCCTTGCAAGATAAGGGCTTAGATACCATAGAAGCAAATTTAAAACTTGGCTTTAAGGCAGATGAAAGAAAGTACGATGTGGTGGATTTTATCTTAGATTATTACAAGATAAAGGCTATAAATTTGATAACAAACAATCCTTTAAAAATCAATAGCCTAAAAGTAGAGGTAAAAAAGAGAATTCCTATAAAAATTTCTTCAAATGAATTTAACCAAGATTATTTAAAGATAAAAGAAGAAAAAATGGGGCATTTATCTTGAATTTAAGCTTGATAGAGCAAAAATCAAATTTTTTAAAACAGCTAAGTACAGAAAAAAAAGATATGTTTTTTTCTAGGATACTTTCTTATGAAAAAATTTTTTTAGCCTATCAAAAAGTGCATAATATAAGCGGATTTAAGAGCTTAGAAAAAGAAATTCTAGATAGTATAAAAGTGCTTGATTTTAAGGATTTAACTTATGCCAAAAATATAGTAGATGTTGGCAGTGGAGCGGGCTTTCCTGCTATTTTTTTAGCCTTTTTACTGGAGGCTGATTTTTATTTATTTGAGCCAAATTCGAAAAAAAATGCCTTTTTATTTTTGCTAAAAAGTGAGTTAAAACTCAAAAATTTAAGCATACAAAAGAGTAAAATTCAAGATAGCAACTTAAACATAAAAGCCGATGTGATAAGCTCAAGAGCTTTGATGCCTGTTAAAGAGCTTGTAAATCTTTGTATGAATTTTTGTGATAAAAACACCATTTTCGCGCTTTATAAGGGCAGCAAGATAAAAGATGAGTTAAAAGGATGTGAAAACTATGAATTATTTAGCTTTGAGGATAAGAGAATTTATTGTTTTTTACACGCTCTTATCTAGCTTTTTTGCCTTAAAACTTAATGCCTTAGATAATGTGTTTGACAAGTTTTTGGAGCAGGACTTAACAAGCCTTAGTAAACACGAACAAAGAACAGCAAGTTATAATCTCATAAGACACGCCCTAGAGGCTAAATTTGCCAAAGTAAATTTAGATAAAAGCTTAAAATTAAAGGCCTTGAAAAAGGCTAGATTAACCTTGCTTGCCATAAAAGATGAGAGGCTAAGTGCTGATTATCTAGCCATAGCGCTTAGTTTTTATGCTAATAATTTTTTGTATGAATTTGAGGATATAAGTCATTTTATGGCTCTTTACAAGGCAAGCAATGAAGAGCTTGTGCCTAAAAATTTGGCACTTAGCACGGATTATACTTTGTTTTTAAAATTATGCGAGTTTTTAAAGTCTCTTAATAAAAATGAAAATTTTTTAAATTTATTAGTAAAATCCCTAAATAAAGATAACAATAACATAATATTTTTAGCATCACAGATAAAGGATAATGAGTATATCATAGGCTTTAATGAGAAAAATTACATCTTAAAGCATGAAAATTTCATTCCAAGCAATGATTTAAGACAAGAAAATAACCAAATACAAGGCCTTGATGTGGTTTTGCTAAAAGAGGAATGCAAACTAATGCCAAAGGAAAAAAGGGATTTATCTTTGGGGCTTTTTGATGAAAAAGAGTGCTTTGTTTTGATAAAAAATTAACTTTGCTAGCTTAAAAGGCTAGCCTAAGTTAAAGAATTTAAATTTACAAGAAAATTATAAAAAACTATGAAGTTAATTTCTTTTTAGTCGATATACTCACAAGGTTTGAAGGTTAATATTTTATAAAGGTTGAGTAATGACTAATCCCGAGAGTTTTGTAGACGCACAGATAGAACAGTATGTCTCACAAGAGGATTTAGCTCACGCTAAGAGTGAGTTAATATCCTGCCCTGAAATAAATAATAACCTTTGCGGGCATATATATGAGATAAGCAAAAATCATGCCAAGTCTATTTTTGTAGGCACAGCTGATATGATAGTGGATGAGCAAGGCCTGCTTCTTAACGCCTTTGTTTTTGCAGCGGCAAATTATGTAGCCTTAGCTGCGGTGAATAAAGAATACTCCGTCTTAATTTCATCCAAGAGTTATTTTTATGCTCCCTTAAAATTTGGCGATGTTTTATTCTTAGAAGCACAGGCTTTGTTTGATGAGAATTCAAGAAAAAGGGAAGTGAAGGTTTCAGGTTTTGTAAAAGAAATAAAAGTGTTTGAAGCAAATATGCAAGTAGTGGTTACTGACGCTCATATCTTTAAAATGGAAAGACCGCAAAACAAAAAGCTTTCAGACTCAAGCGAAACAGAGAACGAAGACAAACAAGATAAAGAGAGCGTAAAACCCGCCGCCATGCCAACTCAAGCTGATGGCATGGCCATGGTTGCTGACTTGATGAGCAAAAAGAACTAAGGCTTTAGATACGGTATATCAATCCAATTTTTAGGACAGCTTTCGCGGTAAGTTCCCGTAGCGTCGTAATAATAGGTACAGTCATCATAATACCTATTTGATATACCTCTTTCATTTATATAACAAGCACTGAAAAAAAGCAGCACAAAAAAAGTCATTATAAGCTTAGTCATTTTTATCATTCATCTTTCGCCATTTATAAGGTTCTATCGGGTTTTTATCAACCCAAAGACCTAGTTTTTGAGACCGTGCTTGCTCTTCGTATTTTTTATATATATCACTGTAGTAAGTGTAAGCCCAAGCGTAGCCGTTTTCCACCATTTTTTTGTTAATGTCCTCATTGTTTAATTCTATCTTAGCAATAATCCTTCCATATTTATCCTTATCCTTTTTTATGGCCTTTATGTGTTTTGAAGCTATCATAGAGGCTAGAAAGTCTCTTGATTTTTTGCCAAAGGCCTGATTTGATTCTGGTGCGTCTATTGCAAAGAGGCGAATTCTATGAGTTTTTTTTGCCTCATCTAAGAGTGTGATAGTATCGCCATCTATTACCTTTACGACCTTGCCTTGCAAGTAGTCTTGACTTGCTATAAAGGAGTTTAGGAAAAATATCAAAGTCCCAAGGATTAAAAGCACAAAGACCTTTTTAGGATCACTTGCTATTTTTCGTAAATTTATAATATCTTTTTTTCTTAATCTCATTAAATACTCTTTACTTTGATACTTTTATTATATTAAAATTAATAAAACTTTGGTAAGAAATTAGGATTTTTTTGGATTTAAAATTATGCTTAGATTAGTTTTTATCATTTTTTTACTTTTTTTCATATCTTGCGATAAACAAGATAAAGATAGACAAGAGGCTAATTTTACTAAGCTAAATAACAGCGCAGAATTTAGCGAAAAAGAGCAAGATAAGGCTAAAATATTTCTTGAAAATGAGGCCTATATCCTGGGTTTAAAATTTGACTGTAAGTTAAATTCGCTTGATGAAAACACTAGCTTATACTGCATAGATTCTATTTTTAATATACAAGATAAGAAAAACGAAAAAGTTTTTAGTTTAAAGGATGCTTTTATCGAGCTTAGTGAAGGCTTAACTAAATTTAGCTTTTCAAACGCCTTTTATTCGTATCAACTAAGCTTTAAAGATGAAATTTATAGTCTAAAAATTACAAATTTAAAAGAAAACTCCGTAGAGCTTGAGGACTATTTTACCAGCTTAGATGAGGAAGTGTTTTTTAAAGATGAGCCTGAATTTGTTGATTTAAACAAGCTTTTCTTTGCTTCAAATGTGAATTTGGAGGAAAGTTTGTTTAATACTGCTAATTTATCTGGAAGAAAATTATTTTCAAAAGACGCAAAATGGGAGCTTTGGAGAAAAAATATCAAAGAAAATGATTTTTTATATAATCTGTCAAATCACAGCTATTACATATACAAAGATGGCTATTTAAGCGATGAGTTTAGTGTAAGTTTGCATAAAAAAGATGATTTGTTTTACCTTGGCGTAAACACGCCTAGACATTTTAAGCATGCTTTGATACAGGATTTTTTTTGCATAGATGATATTTTTGTGTTTAAATTTGATGAGAGAAATTTTATCTTTGCCAAAGTTGATGAAGACTTTGTGAATTTTTATGAAGCAAAGTTAGGTTTCATGGGTCTTGATGTTAGTTTATTAACTTTTAATTCTTATTTTAATTTTTCAAAAAATGATTTAAAATACGAGATGTTTTTAAGTGAGGAGGGCTGCGAGGACTGCGAGCAAAATTTAAGCAGCACGGATTTTAATCCAACTTCGTTCTAAAGGCTATGGCCTTATGCAAGGAGATTAAATCAACATTTTCAAGACTCACCCCGCTAGGAATTCCTTGCGCTATCTTAGAAAAGCTTAAATTTAAATCCTTAAGTTTTTCTTCTATGAAAAAATACGAAGCGTCAGAATGCACGGAGTGCGTTAAGGCAAAGATTAATTCCTTGCAAGAATTTATATTTATCATGGCTCTTAGCTTGTCTATTTTATCATCGCTTATTTCATCAAGCACAAAATAAAGCCCGTTAAAACTAGAGCTTTCCTCTATGATTAATATATCCTTAGCTGATTCGACTATGCAAAGCAAGGATTTATCTCTATTTTCATTTACGCAAAACTCGCACAACTCATCATCACTTAAATTTCCGCACCTTATGCAAGGTTTTACGAAGCGAACCACCTCTTCTATGTTGTGTGCGATTTTTAGGCTAAGGCTGTGTTCTTTGCTTAAGAAATACGCAAGCCTTAGGGCTGATTTTTTACCAATGCTAGGCAAAAGGCTTAGGTTATTTACTAGCTCATTTATCTTTTCATTGGCCATATTTCACCCTTGATATTTTAAATATATGATAATAATTTTCAAAGCTGTAATTTAGGCTAAGATTACACATTGAGCAAATTTGATCCACTATGTAAAGTCCAAGTCCCATGCCTTTTTGCTTGTTTCCTTTTTCTCTAACAAAGGCCTTTGTGTATTCCTCAAATTTATATTTAAGCGGTGCCTTTGCCTTGTTTTTGACTATGACATACTCATCAAAGCATTCTATTATGCAAATACCATCAAGAGAGTATTTTATGGCATTATCTATAAGATTTTTTAAGACCAAAGCACAGGTTTCTATGTCCGCTGTAAGCTTTATATCCTCTCCTCTTGCGATTATGACCTTATTATCAAAATCATCAATCATCAATAAATCCTTAGCAGCCATAACTAGTTCTTTAAATTTGTATTCTTTAGGCTCTAACACATAGCTTTTTGAGAACAAATTTTCCATTTTAGCTGATTCATTTATTAAAGAATCAAGTCTTTTAAAAACCTTTAACAATCTGTTTTTTTGCTTTTCGTCATTTAGTAGCTGTGCTATTATCATGCCCTTGCCAATCGGCGTTTTAAGCTCATGCATAATGGCTCTTAGGAAGAACTGTCTTGAGTAGAGTAAATTTTGATTTTTATCTAAGATGTTAAAAAATTCAAAGGCTATTTTGCCTATCTCATCTTGTTTGTATTTGTAAGATGTGAATTTTTTACCTTTCATTATCTGGTCAATTTGATTTGATAGAATTTTAAGCGGGTTTAAATACTCCATGATTGCAAAATAAAGAAGCAAAAAGAAAAATATAGCAAGCAAAAAGCCAAAAAGCAAAAACTCAAAGCTTATATAAGCTCTATTTATATATAAAACCAAGTCGTATTGGCTGTTTTTTAACCACAAAAAAAGCTGATTTTTATAAGATATTAGCTTAAATTCTCCATAAAATTTAACTGTAGAAAAACTTACCGTGCCGTGTTTTTTTACCCTTTGCGCTAACTCATCATCATGTAATATCTTAAAACCGGTACTTTGCAAATATACTATTATATCTTTATCGTAGCTGGCGTTATAGTTGTTTAGTATGTTATCTACGAAGTGCTGTTGCTGTTCATTTAGCTTTTTATTATTTTTTTGAATTTCTAGATAAACCGTTACTATAAAAAACATACAAATGAAAAAAAAGGCCAAAGAAAAGGCTATGGTAATCTTAGTCCTTGTTGAGTAGTATTTCATCCTATGAGTTTATAGCCTATGCCACGCACTGAAAATATGTGTTTAGGATTTTTAGAGCTATCATTTATCTTAGCTCTTAATCTTCCTATAATAACATCAATGCTTTTGCTATCTTTGTATTTTAAGGCACTTGAATTGTGTATGAGCTGCTCTCTTGATACAGCAAAGCCGTGTTGATTAATCAAAAAAGAAAGTATGTCATACTCTGCTGGAGTAAGTGTTAGAACTTGTTTGTCATAATAAATTTCATGTCTTTTCGCATCCACTCTAAATAAATAATTTGCATCAAATGTTGTTCTGTCACTTTTTTTCGCTCTCCTTGTAAGAGAGGTTATTCTAGCATACATTTCTTTAGGATCATAAGGTTTTGGTAAGTAATCATCAGCACCGATTTGAAAGCCAACAACCTTATCACTGATATCGCCTCTAGCTGATGAGATAATGATAGGTATATCGCTTTTTCTGCGAATTTTCTTGCAAATTTCAAGCCCGTCTATATCAGGCAAGGTTAAATCAAGAATTAAGCAGTCAAACAAAGACACATCGCAAGACAGAGCCTGACGAGGATCTTCGTAATTTTTTATCTTGATGTTGAATTGGGCTAAGTATTCAGACAAAAGCGTTGCAAATTCGCTATCATCTTCTATCATAATTACATTTACCATCTCAAGTCCTTTAAAACAATAGTCTAAGTATAACAATAGTCTAAGTATAACAAAAAATATTTAAAGCTTATGAAATTATAAAGTAATTTTACATGTAAAATGAAAAATTTTACACAAAAAAAACTTATAATATTTCTTAAAAATATAAGAAATATTGTTAAAATACAAATTTTACTTTAAAAAAGGACAACATAGTGGAGATTGATTACTACGAGTTACTAGAAATCACAAGAACAGCAGATAAAGACAGTATAAAAAAAGCTTATAGAAAACTAGCTTTAAAATACCACCCAGATAGAAATCAAGGCGATAAAGAGGCTGAGGCTAGATTTAAACTCATAAACGAAGCTTATGAAATTTTAAGCGATGATGAGAAAAGGTCTATTTATGACAGATATGGACGAGACGGTCTTAAAAGCAGTATGCAAGGCTCTGGTTTTAATTTCGCCGATATAGACATAGAGGGCATTTTTTCGGATTTTTTTGGCTTTTCAGGCTCAAGAAAAAGAAACAAAAGGCAAAGCAGTGAAAAATACAGCGAAAATTTATCAATACCACTTGTTATAAGCTTTAAAGAAGCTGTATTTGGCACTAAAAAAAATGTAGAATTTATGTATAAGAGCTTTTGCAAAGATTGCAAGGGTACAGGCTCAAAAGACGGAGAAGTAAAAATTTGTCCTAAGTGCGAGGGCAGGGGACAAGTTGGCCTTAGCAGAGGCTTTATGACCTTTGTTCAAACCTGCGATGAGTGTAGGGGCGAGGGAAGCATTGTTAAAGACAAATGTAAAACTTGCTCCGGTTTAGGATATGAAAATAAAAGAGACAGCATAGAGCTTGACATACCAGAAGGCATTGATGATGCGATGAGTTTAAGAGTAGCACAAAGAGGAAATCTCACTCAAAGCGGCTCTAGAGGGGCTTTGCTGGTTAAAATTTCGGTGCAAGATGATGAAACCTTTATAAGAGATGGTAGCGATATATACCTCAAATTCCCTGTTTTCTTCACTCAAGCAGCACTTGGAGCAAAGGTAAAAATTCCTACCATAAGAGGACATGCCTTTTTGGAACTGCCTGTGGGTGCGAAAGACGGTGATCATTTTGTTTTAGAAAAAGAGGGTGTAAAGGACATACACAGCGAGGAGATAGGCAGGCAAATAGTGCAAATTAGCATAAGCTTTCCTAAGCACATAAATGACGAACAAAAAGAGCTTTTAGCAAAATTAAACGAAAGTTTTGGAGTAAATGAAGAGGGAATTCATCAAGAACAACAAGGTTTTTTCGATAAGATTGCCTCGTGGTTTAAGTAAAAAGGCAGTTTGTGAAGCTTTCTATCATCATTCCCTTTGGACTTAGTAAAGAAAGACCTTTCATAAAAGAAAGGCTTTTTAAAAAAATTCACTCTTTTAAGAGTGATGAGAATTTGGAATTTATCTTTGTCGAGGGTTTTTCAAGCGAGGATTTTGATTTTAAAGATGAGCTCTTAAGACAAGGGCATATTTATTTAAAGGATGAAAAACAAAAGGTTTTTTCTCAAGGAGCTTGTAGAAATTTAGGTGCTTTAAAAGCCAATTCTAAGGTGCTTTTGTTTTTAGACATAGATTGTTTTTTATCCCAAAAAAGTTTAGAAAAAATTTTAGAGCTTATTAAGATAAGAAAAATCGATGAAAAAGAGGAAGAGTTTTTTTTACTGCCCTGTCTTTATCTAAGCAAAGAGGGTAGCGAGTTTTTAAACTCTGTTGATGAGGCTTTGTGGGATACTTTGGCGCAAAATGATATTTTAAGAGCTGAAAAAAAGATAGTTTTAAACCTAGCTAGTGCTTCATCTGTGCTTGTTGTAAATAAGCAAAAATTCTTAGAACTTGGCGGCTTTGATGAGAATTTTCTTGGACATGGTTATGAGGATTTTGATTTTTTGGCTAGGCTTATGCTAAAAACCTTATCTTTTGAAAAAATGCCAAGGAATTTAGCTTACGATGCTAGAAATTGGAACTTTGATACTTATGAGGGCTTTCGTGCCTTATTTTCACTTTTAGGATACGAAACTATGTATCTTGGACTTTATGCACTGCATTTTTATCACGAAGCCATAAATCAAAATGGCTATTTTGATAATAGAGAAAAAAATCACAAGCTTTTTTTTGAGAGGCTTAAAATTTATGAAAAAGAATTTAAAAACTTAGAAAAACAAAGAAATTTTCCTTTAAAAAATTTAGCTTACAAGCCTTATTTATACGAGATAAAATACGGCAAACAAAAGGGCGGAAATTTTTTAAAAATTTATATTTCTCATTTTAAATTTTATAGATTATTTAGAAAATTTATTAGCTCTCCAAGGCTTTTTTTTAAGGATATGAAAATTTTTAAGGGCAAAAATGTTTTACCTAAGTGAAAATACCTTAAAGCTTTCAAGATATTTTTTTAAAGGTGCTTTGCTTTATCCTTGCATAAATTTTTTTAAAAAATTCTTGCTTAAAAAATATAAGGCGAGGCAAAGTTATGTCATAATTTCGCCTCTTTATAACTGTGCTAAATATCTAGATGATTTTTTACTTTCTATCATAAATCAAAGGCTTGATTTTAAAAGAAATATCACGCTTATACTTGTAGATGATGGCTCAAACGATGAAAGCTTTTTTATCATTAAAAAATATCTTAAAAAATATCCTAAAAACATACACTACATATATAAACAAAATGAGGGAGTTAGTTCTGCTAGAAATTTGGGCTTATCTTATCTTAAAAAAAGTGATATAAAAGCTACATTTGTAAATTTTGCAGATAGTGATGATATTTTAGATAGAAATTTTTTTTATGAAATGGATAAATTCTTAACTAAAAAAAATGATAAAAATTTAGCTATGCTTTGTGCAAATTTTATCTTTTATAGAGAAAGAAGAGTTGTTAGATATAAGGACAGTCATAGCTTAAATTTTAAGTTTAAAAAAACTTGCGTAAAAGACATAAAAAATTTAGATACCTTTATACAACTTGCTACAAATTCTGTGCTTTTTAAAAGAGAATTTTTAGATGATAACTTGCATTTTGAAAAGGATTTATCTTATGGCGAAGATGTTATTTTTATCTTAACTTTCTTTTTACAAAATTATGATAAAAAAGTGGCATTTTTAAAGGAAGCTAGGTATTATTACAGAAAGAGATTTAATAAAACCTCGCTTTTAGATAGCTCACCAAGCAGGGTTAAATATAAGCTTATTTATGCAGATTTTTTTGAGGAAATTTTGCGTAAGTATAAACAAGATTTGGGTTTTATACCAAGCTTTCTTTCAAATACCATTTTATACAATATTTTTTACTTTGTTGATGGGCTTTTAAATGTAAAAAATGAGGAGATAAAAAGTTTAAATTTAAGCTTTCATTTAAGAAAAATTTTCACGCTTTTACCAAATGAGCACATAGTAAATTTTAAGCTTTGCGGGATAAAACATTTTCATAAAATAGGCTTTTTTCATCTTTTTAAAAATGAAACTTTGCAAGCAAAACAAAGAGTATTTATAGAAAAGTTAGATGAAAAAAAAGATGAGCTTTTGCTTTCTTTTTTTTACGCTAAAAACTATGAAAATTTTTTAAAAAATTCAAAAATCACAGCTGAAAAGATAAGGAAAATTTCTTTTTTAGATGAGGATTTTGTTTATGAAAAAAGATTATGGATAAAATTTGATGAGGCTTTTAAAAAGGATTTTGATCATAGGGCTTTTATCTTAGAATTTAAGGGCAAGGAGCTTAAAAATTTAAACCAGCTTTATAAGGAGCTTAAAAGTCTTAAAAAAAGAAGAGCAAGAAATGATAAAATATGGCTTTTTGCCGATTCAAATTTAAGAGCTGATGATAATGCAGAGCACTTATACCGCTACCTAAGACACAAAAGAATAGATAAAAAAATCTACTTTGTTTTATCTAAAAAAAGCGAGGATTTTAAAAGGCTTTTTGATGAGGGTTTTAACTTAGTAGATTTAAATTCTTTTAAATTTTTATATCTACTTTTTAGAGCCGATAAGATTATAAGTTCTCATATAGATAGGTATTTTTATGGGGCTTTTGGCAAAAATACCCTTGTAACAAAAGATTTCATTTTTTTACAGCACGGAATTTTAGAAAAAGAAATTTCGGCTTGGTTAAATCAAAGAAAAATAGACCTTTTGATAACAAGTGCAAAGCCTGAATTTAAAAGCTTTGTAGATGAAAGTGCTTACAAACTTTCTGAAAAAGAGGTCAAGCTTACTGGTTTAGCAAGACATGATAGGCTTTTAACCTTAAAAAAAGAAAAAAAATACATACTTATAATGCCTACTTGGAGACGCGACATAGTAGGTGCTTTTAGCAAAAAGCTTGGCACAAGAAGGATAAATAAAAACTTCACTCAAAGTCTTTATTTTAAAAAATATAATGAGCTTTTAAGCTCGTATGAGCTCTTAAACTTTTGCGAAAAAAACTCTTATGAGCTTTGTTTTAATCCTCACCCAAACATTTTGCCTTATTTAAATTTTTTTAGGCTTGATAAAGGGATAAAACTTGCAAATGGCAAAAATTTACAAGAGCTTTTTGCAAAAACAGCACTGTTAATAACGGATTATTCAAGCGTAGCCTTTGATGTAGCTAAGCTTTCTAAGCCCGTGCTTTATTATCATTTTGATAAGGAAAGCTTTTTTTTAACTCAGTGGCAAAGCGGGTATTTTGACTATGAAAAAGATGGCTTTGGAGCTGTTTGTAAAAATTTAAACGAGCTTTTAGCCGAGCTTTATAAAAACGAAAAATGCGAATTTAAAGAGCCTTTTTTAAGTAGGGCAAGAGCCTTTTTTGCTTTTAATGATGGCAAAAACTGCGAAAGAATTTATAAAGAAATTTTAAGTCTTGATTTGTAAGCTAAGATTTATAAAAAAGTATTAAAATTCTTTAATTTTACTTTAAAAGGCTTATATGGATTTTGCTTTTATAACTAAGGTTAGTCCTATGTTTTTTGACGCTGGCTTGCTTACCTTGCAAGTCTTTGGCTTGGGACTTTTATTTTCATTTATCATCGGGCTTTTTTGCGTGGCAATGTACTTTTTTCGTCTAAATTTTATGTATAAACTTTGTGCCATTTACATAGAATTTTCAAGAAATACCCCTCTTCTTATACAACTTTTTTTTCTATACTACGGTCTTGGAAGACTGGGACTACATATGTCTTCATTTAGCTGTGCTGTTGTGGGGCTTTCTTTTTTGGGTGGCTCTTATATGGCTGAGAGTTTAAGAGCTGGTATAGATGCGGTTAAAAAGCAGCAGTTTGAGGCTGCCTTGTCCTTAGGACTTAATAAATTTCAAATTTTGCGTTTCATTACTCTGCCTCAGGCTTTGGGAATTTGTATGCCCTCCTTGTCTGCAAATACTATATTTTTATTCAAAGAAACATCAGTTGTAACCATCATAGCCTTGCCAGATCTTGTAAATACTATGACTAGCTTAAATTCACTTAGCTATAAAACCGATGAGCTTTTGTTCTTGCTTTTCATAAGTTATTTAATCATAATCTTGCCTATGTCCTTGTTTTTATCCTTTCTTGAAAAAAGGCTTTCTTATGCTTGAGCTTTTTTCTGTAAATTATCTTTCTCGTTTATTTGATGGGCTTTTGCTTACCTTAGAAATTTCCTTTTTTTCTATACTGATTTCTTCTTTTGGAGGGCTTGTTTTTGGAATTTTGATGTCTTTAAACAATAAAATTATTTATATCTTTTGTAGATTTTGTCTTGAATTTGTCCGTGTTATGCCCTTAATCGTCTGGCTTTTTGTGGTTTATTTTGGTTTATCTCGTTGGTTTGGGCTAAATTTAAGTGCTTTAGCTTCTACTATCTTGGTTTTTAGCATTTGGGGAATTTTTGAGATGATGGATTTAGTGCGTGCCTCACTTGCTAGTATAGCTAAACATCAGTTTGAATCAGCCCTTTCTTTAGGCTTTACAAGGCTTCAAACCTATCTTTACATCATCTTGCCCCAAGCCTTAAGAAGACTTACTCCAATGAGTATGAATTTACTTACTAGAATGATAAAATCAAGCACCTTTGCTTTTTTAATAGGAGTTGCAGAGCTTGTAAAAGTAGGACAGCAGATAATAGAAGCAAATCACAGCTTCGTTTATGCCTCTTTCGTAATATATGGGCTTATCTTTTTTGTATTTTTCTTGCTTTGCTATCCTCTTTCTTTGTATTCTAAATTTTTAGAGAAAAAATGGAGTTAAAATGAGTATATTAGAGCTTAAAAATTTGCATAAATTTTATGGAGAAAATGAGGTTTTAAAGGGTATAAATTTAGAGGTTGAAAAGAGCGAGGTTGCTGTTATCTTAGGACCTAGTGGTTGTGGTAAATCTACTCTTTTAAGATGTATAAATGGGCTTGAAAACATAGCTAGTGGAGAAATTATCATAGACAAAGAGCTTATAACTAAGGATTATAAAAATTGGACAAAGATAAGACAAAAAGTAGGTATGGTTTTTCAGTCTTATGAGCTTTTTGACCATTTAACTGTTGAGCAAAATATACTTCTTGCACCAATGAAGGTTGAAAAAAGAAAAAAAGATGAGGTTTTAGAAGAAGCTAAGATGTGGCTTGATAAGGTTGGGCTTTTACAAAAACTTAAATCCTATCCAAAAGAATTAAGTGGAGGACAAAAGCAAAGGATAGCCATAGTCAGAAGTCTTTGTATGAATCCTGATATAATGCTTTTTGATGAGGTTACTGCTGCACTTGATCCAGAAATTGTAAGAGAGGTTTTAGAGGTTATGCTAAGCCTCGCAAGAGAGGGACTTACTATGCTTATAGTAACTCACGAAATGGCCTTTGCAAGGGCTGTGGCTGATAAGATTGTTTTTATGGATGATGGAAAAATAGTAGAGATTTCAAAACCAGATCTTTTTTTTGAAAATCCAAGCACAGATAGGGCTAGGAAATTTTTGAATTTATTTGATTATCACAAGTAGGCTTTATGAGAGTTTTTATCATAAATTTAGCTAGGTCAGCGGATAGAAAAGAAGCTATGCAAAAAAGAATAAATGAGCTTTATTTAAAGGATAAAACCTTAAAATCTAAGCTAAGTTTTGAATTTTTTGAAGCTATTGACGGAAAAAATGAAGCAAATTTAAAAGCTTTTGATGAGTATATAGATGATAAAAAAGCAAATTTGCTAAGGGGGGGGGCGTTAAGTTCTAGTGAAAAAGCGTGCTTTGCTTCTCATTTGATGCTTTGGAAAAAATGCATAGAGCTTGATGAAAGCATCATTATACTAGAAGATGATGTGATTTTTAAAAATGAATTTTTAGAATTTATAGATGAGTTTATAAATTCTCCTTATGATTTTGTGCGTTTAATGGCTTTAAAAAAGCTTAAGGGCGTGATTTATCTAAACGAACATCATATATTGACAACCAGAAGAGCTAGTGGCACTCAAGGTTATCTTTTAAGACCAGCGGCTGCGATTAAATTTTTAAAAAAAGCTAAATTTTTTTATCCTTTAGATGATTATATGGATAAATTTTTTCTACACGATGTTTTTATAATTGTCTTCAAGCCTTATCTTATATCAATGCATTTTGAACAAAGCACCATAAATATGGGAAAAAAATCAGCTATTATAAATACTCATAGAGAAATTATGAGGTTTGTGTATAGAGTAATAAGCTTTTTATATATCATTTTCAATCGTAAAAAGATAAAAGAGCTTAAAAATTTGGCTAAGAATTAATTTTTTCAAGTTTTCTTGCAAGTTTTACGCATTCTTTTATATTGGCTTTTTTGCTTATAAATATGTTTTTAAATTCTTTTAATCTTAAAGCAGTGCTGGAGCCTATAGCTACTATCTTATCATCATCTTTTATCTCATAGTATTTTAAAAAAGTATCGGCTAGATCAAAGGAAGTAAAGATAAAAATACAAGGTCTTACAAGGTTTTTAATCCTATGTTTTTTATAAACATTTTCATAGGCTATTATTTCTTTTATATTTAAATTTTTTGCCTTCTTTGCTAAGTCAAAGGATACTTTTTTAGCTCTTAGATAAAGAATTTTTTTATCTTTTAGCTCATTTTGAAACTCATTTAGTAAGTCTTTCATATAGGCTTTTTTAGGAGTTTTTACATTTTTAAAAGCTAATTTTTTAAAATCTTGTGCACTTTCCTTGCTAAGTGTTAAAATTTGCATTTTTAAATTTAACTCGCATTCACTTTTAAGCAAGGATTTAAGTGCGTTTTTAGAGCTTGTTATAAGGGTATCAAAGTCCTTTAAATTCACCTTTATTTTGTTAAGCTTTATCTTAGAAAGGCAGATATTTTCTACACCCTTAAAATTATGAGCCTTCGCTGATATTAGATAAATCATCTTTTACGCTTTTTACCTTATCTTGCATACTCTTTTTTCTGCCCTTGTAGCAGTCAAATTTAGCCACTATGTAAAATCTTTGTGCGTCTATGCTTTTGCTTGCTAGTCTTAAAATTTTTGTAGCCTTTTTCATATTTTTACATTCTACGCAAGTTCCCATAGGATTTAGCTCGTATTTTATACCCCTTTTATCAAAGGCTTGTAATATAGCTTTTACCTCTTTAGATTTTGACAGACTTCCACTTATGCTAAATACGCAAAGCTCCATTATAACACTCATTTTGCCTCCAAATTCTTTATATGTAAAACAGCTTCTAAGACATTTTTAGCTATGAAAACCCCGCTTTTTGCAAGCTCTTCTTTGCTCTCATACATAGGCTCAACGGCTACGCATTTTATATTAGCATTTTTAGCCGCTTTTGCGTCTATGCTTGTATCGCCTACTAAGTAAGCATTTTCTTTTTCTTGCTTAAGCGTTTCTAAAGCTTTATTTATAGGTTCTGCGTCAGGTTTAGCCTTGCTTACATCATCCTTAGTTATTATAGTGCCGAAAAAATCAAAAATTCCTAAGTGTTTTAGCAGTTTTGCCGTAAAAAATCCTCCCTTATTTGTAACTACGCCCAGCTTAGCAAAGCTTTTTGCCTCGCTTAGTGCCTCTTTTACAAGCGGCAAAAGAAAGCTTTGCTCTAGATAAACCTTTTCATATTGTTTTTTATATGAGCTTATGTATTTATCCACATCATCAACGGCACAGGCTTTAAAAATTTCATCCAGGCTAATGCCTATTAAAGCTTTTATCTTTTTTTTATCGTAGTTTTTGTTTTTGTTATCTAAAAAAGCAAAGTTAAAAGAATTTAGTATGGCTTTGGTTGAATCTATTAAAGTGCCATCTAAATCAAAAAGTATGGTGGTTTGCATTTGGGAAGCCTTTGAGTTGGAAGCTAAAAAGTGGTGGATTTGGCAGGACTCGAACCTGCGACCAACCGGTTATGAGCCGGTTGCTCTAACCAACTGAGCTACAAATCCAGCTAACAAAGACGAGATTATATATACTTTTTCCTTTAAAGTATCTTAATAACTTCTTTCACCGAAAAATATCTAAATGTGATTAAATTTTGCAAAATTCCAAAAAAAATCATAAAGGTAGCAAAAGAGCTTCCCCCATGACTAAAAAAGGGCAAAGGAACACCAACAACAGGTGCTAAGTCGATATTCATAGAGACATTTACTCCAACATAAATGAAGATAAAAAGTGCCACACAGTTTGTAACAACCCTTGCAAAATAATCATCCTTAAGCTTTTTATTTAAACTTAAAAGATGAAAGATTAAAAGCATATAAAGGGCAAGAACAAAGGCTCCGCCAACAAAGCCAAATCTTTCAACCGTGTAAGCAAAGATAAAATCACTTGTTGAGATAGGCAGGAATTTAAAATGCGTTTGCGTGGCTTCTTCTATGTTTTTGCCGCTTAAGCCTCCGTTGCCTATGGCTATGATTGATTGTTGCACTTGATAGCTTGGTTCTTCGCTTAAGAAATCATGAATTCTTTGCTTTTGATAGGGTTTTAAAAAATGCGTGTAGATTATCGGCGAGCTAAGTCCTATTATCAAAAAAATGCTTAGCCAAATTTTATAATTTACCCCTATTATAAAAAGCGTACCAAAGCCTACTATAAGCAAGATTGTGGCTGTTCCTAAGTCAGGCTCAGCAGCTATTAAAAAGAAAGGTAGCAATATATAAAATGATAATTCTAGGAATTTTTTTAGCTTATAACCGCCTTTTGGTGGGGGATTTCTGTAGATTAAATACGCAAGCATAAGGATAAATGAGGGTTTAAAAAGCTCTGATGGCTGTATGGTAAAGTGAGTAAATGGCACTTCAAGCCACCTTTTTGCGCCAAGTCTTTCTACTCCAAAAACATCCACGCTTAAAAGCAAGATTATATTTATCCAATACACCACAGGTATAAGCCAGGCTAGCTTTCTAATCGGCAGTATAAAGCATATAAAAAAGGCCAAAAGTCCAACTATAGTATAAACAAGTTGTTTTTCAGCTAGGAAAATTGAAGCTTCATAGACTAAAACAAAGGACACGGATATTATAGGTATTATTAAAAAAACTTGCACAAAGTCAAAATGCGTAAACATTCTTCTATCAAATTTCAAGGTTCGTCCTAAAGAAAATAAATAAATTTTGATATTATATATTAATTAAATATAAATTTCGTTAGAAAATAGGGCTAAAATGCAAAAATACATAGCAGATGAGCAAAGCAGAGTGGATGTTTTTTTAAGCAAAAAGTTGAAAATTAGTAGAAATCAAATTGAAAGCTTGATTAAAGAACAAGGAATTTTGATAAATGATATCTTGCACAAAAAAACATCTTTTAAGCTCAAGCCAAATGATGTTATAAAGCTTAAATTTCCGGAGAAAAAAGAGCTAAATCAAAGCTTTGATGTGGATTTTGATGTTGAAATTTTATATGAGGATGAGGATATTTTGGTTTTAAATAAGCCGCCAAATTTAGTGGTTCACGGGGCTGATACGGTTAGGGAGGCTACTTTGGTTGATTTTTTGCTTCAAAAAAACTACTCCTTATCAAATTTAAATGGAGAGCTAAGAGCTGGACTTTTGCACAGGCTTGATAAAGGCACTAGTGGGGCTATTGTTATAGCCAAAAATAACGAGGCCCATAATTTTTTAGCAAAGCAACTTTTGGATAAGAGCATGGGTAGATTTTATCTAGCATTAATTGATTTGCCACTAAAAGATGATAAAATGATAGTAGATAAGGCTTTGCTCAGATCAAATTCAAATAGACTTAAAAAAACAGTTCCAAAAGAAGGATTAAGCTTAAAAGGTGCTAAAGAGGCCAAATCAGCCTTTGTGAATTTGCTTAGTGAAAATGGCGTAAATTTAATAGCCGCAAAGCTTTTTACCGGTCGCACACATCAAATAAGAGCTCATTTAGAAAGCCTAAATCGCCACATTTTAGGCGATGCTTTGTATGGTTATAAACAAGAAAGCTTTAAAAGAGTGATGTTGCACGCGTATTTTGTGTATTTTATACATCCAAAAAGCGGCGAAAAACTCTTTGTAAAAGCTCCTTTATTTGATGATTTTAACCAAATTTTAATGAACTTTGACAAAGGAATTTTAGATGAAAAACTTTCTCTTTCTTACATATGCTCTAGTTTTGACAGTTTTATTTAACGCTTGTGCTGCTATTAATACGCAAAAACAAACGGTTGTAAATGAGAATTTGCCGGTGATTAATGAGCTTAAGCACATAAGTTCTATAAATTCTGTTGCCTTTGAGTGGAAAAGCTTGTATAACGAAGACATAGAGGGCTTTTATCTTTATAGAGGCGGCGAACAAGATACAAATTTAGAGCTTATAGCCACTATAAAAAATAAATACAAGACACATTTTGTTGACACAAATTTAGAGCCAAACACGAAGTATTATTACGCTATGAAAAGCTTTAATAAAGAGGGGCACATATCAAAGGAAGGCGTTGTTGTGGAGGCTAAAACATCTGCACGCATAGTGTCTTTGCCTTTCGTTCAGGCCTTAAGTGGCTTGCCAAATAAAATCAAGCTTATATGGCGTCCGCACCCTGATTTAAGAGTGCATTCTTATGTTATAGAAAGGGCTGATAATATGGCTGAATTTAAATATTTAGCCGAGGTTAAAAACAGACTAAGTGCTGAATACATAGATGAGAATTTAAAGCCAAATCAAAATTTTCAGTATAGAATTTTTGCTAAAACCTTTGATGGTGTGTATTCTGAATCAAGTGAGATAGTAAATTCTACAACAAAAGATTTACCACCCCAGGTTCACATAAGCTCAGTTAGCGATTCCTTGCCTAATGTGATAAGAATTACTTGGGATAATCCTGAATTTAAGGATTTAGCTTATTATAAAATTTATGCAAGAAGCTCTATTTTGCCATTTACCAACATAGCAAAGACAAACAACCTATACTACGAGGATGTAATAAATGAAGTTGGCAAAAGTAAAGAATACAAAGTAACCATAGTCGATAAAGACGGGCTTGAAAGTCCTATGCCAAGCGATGCTGTAAGAGGAAGTACGCTTAGCGCTCCTGCTGCACCTAGCATAGTTGCAAGCTCTTTTACGGGCTCAGCTTTTGTGCTTTCTTGGGTGGATAATGATGATAGAGCTAGAAGCTATGTTATAAAACGATACGGTGGCGTGGGAGATGTTGAATTTAAGGATATAAGAGATAAAAGTTTTACGGACACCACTATAACTGTAGGGCAAAACTACAGATACGAAGTTATAGCCATAGATGAGTTTAATATAGCCTCACAGCCTTCAAAGCCTGTGTCTATATCTAGGTAAAAAATGCCAAATTTTAAGTGTAAAAAGATAAAGGATTTAAACTTACCTTACAAGCTGGATAAGCTTGAGTTTAAGTGGCTTTGTAAAAATGAGCACTCATCCTTGCTTTATACTAGCTTTGAAGGGGAGAATTTTTTTGTGCAAATTTTGCCGAAAGATAATGCCTTTTTGATTAAATCTCATAAAGACACTAGACTTTCAAAGATAGGCTATATACAAAAGGCTTTGCTGCACTTTAAAGAAGCCTTTTGCGAAGAGGTTTTTAACGAGGCAAATGCTGTAAAAAAAACTAGGCTTTTGCAAAAAAGTCCTCATATAGAAGATAAGATAGAAAATTTCATAAAAAATTATAATAGCTTAAAAGACCCTCTCATAGAAATAGGCTTTGGCTCTGGAAGACATCTTTTATATCAAGCACAAAAAGAGCAAGATAAAAGTGTAATAGGCATAGAAATTTACACAAAAACCATAGAGCAGGTTGCAAAACTAGCTTCTAGTAAAAATTTAAACAATGTCCTTTTGCTAAAAGCTGACGCTAGAGTACTTTTTTCAAAGCTTCCTTCAAATTCTGTAACTAAAATTTTTCTTCATTTTCCCGTGCCTTGGGATAAACAGCCACACAGACGCATAATCAGCAAGGATTTTGCCCTAGAATGCCTTAGAATTTTAAAAAAGGATGGTGTTTTTGAGCTAAGAACTGATAGTAAGGAGTATTTTGACTTTTCCTTAGAAATTTTAAAGGAAAGTTTTAAGGATTTAGAGGTATGCAAAAACGAGGACATAGCCATAAAAAGTAAGTATGAGGACAGATGGCTAAGAAAAGAAAAAGACATTTACACCATAAGAGCCATTTGCAATGAGCAAAGCAAAGAGCTTGTGCAAGAGGAATTTGAGATTTCAAACCTTTCTTTTTCTAAGGAAAAACTTTGTGAGCTAGCTAAGAATTTCACTAGGCTTAAATTTAAGGGAGAGGATTTTTTTATCTCCTTGCAAGAGCTTTTTAAGGCTGAGGATTTTTTGGTTTTAAAGCTTGATTTTGGTAGTTTTAACAAGCCTCAACACTCTTTTTTAAAGCTAGGGCAAAGTTGTGAGTTTTTATTTTCCAAGCCTCTTTTTACAAAGGAGAATTTAAGGGCTTTAAAAAAGCTAGAAAGTATCCTTAAGTCTTTTTAAAAGATCCTTTGCGCTTATGTAGCCAACTATTTCAAGCTTTTTTTCTCCTTCTTTAAAGAAAAGCAAAACAGGGGGAGCAAAGACTGAAAATTCTTTCATTATATCCCTGTTTTGCTCTGTATCCTCGCTTAAATCAATCTTAACAAGCTTATATTCTTTTAAAAGCTCTTTTAATTCTTTATCCTTAAAGGTTGTATTGTCTAAAAGCTTACAATTTACGCACCAAGAAGCTGTAAAATCAAGCATAACAGGAGCTTTAGAACTAGCTAAAATTTCCTTTATCTCAGCTAGTGAATTTGCGTAGGTAAAAAGACTTTCGCTCTTAGTTTTAAGCTCATCCTTGTAAAATAAAAGCTCAAAGCCCCTAAAAAAAAGGCTTGCTGCTAGAAATAAAACCAGTATCAAGAAAGCCTTAAAAACTTTATCAAGCTTATTTTTAACCCTGTCAAAAAGCCCTATAAAGCTCACAAAAAAGGCAGTTAAGATAGAGTAGGCTAAAAGGGCGTAAGCCTCATTTATAAATCTTGATACAAGATAAAGCGCCATATAAAGCATTAAAAAGCCAAAAAAGATATTTATCTTTTTTATGAGAGCTGAATTTTTTAAAAAGCCAAAGCCAAAGCCAAGCAAAAGTAAAGGCAACCCCATACCAAAGCCAAGTGCAAAAAGGGCAAGGCCTCCAAGTAAAATATCTGCGGTGTTTGCTATGTATAAAAGTGCAGCAGCTAAGGGAGCTATCATACAAGCACTTAAAACAAATACCGATAAAAAGCCCATAATGACCACCGCCATAAAGCTTCCACCCCTTGTTTTTTGACTTATGAAACTTTGCATTTTGCTTGGCAAAGAAAGCGAAAAAAGCCCAAAGCAAGATAGGGCTAAAAGCACAAAAATAAGGGCAAGGCATATCACAACTAGAGGTTTTTGTAAAAATACTTGTAAGCTAAAACCTAAGATACTTGTTAAAATTCCAAGCAAAGCATAGGCTAAAGCCATAGAAAAAACATAACTAAAAGAGAGTAAAAAGGCTCTTTTTTTGCTCTTGTTTTTATCTGCTATGATTATGGATGAAAGTATGGGTATCATAGGTAAGGAACAAGGACTTAGACAAAGCAAAAGCCCCGCTAGAAAAAAACTAAGGACTATTAAAAAGAAATTTTTATCCTTGCTAAAAAATGAATTTTCATAGCTTTTAGCTTCTTTTTTTAAGCTTTGTATCTTGTAAATTTCATCATCAAGGCTTAAATTATAACTTTTTGTAAGAGGTCTGTAACAGTACCCACTTAAAGAACAGCCCTGATAAGAAATTTTAAGCTTAAGGTCTTTTATGCCTTTAAATTCATTGTCTATTAAAAGTTTTGATATGTATATGTTAAGCATTTTATAATATCTATGCTCGTTTTTTTCAAAGACAGAGGCTGGAAAATTTAAAAGCTCTGTTATATCCTCGCCATTTAAAACTACTTTTATAGAATTTTGATAGATGTAAATATCATCGGCTATATTAAACTCAGCATACACCCCGCTTTCATCGCTGCTTAAATTTAGCTTAAAAGCCTCGTCTATGCTTAAGGTGTTTGCAAAGATTGTTGTAAAAAGAAACAAAAAAGTTACTATAAGACGCATAAATTTAATTATCCCGGGTGATTTTAACTAGATTATAAAATCTTATGGTAAACTTACCATAACTTATAATTTTTAAAGGAGCTTTTATGAGCAATACGGTGTTTTCTAAGGAAAAAGAGATTTTAAAGCCACAAAAAAATGACAAAGTTAAGAAAAAAGATAAAAAAGATGATAACAACTATGTCAGCGTAAGGGTTAAAAAAAGCACCATAAGATATGAAAAAGAGCTTAGAAAGCTTCAAATAGAACTTTTAAAATTTCAAAATTTCGTGAAAGAAAAGGGACTTAAGGTGCTCATCTTAACAGAGGGAAGAGACGCTGCTGGCAAAGGCGGCTCTATAAAAAGACTAACCGAGCATTTAAATCCTAGAGGCTGTAGGGTAGTAGCTCTTGAAAAGCCAAGTGAGGTGGAGAAAACTCAGTGGTATTTTCAAAGATATGTCTCTCATTTACCTGCTGCTGGCGAGATAGTTATCTTTGATAGATCTTGGTATAACAGGGCTGGAGTTGAGCCTGTTATGGGTTTTTGCACCCAAGATGAGCACAAGAAATTCCTAAAAGAAGTGCCTTTATTTGAGGAAATGTTGGTAAATAGCGGCATTTTGATGTTTAAATTTTATTTTTCAGTTTCAAAAGAGGAACAAAAAAAGAGATTTGAAAGTAGAAAAACCGACCCTTTAAAGCAGTATAAACTCTCTCCTGTTGATGAAAAGTCTCAAAAACTTTGGGATAAATACACCATAGCAAAGTATTCTATGCTTTTAGCTTCAAACACTCCTTTGTGCCCCTGGACCATTATTGGTTCAGACAATAAGAAAAAAGCTAGATTAAATGTATTTAGATACATACTAAACAATGTTGAGTACAAGGGCAAAAGCAAGGACATAAAAGAGCCTGATAATGACCTTGTTAGAAGCGGTGAAGAGGAAATCAAAAAAATGGAGACGAATCTTTCAAAAAGTGATGAAAAATTTGAATATATGGATAAAAAATGAGGAGAAAAGAAAATGTTAGAAAAGGTAAAAAGATTATGTGATAAGTATTATGATGAAATGGCTGCTTTTAGGGAGCACTTGCACCAATACCCAGAGCTTTCTTTTGAAGAATTTGAAACTGCTAAAAAAGTTTGTGCCTTTCTTGATAAGTATAAAATTCCTTATAAAAAAGATATAGCCAAGACTGGTATTTTGGCGATTATAGAGGGTAAAAAATCTACTAGTAAAAAATGTGTTCTTTTAAGGGCTGATATGGATGCTTTACCTGTTGAAGAGGATACAAATTTGCCTTACTCTTCCAAGGTAAAAGGAAAAATGCACGCTTGCGGACATGATGGACATACTTCCGGACTTTTGGGAGCGGCACTTATATTAAATGAGCTAAAGGATGAGTTTAGTGGCACCGTTAAGATTATGTTTCAACCAGCTGAGGAAAATGGTGGCGGTGCAAAGCCTATGATAGATGAGGGAATTTTAGAAAATCCTAAGGTGGATGCTGTTTTTGGTTGTCATCTTTGGGGACCTATGCTTGAAAACACAGCTCAAATCGTAAGTGGGGAAATGATGGCTGGAGTTGATGTCTTTGACTTAGAATTTATAGGCAAGGGCGGACACGGAGCACATCCACATACTACTATAGACGCCTTGCTTATGGGAGCTAGGTTTGTAAATAACATTCAGGCTGTGGTTTCAAGACGCATAAAACCTGTTGAGGCAGGAGTTATCACGGTTGGTAGGATAGAGGCTGGAACTACTTATAATATCATCCCTGAAAGGTCTAAACTCCAAGGCACAGTGCGTTTTTTAAACGATGAAACGCAAAGCATTTTGCAAAAAAGCATAGAAGATACTGCTAAGGCTGTGGCACTTGAGTTTGGGGGTGATTATGAGCTTAAGTATAAAAGAGAGTATCCGCCTTTAATAAACGATGAAGCTATGGCCATAGTGGCTAGAAAAGCCTTTGCTAAGGTTTTAGGAGAGCAAAATTTAATAAACAATGCAAAGCCTGATATGGGTGCTGAGGACTTTGCTTTTTTAACAAGGGCTAGGCAAGGTGCTTATGTCTTTGTTGGAATTTCAAAGGATTTAAACAATCCTGCACTACATCATAGTCCTCATTTTAGCTGGGACACAAAAAATATAAAGAATTTAATGCAAGGCGATGCGATGATGGCACTTGAGTTTTTAAACTCTTAACTTTTGGTGGCTTTAAGCCACCTTTTTAAATGCGACAAATCCTTACAAACTTTGCAGCAAAAGAGATAAAGAAAAGTTTTCAATGCTTTGCTTTTCTTTAGTAAATCTTTCCTTTAAAGCAAGTTTTTCTATGTCAAAGTCAATATCTTTTAAAGTTTTCAGCTCGCTTTCTTGAATTTTACTTTCTTTACTTGTGCTTTCTTGATTTTCTTTATAAAGCTCTTTTATAAGCTCTATGAGCTCATCCTCTTCCTCATTTTCAAAAGGTTTGTTTAGGAATTCTTTTATAGCAGCACTTATGTCTATACTACTTGTAGCACCTTCACCGATAAGTGTTTCGTATTTAGGAATAACAGGCTCTTCATTGAAAAGTTCTTTGTATATGTCTTTTAGAGCATTTATAGTATCTTGCTTTTGCATTTCATGTTCTGCCTTGCTTTTATTGGGCGGAGTATAATCATAACGATCACTTTGAATGATTGAAATTCTATTGATAATATCTTGTTTTAAGTCATCAGTGCTTTTATAATTTTCCCTACTTTTTTCTATAGAAGGCCACACATCATTATCACCTGATCCATATTTATCAATAGCCACTTGAATAGCTGATACCATACTTAAAAACCACACACCAGTACCTCTTTCATGACCCAATTCCCCTATATATTTAAACATAAGATATTCATCTAAATCAGAGCCATTTTTTATATCTTCTGCCTTAATACCACTTGTCTTAGTTTCATTTTCTAAAACAGTATCAAAGCTTTGTTCGCTTTCTTTTGTGGCTTTAGCTGAGTTTAACTCAGCTAAATTTTGTGTGTAGATACTTGCATTGTCTATTTTCATAGCAAATCCTTTTTAGTATTTGCTATTAAATTTTAAATTTAAAGCCTTAGTAAAGGCACTTAGTGCAACTGTTAGAAAAAATTTCTTTTTCATCTTTACTCCTTTAATTTTTTTATACTCTCTTACTTATTTTTGAACCTACACCGCTTACAAACTTTGCAGCAAAAGAGATAAAGAAAAGTTTTCAATGCTTTGTTTTTCTTTAGTAAATCTTTCCTTTAAAGCAAGTTTTTCTATGTCAAAGCTTTCTTTTAGTCCAATATCTTGTAAAGTTTTCAGCTCGCTTTCTTGAATTTTACTTTCTTGCTTTTCTTTATATTTGTAAAGTTCTTTTATAAGCTCTATGAGTTCATCCTCTTCCTCATTTTCAAAGGGCTTATTTAGGAATTCTTTTATGGCAGCACTTATGTCTATGCCACTTCCAGCACCCTCACCGACAAGTGTTTCAAATTTAGGAACAACAGGCTCTTCATTGAAAAGCTCTTTGTATATGTCTTTTAAGAAATCTGCTCCCTCCTGCTTTCTAGCCTTAAATTCCTCATAGCTTTCTTTACTTGGAAGCCAAGCAAGACCTATATCACTTTGAAGTAAGGATATAGTGTTTATAAGCTCTTGTTTTATCTCATCAGTATTTCCATAGCTTGACGCTTCCTGCCAAAGATCAGGTCTACTGAAAAAATAGCCAAAATCTTCTTGTGAGCCATTTGGATTTTGCTGATTGATTAGAAGTATTCTAGATACAAAGGAAGCTGCAGTAATTAAAAAGTGTTTTTTAGCAGCCTCTTCATTAGCAAATGTTTGTCCTAATTTTTCTTGTTGTCTATCTCCAATATAAGTATATAAATCAGACCAATCTTTTATATCCTCTGCTTTAATGCCACTTGTCTTAATTTCATTTTCTAAAACAGTATCAAAGCTTTGTTCGCTTTCTTTTATGTCTTTAGCTGAGTTTGACCCAGCTAAATTTTGTGTATAGATACTTGCATTGTCTACTTTCATAGCAAAGCCCTACCTTATGTTTATATAAGTTTGCATAGTTGGACCAGGATTCATAGACCTTGCTGTGTATAAAAACTGTCCTCCCGGACTTTTGCCTGATAAATCCCAAGATATGAGCCAACCATCTACAATTCTATCTCCATTAAAATCTATTGGTATGTTATCTACATAATTAAGAATAAAACCTGGACCACCATAACTAGCAAAATCACTAGAAATTCCACCATATCCCTTTACAACTGTGGATACATACATGGTTGAACCACCGTGATTTCTGTTTGTTTGAGTTTGTCCTGGGGCTATTAACTCTTCTCCGCCTTTTTCAGAAGCTACAAGCCAAATACCAACACCACTTACAGGCGGGGCAGGAGCTCTAGGATTTTGCTTATCCTTTTCAAAGAGTTCTTTTATCTGTGTCAAGCTTTTATCATACTTCCCGTTTAAAAAACCTTCTTTTAAAGGTGAATCAGGATTTACATACATATCCAGCCCAGCTCTACTTATTTTTTCCTTACCCTCAGTAGGGTCTACATCCTTAGCATTAAGAAATACTAAACACAAGGCACTTAGTGCAACTGTTAGAAAAAATTTATTTTTCATACTTACTCCTTAAAATGAATTTTTCTAACCTTCTTTACTATTGCATAAAATTACAAGCAAAAAATATTCCATTTATATTTTTTCAAGCAAGGCAGCTAAAGCCTCAGTATCTAGTCTTTCATAACTATTTATCATCTCTTTTATCTCTTGTATTTGAGTGTGAGTTAGACTGCTTTCGCCATTCATAAATTCAAAAGGATCTAAAGAAGACTTAGATTTTTCAAGAGATTTTACTAAAGAATCATCTCTTAAGCCACTTATATCAAGCCTTGACAAATCGTGTGAAAATTTAGGCACTACAGGTTCAACACCAAACATTTCCTTATAAACAGCCTTTAAGACATTTGCAGCGTCTTGCTTTTGAGCTCTGTATTGTTCCTTGCTTAGTGGAATTTCTCCTCTTATTCTTCTGCCTAATAAAACCTCATCGCTTTGTAAAAGAGAGGCTGCTTCTATGATAAGCTCTCCTAATTCTTCTTTGCTTTTATCTTTCATGATGTTTATACGTTCTTCTTCAGCATATTGTAAAAAACGTTCAGTATCATTTCTACCAGCTCTTTCATAAGCTTTTACAAGGTCTAAAACGCCTATAGCAGAGCCTATAGCCATATTTATACTACTTTTTTCATAGCTACTCATATCTAAATTTGAGACTATATATGCTGTGTAAGATTCTAAAGTGAGGGCATTTTTTACCTCACTTACATCTTTTATCTGTTTGTCTAAAACAGATTGAAAGCCTCTTTCATCATATAGCTCTTTTTTAGAACTTGTTTTTATGCTCTCTCCAGAGTAAAAATTTATATTTTTTACTTGCATATTAAACTCACTGTATATAATTTAAGATTTACAAGCAAAAAATATTCCATTTAAGCACTAAATTTCTAAGGCTTTTTGCCTTAGTTTTTGTAAATGTAGTAAGATGGTTTGAGTTTATAGAATTTCGCTAAATTTATAAGCTTTTTCTTTAAGAATTTTTCTAAGCTCCTCTTGGTGTTCAAAGCCCTTTGTTTCAAGGGTTATGCTTATCATTGCATCTCCATAGTCAAGCTTTGTAGAAAATCTATCGTAATCTATCTTTACAATGTTAGCATTAGCTTTTTTTAAGCTATCTGTTAAGTCTAGCAAAGCTCCAGGTTTGTCTATAAGCGTAACCATTATTTGCATTTTTCTGTGAGCTTTGAAAAGCCCTTTTTCTATAATTATATTTAGCATTTGCACATCTATATTTCCGCCACTTAAGATGGCTGCTATCTTTGAATCTTTTTTAAATTTCATCTTTTTATGCAACAGTGCTGCTACAGAGGCAGCTCCTGCACCCTCAACGATTATTTTATGTTTTTCCAGCAAAAACAATACAGCTTCTGCTATTTCCTCATCATCTACTTGGACGAAATCATCAACGCATTCTAATATAATATCAAGATTTTTAGCATTCACGTCTCTAACAGCTATACCGTCGGCTATCGTGCGGACAGACTTTGAATTTTTAATCTTTTTGTTTTTATAGCTTTCATACATTGCAGGAGCACCTTTTGCACTTACTCCCACTATCTTAATATCCGGATTTATCTGTTTTGCAGCACTTGCTACACCGCTTATAAGCCCTCCGCCTCCAACTGGAACAAGCACAGCATCTAGGTCATTTATATCATCTAGCATTTCAAGCATAACAGTGCCTTGTCCGGCTATAACCAAATCATCTTCAAAAGGGTGTATAAAGCTCATATTATTTTTTCTTGCATATTTTATCGCAAAATCATAAGACTCATCAAAATTATCTCCCTTTAATATCACTTCAGCACCTAAATTCTTAGTAGCACTTACCTTTAAAAGAGGAGTTGATTCAGGCATTACTATAGTGCTTTTTATGCCAAAATTTTTAGCACTTATGGCAACTCCTTGTGCGTGATTGCCCGCACTTGCTGCTATGACCCCATTTTTCTTTTGGCTTTCGCTTAAATTTGCTATTTTATTATACGCACCTCGTATCTTATACGCACCGGTTCTTTGCAAATTTTCATTTTTAAGGTAGATTTTTGCATTGCAAATATCACTTAAAAAATGAGAATGCGAAAGAGGAGTTTTAAGAGCAAAATCAGCTATTTTTTGTTTTGCTTGATAAATTTTATTTAGCTCTATCATTTTATCGCCTTTAGTTCTTGCATTATGCACTTATCTTGCACGAAAGCTATGTTGTTTTCAAGGCATTTTGCCTTAACAGCTTCGTTTTTTATGCCAAGCTGTAGCCAAAATCTTTTAATGCCCTTTTTTAAGACGGTATCAAAAATTTCACTAGCAACTTCACCCTTTCTAAAGAGCACAAGCAAATCTATTTTTTCATTTACATCCTCAAGTGCTCTAAACACCTTTTCATTAAGTATAATATCCTCTTTTGGGTATATAGGTATAATTTTAAAGCCACTTTCTTGCAGATACTTAGCCACAATGTGCGAAGCCTTGCTTTTATCAGGGCTTAGTCCAAGTACTGCTATAGTTTTAACATCTTTCATAAAGTCTTTCATCTTAAACCTTTCTTTTTAGTATGGCTATGCACTCTATGTGCTTTGTATCTACGAATTGATCAAAAAGTGCTAGTTTTTTAAGCTCATATTCTTTTAAATGCTCTAAATTTTGCCTTAAACTTTGCGGATTGCAAGATATATAGATGATATTTTCATAGTTTTTAGCTAAAGTTACAACCTCTTTGCTAAGCCCAGCCCTTGGTGGATCAAGCAGGATATGAGAAAAATAAAACTCATCTAAATTTACATCTCTTAGCCTAAAAAATTCTCTTTCTTTTTTTATAGCCTTTGAAAAATCCTCACTTGAAAGCCTTAAGAATTTGATATTTTTAACACCATTTAACTCGCAGTTTTTAAGTGCGAATTCTATATTTTTTTTGGATAGCTCGGTTGCTACTACCCTTTCAAAGATAAAAGATAGGGGCAGGGTAAAATTCCCATACCCGCAGTAAAGCTCTAAGAGATCTCTTTTTTTCTCATCTTTTAGCTCTTTTAAAAGCCATTCTATCATCTTTTCATTTATATAAGTATTTGCTTGACAAAAGCACTCATTAGTATATACATAATGATATTTTTTATTATAAATTTCTAGCTCTTGTTTTAAAATTTCATCTTTAAAAACTAGCTTTTTGCCCCTGCTTCTTGCTATGAGTTTTAAATTTAAGCTTTCGCTAAATTTATTTAGTTCTGTTTTGATTTGCTCTATGTCCTTGTGATAAAGCAAAGTAAGGCTCATATCAAGCTTCGTGCTTAAAAACTCCACTCCAAAAAGCCTTTCTTTTAAGGCTTTGTTTGAGTTTAAAGCCTTTAAGACAAGGGGCATCAAATCTTGTATCTTTTCATTTGCTATCTTGCATTCTTTTACTATATACTTTTTTTTGCCCTCAAACATAGCGTAGTGAATTTCATCATCTTGATGAAAGATAGCAAGCTCAAGCTTGTTCCTGTAAGACTTCGTGTTTGAAGCAAAGCTTACGAAGTCAAAGGTAAAATCCTTGAAAAGCTCCTTTAAATAAGAGCTTTTTTCATCAAGATTCAACTTTTTTACCCACTAAAGCAAGTAAGATAATCATAGCCACAACTCCAAGCCCTAAGCAAAGATAAACATTTAAGCCCAAGGTGATAGGTAAATAGCCACAAAGTATGCTCACAGCACAGATAGAGAGCGCGTAAGGCATTTGAGTATTTACATGAGCTAGTAAAGAGCATTTGCTACCCATAGAAGCAAGTATGGTTGTATCAGAAATTGGCGAGCAGTGGTCTCCAAAGACTGCTCCTGTTAAAACCGTGGCTATATTTATAACCATATAGTGATGAAGTTCATCACCACTTAGCCCATTATGCACTCCTATGCCCATAGCAAGCGGTATGGCAAGAGGCATTAAAATTCCCATGGTGCCGTAGCTTGTGCCTGTGGAAAAAGAAATAAGCGATGCAAATAAAAATATGACTGTTGGCAGTAAAAATAAAGGCGTAGTGTCCGTTAAAATTTCTATTAAATACTTAGAAGTTCCAAGGTCTTTTATAACGCTTGATAAGGACCAAGCACAAAGTAAAATGGCAACCGTGCTAATCATGGTCTTCCAACCCCTAAGCCAGGTGCTGATGGCGGTTCTTAGGGTGAAAGTCTTTCTATAAATTCCAAGAATTATTGCCAAGATACTAGCTATGACGGCTGATTGAAAAAGGGCAGTTGATGAATTTGCTTCTGCAAAGCAAGTTCTTAAGGCAAAAAAGCTTAAAGGGCTCTCATCTATCATAGCTTTTAAGCCCTCATCTTTTATAGCATTGTATCCGCTGTAATAAAAGCTTAAAATCGCAAAGATTATAAGCGTTAGTAATGGCAAGATGGCATTAGAAGCTTTTAGCTTGGTATTTTCATCAGGTTCTAAAATTTCATCCTCAAGCCCTCCGCTTTCTACCAAATGTTCTTTGGCTATCTCTCCAGCACGAGCTCTTTTTTCAGCCTTTAGCATAGGGCCAAATTCTTTACCCATGTATATGGTTAAAAGCACAAAGATGAGGATGAAAAGGTTGTAAAAGCGGTACGGTATGGTTTGCACAAAGATTTCAAAGGCATTTATATCATCTCTTGCTATGTGTAAACTAGCAAAAACAGCAGGATCTACAAGGTCATACCCAGTATGAATGAGCGAAATTTCAAGCCCTATCCAAGTAGAGATTATGGCAAGTCCAGTAACAGGAGCTGCGGTTGAGTCTATGATAAAGGCTAATTTTTCCCTGCTAATTCTAAATTTATCACTGATTGGCCTCATAACAGGTCCTATGATAAGAGAATTTGCATAATCATCAAAAAAGATAAATAAACCCATGCACCAGGTAGCAAACTGCGAATTTTTAGCGTCTTTCGCCTTTTTAGCAAACCAAAGAGCGACAGCCTTTGTGCCTCCGTTTTTGGTTATAAGAGCTATTAGTCCTCCTATGGTTAAAACTTGCATGATGATACCTGCATTTGAGTTGTTTGTCATAGAGTTTAAAACCCTATCTATGTAAGATATAAACGCAGGGATGATTGATGCTATGATGCTTGAGCTTTCAGAAAATGCAAGCATAAAGGTTCCACTTAATGCTCCTACAAAAAGCGAAAATATAACATCTTTTGTTACAAAGGCTAAAACTATGGCCAAAAAGGGCGGCAAAAGTGTTAAAATGCCGTAGTAAGAGGCGTTAAAATCAGCCTCATTAGCAAGGGAAAAGCTAGATAAAAAGATTAAGATAGATATAATTTTCATATATTAGTCTTTTCGATGTGAAAACCAGCCCAAGTTTGAGTAACAGGCATAAGTTCTAATTCGTTTATATTGATATGCTCAGGCAAGGCTAAGACACTTAAAATAACCTTTGCTATATCATCCGCACTTAAGAATTTAGTATCCTCATAAACAGAATCGGCCTTTTGTTTATCGCCCTTAAATCTCACCTCGCTAAATTCAGTCTTGCAAAGTCCGGGTGCTATGGTGGTAACTTTTACATTGCTTCCTCTTAAATCATTTCTTAGGGCTAGTGAAAATTGCGATACAAAAGCCTTGGTGCCACAATACACATTACCTCCAAAATAAGGATTTCTAGCAGCTACCGAGCTTAGATTAAAGATATTAGCACTTTTTTGCTTTCTAAGTATAGGTATAACAGCTTTTGCTATGTACAAAAAGCCCTTTATGTTTGTATCTACCATAGTATTTATATCATCTATGCTCATTTTATCAAATTCATCTTGTCCTAGTGCAAGACCAGCGTTATTTATAAGTACTGAAATGTCTTTAAATTCGCTTGGCAAAGCCTCTATGCTTTTAAAAACCTCATCTTGCTTTCTTACATCAAGCTCTAAGGTGTAAATTTGTCCCTTAAATTCATTAGCTAATTTTTCTAGCCTTTCTTTTCTCCTAGCTACAGCTACTATCTTAAAATTTTCTTTTGCTAAAGCCCTAGCACAAGCCTCTCCAAAGCCAGAACTAGCACCTGTTATTAAAGCTATTTTCATTCTAAAGAGCCTCCATAATATAAGTTTTCATTAGCCTTAAGTCCTAAAGACTGCAAATACTTAGCATTGTCCATTTTTTTAGCACTTAAGGCAAAGTCAAGGGCATTAAAGCCCAAATCATCTACATCGTGTAAATTCGCCCCATTTTCTACAAGAATTTTTAACATTTCAACGTCAGCGTAAGAGGCTGCGTGCATTAAAACAGACTTTGAAGTATGTTCTAAGGCACAAAAGGTTATATAGTAGGGGTTGTTTCCTCCGATGTTGTTTATGATGGCTAATTTTTCGTTAT
The DNA here is from genome assembly GCF_002238335.1 of Campylobacter avium LMG 24591. Taxonomy (NCBI): domain Bacteria; kingdom Pseudomonadati; phylum Campylobacterota; class Epsilonproteobacteria; order Campylobacterales; family Campylobacteraceae; genus Campylobacter; species Campylobacter avium. Next base: position 471,653 of record NZ_CP022347.1, read on the forward strand.
TTGAAATGTATTTAGCATTTACATTTGCTTTATTTTCTATGAGTAGTTTTACTATGTTTTTTTCGTTAAATTCTATAGCGTAAAAAAGGGCGGTTTTGCCAAAGGAATTTGCATAATTTACATTAGCGTTATTTTGAAGTAAAAATTTGACATTATCATAGCTTTGCAGTGCGTAAAATAAGGCACTTTCATAGCCTTCGTTTAAGTTTAAGCCAAGGTCTAAGAACACCTTTATAACAGAGCTAGGTTTTTTGGCAAGCAAGGCGGTGTGAAGTGCTTGTATAAGTTCTTCTTTATTTGGTTGTTTGGTGTATATGTAAGCTTTTATTTGAGTTGCGTCATTTTGCGGGTTCAGTATAAAAAGTGAAAATTCGTCCAAATCTGTAAAAATTTTCGTCTCACCAACAGCCCAATATAAAAATTCATTAGCCGCTGCTAGCGAAAAAAGCTCGCTTTCGCTTGAATTTAAGCCATTTTGCGAGGCGTATTTTTTAAGAGGATTTAAAATTTGTTTAAATTCGTTCCAAAATTCAGTGTAAAGTTTGTAGTTACCCATGCTTTGATAAGCCCAATATCTAAAATATCTTTTTAAAAGCTCATCTCTTTTTGTATCTGTTTGTTTTGCGTATTCTTTAGGATTTAGCATTAAAAGGGCAAGTTTTACTTGAAAGGCTCTTAATTTATCTATGTATGAAAGTCCACCACAGGCTAAATTTGAGCCTCTTATCTTGTTTGATAACTCATATATTTTCTTAGAAAAGTCTTGATTTTGTAGGGATAAAGAGCAAGTTTCTAGGGCTTTTGCTAGATTTTCTTTGTCGTTATTTTGCTTTAAATTATAAGTTTTGATGTAGCTACAAGCTTCATTTGCAAAGGATGAAAACACAGCAAAAAAAAGTAAAAGTAAAAATTTCAAATATAGTCCTTAGAATTTTTTACCCCATTTTAGCCAAAACGGGGTAAAAGAAATTTTAATTTGCTAATTTAAATTCTTTAATCTCATTGAAATTTAAATACTTATAGATATTAGCCTTTTTAGCATCATCTAGCTTATCATTTACGATTTCTAGGTATTCCTTAGGACTTGGCAGTTTTCCAAGTATGGCACAAACTGCACCAAGCTCTGCACTTCCTAGATATACCTTAGCTCCCATACCCATTCTGTTGTCAAAATTTCTAGTTGAGGTCGAAAATACCACAGCTCCGTCATTTACTCTAGCTTGATTTCCCATACACAAAGAACAGCCCGGAACTTCTATCCTAGCACCAGCAGCACCAAATACCCCGTAATAGCCCTCACTTGTTAGCTGAGCCTTATCCATCTTTGTAGGAGGTGCTATCCAAAGTCTAGTTTTTAGCATGCCCTTATCTTTTAAGATCTCGCCTAAGGCTCTGTAATGCCCTATATTTGTCATACAAGATCCTATAAACACCTCATCTATATTTTTAGCTCTTTTTTCGTCTGCTAAAATTTCACTTAAGGTAGCCACATCATCAGGATCGTTTGGACAAGCTAGTATCGGCTCTTTTATCTCATTTAAGTCTATCTCAAGCACATAAGCGTATTTAGCGTCCTTATCAGCCCTTAAGAGAGTAGGATTTTTAAGCCACTCTCTCATTTTATCAGCTCTTCTAGCTAGAGTTTCTTTATCCTCATAGCCTGCTTCTATCATAGCTTCTATTAATGATATGTTTGATTTTATGTATTCGCTAACGCTTTCTATGCTTAAATCCACGCTACAAGCAGCCGCACTTCTTTCAGCACTAGCATCGCTTAATTCAAAGGCTTGTTCTACTTTTAAATTTGGTAAGCCCTCTATCTCTAAAATTTTACCCGCAAAGATATTTTTCTTACCTTTTTTCTCAACTGTTAATTGTCCGTCTTTTATGGCGTAGTAAGGTATGGCATTTACCAAGTCTCTTAGGGTTACTCCGGGTTGAAGCTCTCCTTTAAATCTTACTAAAACGCTCTCAGGTACATTCAAAGGCATAGAGCCTGTAACTGCAGCAAAGGCTACAAGCCCAGAGCCCGCAGGAAAGGATATACCTATAGGAAATCTTGTGTGAGAATCCCCACCTGTTCCAACTGTATCAGGTAAAACAAAGCGGTTTAGCCAAGAGTGGATTACCCCATCGCCTGGCTTAAGGCTAACCCCACCTCTACTTGTGATAAATGAAGGCAAGGTTTGATGTAAATTTGAATCACTTACCTTAGGATAAGCTGCCGTGTGGCAAAAGCTTTGCATAACAAAGTCAGCATTAAAACCAAGTGAGGCTAATTCTTTTATCTCATCTCTTGTCATAGGTCCTGTTGTATCTTGTGAGCCAACGGTAAGGGTTCTAGGCTCTATATACATACCCGGTCTAACCCCATCTACCCCACAAGCACGACCAAGCATTTTTTGAGCTAGAGTATAGCCTCCGCTACCGCTTTCTGGCTGTTTTGGCTTGATAAATATATCTTCAGCTCCCATTTTAAGAGCGTCTCTAGCCTTAGCACAGAGTCCTCTGCCTATGATGAGTGGAATTCTTCCTCCTGCTCTAACCTCGTCTAGTATGGTGTTTGGGCTTAATTTAAATGTAGCTATGACCTCGCCATTTTTAACTATCTCTCCTTTGTAGGTGTGAATTTCAAACTCATCTCCCATTTCAAGCTTACTTACATCGCAGACTATAGGTAGTGCTCCGCTATCTTGTGCTGTGTTAAAAAAGATTGGAGCTATGGTTGAGCCCATTACTATGCCACCTGTTCTTTTGTTTGGCACACCTTTTATATCCTTTCCTAGGTGCCACTGTATAGAATTTATGGCTGATTTTCTACTTGAGCCTGTGCCTACAACATCGCCTACATAGACCACCTCTCTACCGCTTTTTTTAAGCTCTTTTATCTTTTCTAAAGAGCCCGGTTGTCTTACCTTTAGCATAGCATTTGCGTGTAAAGGTATATCGCTTCTTGTAAAAGCGTCTCCTGCAGGACTTAAATCATCAGTATTTGTCTCTCCAGCTACCTTAAAGACTATACATTTTATGATCTCTGGTAGTTTTTCTTTTTTCACAAACCATTCAGCCTCAGCCCAGCTTTTTAAAATTTCTTTAGCATTTTCATCACTTTGGGCTAATTTTTCTATCTCGTTGAAATTATCATGCACAAAGATGATGTTTTTAAGCACATTTGCGGCATCTTTTGCTGTATCTTTTCGTTTTAATGCGTCTATTAAAACTTTTACATTGTAACCACCTAGCATAGTTTCAAGCATAGCTAAAGCTTTTTTCTTGTCTATAAGTTTGCTTTTTATCTCATCTTTTAGTATCTTGTCTAAGAATTCGCATTTAACTAAGGCCGCATCATCAACGCCCGGGCTTACTCTTTCTTCTAGTAAAAGTACTAAGTCTTTATCATCGCTATCTTTTAACAACTCGCATAATTCTTTTGTTTGCTCGGCATTTAATGGTAAAGGTGGTATATTTTGTGCTGCCCTTTCATCAACTAATTTTTGGTATTCTTCTTTAAAAGACATCGTATCTCCTTGCGGTATAATATTTTTTCTTAATTGTAACTACTAAAAGGATAAAAAATGTTTAAAATTTACTATAAAGCACCTTTTTGTTACCTTTCTTTACACAGTGACGGCCAAAAGCTTGTAAAAGTTGATTTTGAAGATGAGGCCTTAAGTGAGAAGTCTTGTGAAATTTTAGAACATGCTAGCTATGAGCTTGATTTATATTTTGCTAAAAAATTAAAGAAATTTAGCGTAGAACTTGATATAAACTCAACTATTTTTGAAAATTCAGTTTATAAGGCTTTATTAAACATTCCTTACGGCACGGTTAAAAGCTATAAGCAAATAGCACAAGATATCGGTAGAGACAAAGCCTTTAGAGCTGTTGGCAACGCAAATGCCAAAAACAAGCTTCCTATTTTCATTCCTTGTCATAGGGTTGTTGCTAGCAACTCACTTGGTGGATACAGCGGCGGACTTCATATAAAGAGGTTTTTACTAGACTTAGAAGGAGTAAATTTAGCTAGTTTAAGGGCTTAAATTTATTTTTTATAAAACATCTTTTTTAGCTCATCTTTAAAGACCGGAGTTTTTAGAGCTATATTCCACCATAATTTATGTGATTTTGCTATTTTGTAATTAGCATTTATGCCTTTATGTAGCCTTAAAAATGGCAAAAACTTAGATATAGTGTAGTAAAAATTAAATTTTTTCTGTTTTAGCCATGGTTTATATGATGTATAATGGATTATTTTAGGATTTTTCATAGCTTTTTTATACTCATCTTTGCTAGTATATAAATCGCAGTCTTGCTTTTCATCTTTAAAAAATTTAGGTTTAAAATGTTCTTTATAAGTTGCTATCATGGCATTGTAAGCAAAATCAATATACAGGCATTCTTTTTGAAGCAATGAATTTAGTATATCTTGGTCTACATAGTAGTTTGTGTAATTATTTAGTATATAAAAGCATTTTTGTTCTATTTCATTTTCTCTAAATTTTTTAAGATTTATTAATAAAAGACCGGCGTTAAAATACAATTCTTTATGAAGTTCTAAGGCTTTGCTTAGATTGAAGATATTAGATGGGGGGGGGGTATTTGTATTTTTATAAAGTATTTTTTTATCTTTAGGAAAAATATCTCTGCTCACAGCTGCTAATTGTTCATTTAAATTTAAGTTGAAAAGTTCATTTATATCACACAAGCAAAGCATGTCAGTATCTAGATATAAACATTTATCGATGTTTGTATCTAAAATAGAAGGTATTTTAAAGCGAAAATATGTAAGGAGCGAATTTCTAAGTTTTACCTCAGCGGCTTGAAAGTCTAAATCGCTTATTTCATAAATTTTTATATCTAAATTTAATTCCTTTGCAAATAGTTTTATCTTATCTTTTGTCTCATCGCTTAAGGTATCGCTTAAGATATGAAAAACAAAATTATGTTTTTCGTTACTATTTAAAACTATGCTGTATATTAAAACACAGGTGAATTTTATGTAGTTTTCATCCGCACAAAACATTATATTTTTCACTTAAAATTCCTTTTTTATTTGCCTTAGCTCAGAGGCTAGTTTAAATAAGCCTTTAAAAGATTTTAAATTTTTTACTATGCAAGAGCCGTATCTGTAGGATAGGTGTCTTTTCATATTTTCTATGCTTACATCATTTTTATAGCTGTCAAGTTCTTGCAGGTTTAAATTTGGATTATGCCTTGAGATGATTTTATAAAGTTTTTCCTCAAATTTAACGCTTAGGTAGATGTATAAAAATTTAAATGGCAAGAACAAATAGCCAAATTTTTTCTTTGAAGCCTTGATTAAAGCAACGCCTAATCTATACTCAAGAGAGTTTTTCACTCTTTCTTCTAGGGCTGCTTGCCTGCTTTGTATTTCTTGCCAAAGTGCTTCAAGTTCTATGCTTAAGTAAAGGGCTAGATCCTCGCTTTCGTTATTTTTAAGAGTTTTGTATATAGCCTCTAATTCTTGTTTAAATACAGGTGTTTTAAGGGCTAAATTCCACCAAGGTTGCCTAAAAATCGAAAGGCAAAGCTGATTTTTATAGGATTTTAAAAAGGCACTGTTCCAAGGCTTTGGACACTGCAAGAAATGCACTATCTTAGCACCTCGTAGCAAAATGGCATTTTTCGTAGCGTTCATTTGTGTTAGCTCATCATTAAAAAAGTCTTTTTTGTAGTATTTGTTGTGCGGATAAAAATTATAAACCGAGCTTAAGATAAGCTTTTTATCTTCCACGCACACATTTATAGCACTTTGGTCAGGTAAAACCGGGTTGTATTCTTGTATATATTTTATACATTTTTGCTCCAAATCATGCTCTCGCCATTTTTCTAAATTCATAAGAACAAAGCCTGTGTTAAACCAAGAGCCAAAATGTGTGTGATTTTGCGCCACGGCTACATAATTATCCTTTAAATCTATGGCAAAAATTTCTCTTATATCACACAAAACCAGCATATCAAGGTCTAAATATAAAACTTTGTTTATATTTTTATCTAAGATTGAGGGTGCTTTTAGGATTAAATTTGCTACATAAGTTCCCTTGTAAGCTAAATTTGCACCAAATTCATCGCAAGGAACTGAGTAGCTTTTTATCTGCAAGGGGTAAATTTTGCTTAGTTCTTTTTGTAATAAGTCTAATTTTTCCAAGCAAGTTTTTGATAACTCATCACTTAAGATATGAAAAACATAGCCTTCTTCTTCCTTGCTATCTTTTAGGAAATGAGAAAAAGCAAGCTTGGTATTTGTTTTTAAGACAATGTTGTTAATCATAGCTGCTGCGAATTTTATGTAAGTTTCGTTCGCACAAAATACTATATGAAACATCTAAAACAATGCCTCTTGTGTTTTATTTTGCACCAAGCACTCTAAAAGCTCGTCTAAATCCTGCATAAGCAAGCAATACCTAAAGTCTAAATACTTTAAATCCTCTATCTTAGAATATGAAAAATCACAAAACAAAGAATTCTTAAGTGCGCTTTTAAAACCGCTAACGCATTTAAAGCCCTCTTTAAAAAACTCAAAATCAAGTTCATTAAAGACCACTATAAGTGCTTTGTTGCTAGTTCCAAATTTACAAAGTTTAAATTCATCATCTATAAAGAAAATTTTAAAAAAATTCAAATAAGATGCTTTAAAAACTACTTCTTGTTTGTTTTGTATGAGTTTGGAGGCTATATTTGCGAAATTTTGGGCTAGTATAAATGGAAAATGAAGATTTTTAAAATACAAGCCCTCGCAAAGCAAGCTCGTAAAAAAAACAGAACCCTGCTCAATCATTTTGTAAGTAGCTTGTCTTAAAACCTCATAAGATGCACATAGTTTAAGCAAATACAACTCATCATCGCAGTAAATAAAGCTATCATTTCTAGCTTTCATTATGGTTTGAAAATCCAAAAAAATATCGCCATGCAAGTAATTTAGCGAAAAAGCAGGGCATAAATTTAATTCCATTTTAGAACACAGTATAAAATTTAAGCCCTTTTCCTCGCTGATAAATCTTAAAATTCTTAGCACAGCTAATTTTATCTCATCTACTTTTAAAAAAAACACATCCTTATCTGTGATTTTTACATCATTTTCGCTGATGATAACAAAGGCACCTTTTTGCAAGGCAAGCTGTATTTCAAGCTCATCATTTGAGAAAAATGCACAGGCCTTGCTTAGCTCTTTTAAAGAGAGTGCAAAAGATGAAACGCTTGAAATCGAGCCCTCATTTAGCACAACAGCCCTTGTTAGTTCTATTAGATTGCTAATATTCATCAGCCTACCAAGGAGCCGTTTTTTACCAAGTCATTTGGACTAAGTAATACTAGCTTATCTCCACTTTTTGCAGATAAAATCATACCATCGCTTTCATGGCCAAAAATTTTAGCCTTTTTAAGATTGCTTAAAACGCAAACTTGCTTTCCTACAAGCTCATTTGCCTTATAGAATTTAGCTATGCCAGAAAGTATTTGCCTTATATCACCATCTCCTAAATCAAGCTTGAATTTTAAAAGCTTTTCGCTGCCTTCTATGTTTTCGCACTCAAGCACGGTGGCTATTTTTATTTCTATCTTAGAAAACTCATCTATCTTTATCTTTTTTTCCTCTTTTTTGACTTCTAAATTTACAGGCTCTAAGAGAGGTTTTTCTATCTTGTTGAATAAATTCTCGCAAGGACTTAAGTTAAAATTTAAAAGCTCATCCTCTTCTATAAGTTTTTTATAATTTTGCGTGTTTAGCTCGTAGTTTAAGGCCTTTGAAAGCTTTTGCATAGAGCTTGGCATAACAGGGCTTAAAAGTAGGGCTACTTTGGCCAAGATATTAGCACAGAGGCTAATTAAGGCTTTTGCCTTGTCTAAGTCTCCGTTTTTTACCAAATTCCAAGGCTCATACTTGCTTATGCTTAAATTTGCCACAGCCAAGGCTTTAAAAAGCTCTTCTAAGTATCTGTTAAGCTGTAAGCTTTCGCAAAATTTCAAGGCATTGTCTATAAAGTCCTTGCTTTGCTTAAGTTCTTTTTCAAAATGCTGCTTGATGTCTTTGCTCTCAAGCATGTTGTTGCTGTATTTTGCACTCATACCGATGATACGGTTTAGCAAATTTCCAAGCTCATTGCAAAGTTCTGCGTTATTTCTGTTTATGAAAATCGCTTCGCTAAAATCTCCGTCATTTCCAAAAGGAACCTCTCTTAAAAGAAAATACCTAAAAGAATCAAGCCCATAAGCATTTACTATATCCATAGGCTTTATGACATTGCCCTTTGACTTGCTCATTTTCTCGCCCTCTCTAGTCCACCAGCCATGAGCACCTATGTATCTAGGCAGTGGCATATCAACGCTCATCAAAAAAGCAGGCCAAAAAATGGCGTGAAATTTCAGTATATCTTTACCCACTAGATGAAGATGTGCAGGCCAAAAGTCGTAATTTTGCCCTTTTTCTAGGTAATCAAGCACGCTTACATAGGTAAAAAGTGCATCAAGCCAAACATAAATGATATGCTTTTCATCCTTAAGTTCTTTTGGAATTTTTATACCCCAATCAAAGCTGGTCCTAGTGATACTTAAGTCTTTTAAGCCCTCTTTTACAAAATTTATTAGCTCATTTGTTTTGTTTTTTGGTAAAATTGGCTCTTTTTCTTCATACCATTTTAAAATTTTATCCTGATATTTTGATAGCTTAAAAAAATAACTCTCTTCCTTTACTATGCTAGTTTTTTTACCGCAATCAGCACAGCATTCGTTCTCTTTTAGTTGAGTTTTTGTAAAAAAGGTCTCGCAAGATACGCAGTAATACCCCTCGTACTCGCCCTTATAAATATCGCCCTTTTGCCACATCTTTAAAAACATAGCTTGCACTGTTTTGATATGCCTTTCATCAGTGGTTCTTGCGTAGATGTCGTAGTTTATATCAAGCTTATCCCAAAGATTTTTAAATTCCTTTGAAATCTTATCTGCATACTCTTTAGGCGTGAAATTTCTAGCACTTGCGGCTTGTTCTATCTTTTGTCCATGCTCATCTGTTCCCGTTACTAGCAGGGTTTTATGCCCTCTAAGCCTGTAAAGTCTAGCTAGAAAATCAGCTATGATAGTTGTATAAGCGTGTCCTAAGTGAGGTACATCATTTACATAATAAATAGGTGTTGTTATATAGCGCATTTTATCCTTTCTTTAAAAATCAAAGCCCCCGTCTATCTTACCCTTTGACATGCTGTTATAAACAGCATCTACATAGCTTTTTCTAAGCTCGCACTCAAGTAGTTTTTCACAAGGGTAGCAAGACTCTAAAGTTAAGGAAGCTTGGCATTTTTGTAATTCTTGTAATTTTGCCTTTAAATTTTCCTCAAATTTATCCATTTAAGACCTTGTAAGCTTGTTTTAACTTCTCTATCTCATATTTTGAACCAAAAAAACAAGGAGTAGTGGCGTGAATTTCACTAAATTCAAGCTCTAATAAGCTCTCATTAAAGCCATTTGTGCTTAATCCTCCTGCTTTTTCTATAACAAAGGCTAGAGGAAAAACCTCAAAAAAGGCTCTTAGTTTGCCATTTGGTGAGCTTTTTGTGGCAGGGTATGAAAAAAGTCCTCCACCCTTACATAAAATTTGATGCACATCGCTAACCATAGCACCGCTATATCTTAGCCTATAACCCTCATCAAACAAAGCTTTGATAAAATCAGCGTGAGTTTTGCTCCACTCTTTTTGAGTGCCCCCGCTTGCGTTAATCTTACCTTTTTCGCTCATCTTAAGCTCTTTTACAAGGCTAAATTTTGCCTCTTTATCAAGCCTAAAAAGCTCCACTTTTTCAGCACAAAGCACAAATTCTAGCCTTGGTCCATAAATACTATACGCAGCAGCTTTTAAATTCTTAGCCTTTGCTTCGTTTTCATAGATTGCAAAAATGCTTCCAACGCTAAAATTCACATCAAGCAAGGATGAGCCATCAAGCGGGTCATAAGCTATTATGAATTTGGCATTTTCATTAAGTATCAAGGCCTCATCTTTTTCCTCGCTTATCAAAGCCTTTATATCAGGGCATTTGCTTAGAATTTCAGTGATTAGCAAATCAGCTTTTACGTCTAATTTTAACTGCTTATCTCCGGTAGCATTCTCGCTGCTACTATACGAAGTGTCAGGATTTTTAAGCTCTTTTGAAATTTCAAGCACGGCCTTTTGTATCGTTTTTATAAGCTCTTTCAATCTAACTCCTTAGCGTTTTTAAGTATATACTCACAAAGTCCGTTAATATCATCTAGATGAAGCCAAGTAAGCTCCTCTGTCTTAGGCTTTTCGTAAGAACTAATGGCCTGTGAGTATTTAAAATAACTCTCATCAACTTCCTTGCAAAATACGCTAATTCTTGGAAGTTTCAAAGTCTTTAAGCCCTCAACCAAAACCAAATCGGCATCAATTAAGCTTAAAGCTTGTTCTATATCCATACTACTATGAGAAAATAGGGTGCTTCTTTTAGGACTTAGCACTAAAACATCAGCCCCGCTTTGAAAAAACTTAAAACTATCCTTGCCCTCTGTATCAAAGGAGGCCTTATCTGCTGGGTCGTGTTTTATAACTGCTACTTTTAGTTTTCTAGCTAAAAATTCTTTCGTTAATTTGCTTATAAGTGTTGTTTTTCCTGAATTTGAAGGACCACTAAAAGCCATAACTAATTTTCCCATAATTTTTCCAAAGTTCTTAAAAATTTCATAATTATAACTTTTTAAACTAAAAAAAATACTAACAGGTTATAATTCCTAGTAAAAAGAGTGGAAAATGAGAATTTTATTTTGTATTTGTTTAAGCCTTGTATTTCTTGCTTGTTCTAAGAATGATAACATAATAGCTAATCTCAAATCCCAAACCCTCATACACACGCAAAAGGCTAAATTTACTTATTTAAATACAAATTACATAATAACTTTAAGCTTTTTAAGCCCTGTTTTAGATAGATACAAGGATGATGATATTTTTGCTATCTTTATAGCGCCAAATGACTTTGATATATCAAATTTGCAAGTTTTTATAAATTCTAATTTTGTAGAAATTCAGCCGATAGAAAAAGATGACGAGCTTTTAAAATACTTAATACAAAATGAGTACGCAAAATACTATAAATTCAGTGCGAAAAACAATGCTAGCGAAACAATCACCGCTAAAATTTGCTCAAATATCTTTACTTGCTTTGAATTAAGCTTTCAAAGATACTCGAAATCTTTATATTACCGCTCAAAAGATGAGAATACACAATATAATTTGCAAGAACCCTTTTAGCGTAAATTCTACTTTCTTTATAAGGCACAAATTCCATAGATAAAAAGGGCTCAAATTTGCCCGGCTTAAACATATCATCCCTTTGAAGCATTTTGTTTGTAAAGCCTATGCCGCCGTTATAAGCGTAAGATATAAAGACTACTGAGCTTAAATTTTTTTCTAAATAATCAAGATGATGATTTGCAAATTTGTAGGCTATTTGCGGTTTAAACATGTCGTCTTGGTCGAAATTCGGTATTTTTAACTCATTTTTTGCTATGTGATTTGCTAAAAATGGCATGAACTGCATAATTCCAAGCGCGTAGGATGTGGAAATTGCAGTTGGTATAAACCTGCTTTCTTGTCTTGCTATGGCTAAGATTAGAGCTTGTCTTTGCTTAGGATAATCTTTTAAATGCTCATAATATGGCATTATGAAGTAATTTTTCTTAAAATTATGCACCCTTTCCATGATATAAGCGTAAATTGGCAAGCTTTGTTTTGATTTAAAATTTTCAGCCATTTTCTTTAAAGAATCCTCGCTTGAGTTTGAAATTTTAGCCGCTAAGCTCTGCCAAGCAAATGGATCTTGCATGTTAAAATTTACATTTTTATTAGATGAGAGCTCTAAAAGCTCGAAATTTGTTAAAGGCTGATTTTTAAGCTCCTTTGCATAAATACTATATATATTTAAGGAAGCGCTATTTGCCAAGGTGTTTAAATACTCATCTTTTAAGCTTATTTTATAAAGCCAAAACAAGGCATTATCTTTATGGCTTTGTAGTCTAAAGCTTTGGTATGCCCTTTCAAAGAAAGCAAAAGCCGCTCTTTCATCGTTAAAAGTAAGAGCATTAAGCCCTAGATAAAAGGCCAAATCATCGCTTACAAAGCTAGGTTCTGCCCTTAAAAGCGACATTCTTAAATCTGTATGGGATTTTTTGATAATGATGTTTTGTATGTAGTTTAAAAAGCCTTTTTGCCTTACAAGCTTATCCACAAAGTCCTTATTTAAGGCTATATCAGGATTATTAAAAAAGCTAGCCACCTTTATGAAATTCTCACTGCTATCATTTAGTGCTAAAAAATGCAAAGGATTGTTTGTGTTAAAGGCTAAAAGTAGCATGGACAAGCCTTTGTTATTTTGCTTAAATTTAGTAGCTAGCTTGCTTCTTGTTTGGTTTTCAAGGCTTGAGATAAATCTTAAAGAACTTAGTCTGTGTATCTGACAAGAGCTGTTTGCATCAAGGATGGTATTTCTAGTGTAGTTGTAGCACTTGGAATATCTTGGGTCTATATAAGTTCTTGCTGGCACAAATTTTTCAAATTCTTTTTTTAATTTTCCTGCATATCTAAAAATATGCTTTCTAAGGCTTTGTGCTTCTTGTTTTGAAATTTGTTTATTTTCAAAAAGGCGGTGCAAGTAGTAATCTTTTGCTAAAGAATTATCTTTTTGTTTTAAAGTGGATAAATCATATATAGCTGAAAATGAAAAAGAGCAAAGAAAAAAAAGAAACAAAGTTGCTCTTATCATAGATAAGCCCTTGCTAAATTTCCTATCAAGATGTTTATAAACTGCAGGGCAAGTATGATTATAAGCGGTGCTAAATCAACAGCTCCTATGCGGGTTGGTATCTTGCTAACTAGGCGGTAAGCCGGGGCTGCTAGTTTGTATATGGTTTGAACGATTGGATTATAAGGGTCTGGATTTACCCAAGAAAGCAAGGCTGCTATGATGATAATCCACATATAAATATTTATGATGATTTGTATAACAGAAACGATTGATAGTAAAAAAGAATCAAGAAACATTTTTTTCCTTTATAATATCCTTTAAAAAGGGCTTTAAAAGTGCGTAAAGCTCATTTAAATCAGGTCCATGAGTAGAATTTGTAAGCAAAAGCCTTAAGGGCATAAAAAAATTCTTGCCCTTTAAACCACTTTTTTGCATCAAATCCTTTTTAAAATCCTCATATTCACTAGCAAAATCATAGTCTTTTAAAAGCTTTGATAGCAATGAAATTTCATCCTTAAATTCGCTAAAAGCTTGTTTTGTAAATATCAAATCAAGCTTTTCTTTTATCTCTTTTATGGTACTGCTTTCTTGAGTATAAAACTTCGCCAAAGTCGCATACTCTTTTTTAAGCTCTTTTTCGTAAGCTAAAGCCTTGCAAAGACTTTCATCATCAAGCCTTTTTATATGCTCTCTATTTATCTGTAAGAGTTTTTTCATATCAAACTTAGCCGGTGCTTTGGATACTTTTTTAAGATCAAACCACTGCAAGGCCTCGTTTATGTCAAAAATTTCTACCGGAGTTTTATTGCCAAGTAAGATTAGGTAATTTGCTATGGCAGCAGGTAAGATACCCTCATCTAAAAGCCATTTTACGCTAGAGTGAGCCTCTCTTTTGCTCATCTTTAAGCCATTTTCATTTAAGATTATAGGCAAATGTGCATAAGTCATCTTTTTATCGTACCCTAAACTTGCTCTTATGTGCTCTTGTTTTGGAGTGTTTGAGACATGATCCTCGCCTCTTATCACGCAACTAACACCTTCTAGCATATCATCAACAGCACAAGCAAAATTATAAGTAGGCGTTTTATCAACCCTCATTATCACAAAGCTATCTATGTCTTTTGGAGAGAATTTTAGTGTTCCTTTTATGAAGTCCTCAAAAATCATATCATTTTCAGGCTTTTTAAGACGGATTACAAAGGGCTTTTCATTTTCTAAAACCTCTATATCTGCTAAATTCTCGCATTTTCCATCGTAGCGGTAAGCTTTATTTGCTTTTTTTGCTTCCTCTTTTTTCTTACTAAGTTCTTCTTCTGTGCAAAAACAAGCAAAAGCTTTTTTTTCACTCAAAAGCTTTAATGCCATTTGTCTATGAAATTTCAAATTCTCACTTTGCACATAATAATGCTGCCACTCAAGCCCAAAAAGCCTTAAAATTTCTTGTATCTCATCTATCTTTTCAGGGATATTTCTAGCCTTATCAGTGTCTTCTATACGAAGTATAAAATCGCTATTATTTTGCTTTGCACAGATGTAATTAAATATAGCAGCTCTTAAATTTCCTATATGTAAGTCTCCTGTTGGAGAGGGTGCAAATCTATACATTTATAATCCTAAGTCTATGTGAAAGCCAGATTTTATCCAAAAAAAATTAACGCTGTATTTAACAAATATTTTTATAATCCTTGGCAAGATAAATGGAGGTTTTATGCTTTTTATAATATTTTTAGTAATTTTTTCTATCATTTTTATCCTAGCGAATATATATATTTATAAACGTTTGCTTATGAAAATTCCTTTCTTGTTTCAGCATAAAAGATATGCAAAAATTTTTATAATCATACTTTCTTTGATGCAGACATCTTTTTTAATTTTTAGAGCTGATGATGAGTTTAATAACACTATTTATACCATTTTTGCACATTCCTTTGCTATAACTTATGCCTTGTTTTTTACTACAATTTTTGCTGATATTTTGGGCTTTTGTATAAAATTTTACATCAAAAAAACCAGCAAAATGCCCTTAAGGGGCGAAAAAAGACGTAGGGTTAAGGTCTTTTTTAATCTAGCACTTTTGCTTTTTGGTTTTTGCTTTGTTTTAAAGGGCTGGAGCAATGCTACATCAATTCCTGATGTAAAAGAGCTTGAGCTAACTTTACCAACTTTGCAAAAAGATTTAAAAATGGTGATGATAAGCGATACGCATTTTGGTAAGAATTTAAATGAAAGTTTTTTAAAGGGCATAGTTGAAAAAATAAATTCCTTAAATCCTGATTTTGTAGTTATAGTGGGCGATTTTGTAGATACAAAGCCTGAGGATTTAGGATATATTAGCGGCATAAATGAGATAAGAGCTGATATATACTACGCGCTTGGAAATCACGAGTATTACAGAGGAATAGATGGAATTTTAGAGCTTTTAAGGCAAAAAACAAAGCTTAAAATTTTAATAAATGATAGTTTTGAAACCGAGTTTTTAAATATAGCTGCGATGGCTGATTTAGCAGGGCTTGGCAGGGGTAATGCTAGCCTTGAACCAGATATAAATAAAACAAAAGCTAAGCTAAATTTAAGCAAACCAAGTATTTTGCTAAGTCATCAGCCAAAAAGCGTTTTAAGATATGATGTAAGCAATTTTGACTTAGTTTTAAGCGGACACACTCACGCAGGGCAGGTTTTTCCTTTTGGATTTTTAGTGAAGCAAAATCAAGGCTTTTTGCACGGACTTTATGATTTAAGCGAAAAGACCAAGCTTTATGTAAGTAGCGGGGCAGGTTTTTGGGGGCTTAGCATGAGGTATCTTGCAAAAAGTGAGATAGTTTTATTTAATTTAAAGGCGATGTGATGACATTTTCAAATTTTTCTTCAAGACTTTTTGGCAAGGTAGCAAAGTGTAATTTTCCTAGCTTTTTGCAAAAACTAATCAATAAAGCCTATGTTAAGTATTTTGATATAGATATGAGTGAATTTAAGCAGCCTGATGAATACTTAAGCTTAAATGAGCTTTTTACAAGAACTTTGCAGATACAAAGAAAAATAGAAGATGAGTTTATCTCTCCAAGTGATGGTAAAATTTTAGAGCTTGGCCAAAGTTTTGACGCAAAGGATGAAAAATTTGCCTTTAGTATAAAGGGCTTTACTTATAGCTTAAATGAGCTTTTAAAGAATTCTTACGAGGATAGCGAGTTTAAAAATGGGCTTGATTATGTAAATATTTATCTTTCGCCAAAGGATTATCACCGCTTTCACAGCCCCTTTGATATGCAAATTTTAAGTGCTACTTATGTAAGCGGGGAATTATTTAGCGTAAGTGAAAAAAAACTTTCAAAGGTGGCTAATCTTTACACAAAAAACGAAAGACTTATCCTAAAATGTCTTGTTAAGAATTTTTACATTTGGCTAGTTTTTGTGGGTGCACAAAATGTGGGTAGCATTAGACTTAGCTTTGATGAAAGCATTCAAACAAATGCTAACAAAGGAAATTTCACTAAAACTTATGATTCTTTGTTTCTTAACAAAGCCGATGAATTGGGGCATTTTGAAATGGGCTCAACCATAGTCTTAATAGCCCAGTCAAAAAATTTAAGCTTTAAGCCTTTAGCAAATAGCACGGTTAAATTTGGCGAAAAGATAGCGACTTTTTTATGAAAGAAAAATTATTAAAATCCCTAAAAGATAGTATTGTTTTAAATCCCACAGAAAGAGTGTGGCAAATGCCATTTTTTGGTGCCTTTGGTGTTGGGATTGTGCTTAGCATTTCAGCCTTTTATGAAAGGATAGATTTAGGACTTATATCTATGATAGGCGTTTTAGCCTTTTTATATGTGCCAAATACTCCTATTTATCACAGAATGGCTGTTGTGATGTCTTGTTCTTTTGGTCTGTGTCTTTGCTTTTTGCTAGGGCTTTTAACGCATATTTTACCCTCTTTTTTAACTCCATTTATCATAGCCTTTATAGCAGCTACCTCTTCTATCTTGGTAAGATACTATGATATAGGAGCGCCGGGGTATTTTTTCTTTGTTTTTTCAGCCCTGCTTGCCTCGTTTTTTCCCTTTGAGCTAAGTGAGTTTATTTTTCTAACCGGACTTGTTTGCGTAGGCACTATGGTTGCAAATTTAATGGCATTTTTATACTCCTTATCAGTGATTTACATCTTTAAAAATTCTTTGCCAAAGCCTATTCCTGTTAGAGGTGAGCTTGGTTTTGAGGTGGTTGTTGTGGATTCTTTGATAATGGGTGTTTTTATAGGCTTTGCACTTTTTGTTGGGAATTTTTTAGAGCTTGAAAGGTCTTATTGGGTGGCTGTTTCTTGTGCTGTAGTTATGCAAGGTATCAGCTTAAATGGAGTTTTCATAAAACAGCTTCAAAGAATTTTAGGCACCTTTTTTGGAGTTCTTTTGGCCTGGTATTTACTAAGTATAAATTTTAGCACCCTTTCTTTTATACTTTTGATGATGTTTTTGTTTTTTATGACTGAATTTGTGGTAACTAGAAACTACGCTTTGGCTATGATTTTCATCACTCCTTATACTACTTACTTAGCTGAGGTTGCCTCTAAGATGAGCTTAGACGCTGAAGTAATAGCAAGTGCAAGGCTCATAGATATAGTTTTAGGAAGTATTTTAGGGCTAATTGGCGGCTTTGTAATGCACAAGCATTATTTAAGAAAGTATTTTGACATCTTGGCTAGGGCTGTATTTAGGATAAAAAGAGTTTAGAATTTGTCGTTTATATTTCCGCTGTATTTTATGTCTTTTGCGTCCTTTTGTTCATTTGCGATATTTTCTATATTAGCAGACATAATCTTTTGCATATCCTCATCTAAATCCTGATAGCTAAAGACCATATTTATACTTATGATATTTTCAAGTTTTTCTAGTTTTTTATAAGAGCTTAATTCCTCATCTAAGTTTTCACTTTCTATTATAACGATGATTTTTTCATCTTCCACAAGCTCAACGGAGCAATTTTTTATAGAATTTATCTCCTTTAAAAGCCTTTCTTGTTTGTCTTTTTTTGCGTTTATTAGCACGCTTGAAATGTTCATTTTATTTCCTCAATGATTATTTGATTAGAAAAGCCAGAGATTAAAAGTTCCTCATCTAAAAATATCAAATTTTCAACCATCAGCCTTTTTGTATCTATGCTTTTTACGAGTTGTAAGCTAGGAAGTTCTAGGACATTTACTAAATTTTTTTCGCTATTTGCATAGGCTAAAAATTTAGCATCAGCGCTTAAGGCACAAGAATATATCAAAAAATTTTCTTTTATATGTCTTATCTCATCATCTTTTATCAAAGCTATATTTTTATCTGTAGAACAAGATACTATGTAATCTTTTTTGTTTGAAACTTGATAAATGTTATCTTTGTGTGCATTGTAAGATTTTTTGTCCTGCCAAGCTTTTAAATCAAAAAGCTCCACAACCCCGCTTTCAAAGACACTCACAAGCTCTGTTTTTTGCTCATTTATACTAGCGTCATTTAAACTATAGTGCGAGAATGAAAAGCTTTTTATCACAGATAAATCACTGAGTTTTAAAAGCTTAATTTCAGCGGATAATAAAACAAGCAGCACGGTCTCATCATCTATAAAAAATACTTCCTTGGCGGAGTCAAAGCTTAAGGTTCTTGTAGTTAAAGTCCCGTTTTGATAGAGGCTTAAATTTTTTCCTCCCAACTTTCCCTCACTTAGTATTAAAAGCTTGGAATTTAGATAATCAAGGCTATAAATGCTAGGCTTTACATTGTCATCGTAGTAGTTTTTTATCTCAGCTAAGCTTACATCAAATTCTAAATTTTTAGTGTTTTTATCATAAACCAAGGCTTTGGCACTGTCTAAGCCTATTAAAATTTTATCTTGTCTTAGTGCTACTGTGCTTACATTTGCATTAAATTCTAAAATATTAGCAAAGCTAAAAAAAATAAAAAAATTCAGCAGCACTAAGATTTTTAGCATTATTTAACGCCCTCGTTAAGTGTATCTATGAGATTTGACTTCTTTTTTAAGCTTTCGTTTTGAAAATCAGCCTCAAAGGTATTTCCAACTACAAGCTTTGCGTCGCTTTGAACCACATGACACTGAGTGCAAGAAAATCTAGCATTGCTAACCACATCTCCTGTGCTTTTGTTGTTTATAAAGTCAAAATAATGCGTCGCAGGCATGGCAGTAGCATTGATATCGGCTGCTAAGGCCTTATCATGGCAGGTCAAGCAGATATTGTTATCAGGGCTTAAAGGTAGCATGCCCTCAATAGAGTGAGAAATCAAAGGCGGTGCATTTTCAAAGGCTCTTTGGTAAAGTTCACTTTCACCGGGCATTTCGCTGTCATACACAGCATTTGGCAAAACCACAGAATTTTCACTTTCTAAGCTTGTTTTTCTAAGCCCTATCTCAACATCACTAAGAGTTTTAGAGCTAGAAACATCAGTACTTGCATTAGTATCTTTTGTAGCAGAGTCTTTACAGGCTACAAACAAAAGGGCTAAAACACCTATAAATAAAACATGGCTTTTCTTTAACATCACAGTCTCCTTAAGTCAAAAATATTAAAATTTAAAGCATCATCATCGCAAACTTCTATACATCTTGCACATCTTATACATTCGCCAGATTTTACCAAGCCGCTTTCCTTGGCTATTAAAGATAAAACCTGCTTTTCAGGGCAAATTTGAACACATTTGTAGCATTTGGTGCATTTATCAAGTCTGTATTTGATTTTCAAAAAAGCAAATTTTGATAGCAAAGCATAAAACGCACCAAGCGGACAAAGGTGAGAGCAAGTTGCCCTAGGGCTTAAAAATGTATCTATGCAAAATATAACAAAGGCAACAAAAATCCAAGACACAGAGCCAAATATAATGCCTCTGTGAATGATACCTATGTATGAAAAGCTTTCAAACACAGGCAAAGATAGAAAAAAAGAAAGAAAAAGGCAGAGAAGCAAAATGTAATAACGCAAATTCTTGCTTAGCAAAAGGCTTTTTTCGGCTTTTAAATTTAGCTTTCTTCTAACAAAGGCTGAAAAATCAGTAATCATATTAACAGGACAAATCCAAGCACAAAAGGCTCTTCCTAGAAAAAGTCCGTATATTACACTTATTATCAAAGCTCCTATTAAGGCTGCAAAGTCTATGCTTAATGAAGCTAGATAAATTTGAAGCACTGCAAAAGGATCGCTTAGCGGTATGGTGTTAAAAAGATTTGACGAGCTTAAATTTCCGCTTAAAACAAAGGGAACAAAGCAAAAAAGGGCTAAAATTCCTAGCTGAACAATTCTTCTAAGCACAAGGTATTTCATAGTAAATCCCCATCATTTAGATAATCTTGAGCCTTATTTGACTTCATTTTTTCTTTGTTTTCTTGGCTATTTAGCCTTTTTTCATCATCTTTTTCCCAGCCTTTTACATAGTGGTTTCCAGCCTTGCCCAGCACATATTCTCTAGGCAAAACCCTTATGGCTGGCTCTTGCGTAACGCAAGCCCTTTCGCATAGCCCACAGCCTACGCACTGCTCATTATCCACCACAGGCAATAAAAAAGCGTGCTTTGCTGTTCTTTCATTTCTTTTCATCTCAAGCTTTAAAGCCTTATCTATCAAAGGACAGGCTCTATAACAGGCATCGCACTGTATGCCCCAATGCGCTATACAGCTTAAAGAATCAACTATAGCTACGCCCATTTTAAGCTTGAAAGCGCCGTCATTCATCTTTAAATATTTATCATCTAAAGCATTAGTAGGGCAGTCTCTTATACAAGGTAAGTCATCGCAAAGATAGCAAGGGACTTTTCTAGCCTCAAAAAAAGGAGTTCCATTTTTCGCACTATCAAAGATAGAGGCAAGCTTTAAGGTATCGTAAGGGCAGGCATTTACGCACAGTCCGCACCTTATACATTTTGATAAAAACTCCTCCTCCACATCAGCACCCGGTGGTCTTAGATAGTAGCTATCCTTTGCCTTTAAGGCCATGCTAGCTAAAAATCCTCCGCCTACGCAAAGGCAAAGAGTTTTAAAGCCCTTTGTAAAAAATTCCCTTCTATTGTCCATGAGTTTTAAACCTTTATTATCCTAACCGCACATTTTTTAAAGTCAGTTTCCTTAGACAAAGGACAGGTGGCATCAAGTGTAACCTTGTTTATATACACATTTTCATCAAACCAAGGCACATATACAAGTCCCACAGGAGGTACATTTCTACCCCTCATATCAACCTTAGCTTTGACTTTGCCTCTTCTTGATTCAACCCAGACTAAATCTCCTTGATTTAGGCCAAGCTTTTTGCAATCTTTTTCATTTATGTAGCACATAGCCTCAGGCACGGCTCTGTAAAGCTCAGGAACACGCATAGTCATAGTTCCGCTATGCCAATGCTCTAAAACTCTGCCGGTGCAAAGCCAGAAAGGATAGTTAGAATCAGGTCTTTCAGGTGCTTTCATGAAAGGTCTAAAGAAAATTTTAGCCTTATTTGTAAGAGGGAATTTCTCCTGGGTATTTGGTTTTAACAAATCTCCTTTTTGTAAGGCCTTATCAGAGCTTCCATAAAAGGCAAAGTCTGAATTTGGCGCGGCCTTTTTAGCGTAATAATCATACTGAGTGTTAAAACGCCACTGTGTTTCCTTACCATTTACAACAGGCCACTTAAGTCCTCTTAGTCTGTGATAAGTATCAAAGTCAGCTAAATCATGTCCATGTCCAAGTCCAAATTTGCGGTATTCCTCCCAAAGATATTTTTGCACGAAAAAGCCATATCCTTTAAATTCTTTACCATCGCTTCCAACAACCTTTCTTTCATCGCCAAAAACTTCAGTATTATCAAAGCCTTGTCCTATCTTATCATTTGCTTTAAAGGCTTTCGCGTCAGCATTTGCAAATAACACATCATAAAGAGTGCTTTCCTCCGTATAACCCATAGCCTTAGCTTCCTCTAAAACATTAGGCAATGTTAGCTTATCATCCACCTTTGTTTCTTTCCATACTTCTTTTAGCTTAAATCTTTTTGAAAATTCAATCATCTGCCAAGTATCACTCATAGCATCGCCAATTGGCAAGACTTGTTGTCTCCAATGCTGAGTTCTTCGCTCTGCATTTCCGTAAGCTCCCCATTTTTCATAAATCATAGCTGAAGGCAAGATTAAATCCGCTACTTTAGCCGAAATTCCAGGATAACTATCGCTTACCACTATAAAATTATCCATGGTTCTAGCAGCTTTTATCCAGTGATTTGCATTAGCTGTGTTGTGCCAAGGATTATTTACCTGTACCCAAATGAATTTGATTTTAGAATCCTCTAAATCCCTCATTATTTGCACATAATGAGAACCTGGCTTAGGATTTATAGTATTTTTTGGAAGTTTCCAAATTTTTTCTGTGATTTCTCTGTGCTTAGGATTTGCCACAACCATATCAGCAGGCAAGCGGTGAGAAAAGGTGCCAACCTCTCTTGCAGTTCCACAAGCGCTTGGTTGTCCGGTTAAAGAAAAGGCGCCAGAGCCTGGTTTTGCTTGTTTTCCAAGTAAGAAATGCACCATATAAGCTTGTTCATTCACCCAAGTTCCTCTTGTGTGTTGGTTAAAACCCATAGTCCAAAAGCTTACGACTTTTCTATTTTTTTCTATGTAAAGATTTGCTAAGCTTTGTAGCTTTTGCTTAAAACTTTCTAAATCTTCATTATCATCGCCCTTTGCGACTTTAGCAACATAATCTAAAGTGTAAGGCTCAAGAGCTTTTTTAAAATCATCAAAACTTATTTCCCAATGATCAGTAGCAGCAGCACCGTGTTTCATATCTAGTTTATCCCCTGCTTTCAAGCCAAGATATGCCAAAGATACTGCTTCTTCTTCATCAAGTATTATAGAATTTTCTTTTGCTACAGTATCTTTTTCACTCTCTTGAAAACTTGGATGATTTTGGTTATTTCTCATACCATAACCTATATCTGCATATCCTGTAGTAAATATACAGTGCTCTTTTACAAATTTTTCATCTATTGATTCTGGATGATTATAAACAATCTCTCTTGCTATAAAATTCCAGATTGCTAAATCCGTGCTAGGTTTAAAAATAATCTCAATATCTGCTATGTGAGAGGTTCTGTTTGAAAAGGTGCTTAAATTTACTATCTTTACTTTATCTTGATTGCTAAGCTTTCTATCGCTTACCCTGGACCATAAAATAGGGTGCATTTCAGCCATGTTTGCACCCCAAGTTACGATAGTATCAGTAAGTTCTATATCATCATAACAGCCTGAGGGTTCATCTACTCCAAAAGTTTGCATAAAGGCAACAACAGCTGAAGCCATGCAGTGTCTGGCATTTGGGTCTATGTTGTTTGAGCGAAAGCCGCCTTTTATAAGCTTTACCGCCGCATAGCCTTCTTGTATGGTGTATTGGCCGCTACCAAAAACGCCTATGCCGCTAGGACCAAGCTCGTTATAAGCTCTTTTAAACTGCTTTTCCATCTCATCAAAGGCTCTTTGCCAAGAAACCTGCCTAAATTTGCCGTTTTTATCAAATTCACCCTTGTCATTTACCCTTAAAAGTGGTGCTACAAGCCTGTCTTCTCCATACATTATCTTAGCGTTAAAATAGCCCTTTATGCAGTTTAAGCCACGGTTAACCGGAGCGGCTGGATCGCCCTTTACAGCAACTATCTTGCCATCTTTTCTAGCTACCATAATGCCACAGCCCGTGCCGCAAAATCTACACACAGATTTATCCCAACGCCAAGAATCTTGCTGATTTGCCATAACAGAGCTAGGCACAGTTAAACCAGCCACACTAGCGGCACTTGCGATAGCGGTATTTTTGATAAAATCACGTCTATTCATCTGAGTCTTGCCTCCATTGAAATATTTTTGAGAATGTTTTTGATTTTAGCGAAAAAATAGTTAATATTTTATAAATTAAAATAATTTCTAAGTATTGTAAAAAGGAGATTTTATATCTTTTATAGAGGACAAATTTAATAAATTAAATATAAACAATTTTAAATATAAAATTTACAAAAACACAATATAATTTAGCTTTTATTTACATAAAAATTAGGAGTTGCTATGCAGGATTTTGGCATTTTGATTTTAAGGCTTAATGTTGGAATTTTAATGTTTCTTCACGGATTACAAAAGGTTTTTAGCGGTATAGATGGGATTAAAGCTTCTGTGACAGCTTTTTCTTTGCCTGAATTTGTGGCTTATGGCGTGTATTTAGGAGAGCTTGTAGCACCTGTTTTAATAATACTTGGTATTTTTACTAGGCTTTCTTCTTTAGCAGTGCTTTGCACAATGATTTTTGCTTCTTTGGTTGTTTTAGGCGGAAATGTTGAGGGTTACTTAGCCTTAAATCAGCACGGTGGCTGGATAGTAGAGCTTCAAGCACTTTACGCCTTTGGTTCTTTAG
Source organism: Campylobacter avium LMG 24591 (assembly GCF_002238335.1). Taxonomy (NCBI): domain Bacteria; kingdom Pseudomonadati; phylum Campylobacterota; class Epsilonproteobacteria; order Campylobacterales; family Campylobacteraceae; genus Campylobacter; species Campylobacter avium. The sequence continues at coordinate 495,814 of NZ_CP022347.1, forward strand.
CACTTATCTTTTTAGGTGCTGGAAAATACGCCCTTTACAACAAATTTTAGTGATTGCAACAACAAGAGGAGTCGTGAATTTGCAAAGCATTCGCGCTCTCTTGTTCCTCTTTTTTGTTTTTATATAGTAATCTCAAAGCATTTAGCACCACAATCACAGTTACTCCGGTATCAGCAAGTATAGCAAGATACATAGGAATAAAGGTGATTGAGGCTAAGATTATAGTTAGAACTTTCACTCCTAAGGCTAGGCTTAAATTCAGCAAAAGAATTTTTTTGCTGAATTTGGCTAGCTTCATTAAATCAACGAGCTTTGATAAATTATCATTCATTATCACGATATCTGAGTTTTCTACGCTTATATCGCTTCCCATTTTTCCCATAGCTATGCCAACATTTGCCTTAATAAGTGCTAAAGAATCATTTATCCCGTCCCCTACAAAGATAATTTTTTCTTTATTTTTAATATCATTTTCTATGAATTTCAACTTATCTTGCGGCAGGCACTGAGCCTTACAATCGTCTATTTCTAGCTCTTTTGCCACAGCTTCAACCCTATCTTTTTTATCTCCGCTTAAAATTTGTGTTTTTAATCCCATTTCTTTCAAGGCTTGTATGCAAGTTTTTGCCTCATCTTTTATCTTATCATCTACCAAAAATGAAGCTAAGTAGGCATTATTTACGGCTAAATGTATGTTGAAAGTATCTATCACATCTTGTGGCAAAGAAATTTGCTTTTCTTGTAAAAATCTAGCACTTCCCATAATGATTTTTGTATCATTTAAGCTTGCTATTACGCCTTTGCCGCGTATTTCTTGGTGTTTTATATCATCCCTTTGCTTGAAATTTTTGTTTGCAAGAAAGACCTTGGCTAAAGGATTGCTTGAGTTTAGCTCTGCTAAATAAGCGTAATAAAGCACCTCTTCATCGCTTTTATCGCTGCGATTTAGTATCTTTTGCAGCTTAAATTCTCCCTTGCTTAGAGTTCCTGTCTTATCAAAAATTATCTTTGTAGCCCTTGTAAGCTCGTCTAAAAAAACTCCTCCCTTTATCACAATGCCCATTTTAGAAGCCTTACCAACTGCTGCAAAATAAGTAAGTGGCACGCCTATGACAAAAGCACAAGGGCAAGATATGACAAGCAAGATTAAGGATTTTTCAAAATAAGTCTTAAAGACATCAAAGCCGTAGATAGCAGTCGGTATGAGGCTTATTAAAATAGCTAGAAAAACCACTGCAGGTGTGTAAAATTTAGCAAATTTGCTTATTATTTTTTCAAGTCTTGCTCTTTGTGAATTTTGGATTAAATCTAAAATTTTATTTATGCTTGAATTTTCATAAGTTCTTATAACTCTTGCCTTAATGGCCTTATCTTGATTTATCATGCCAGCTAAGAGTTCGTCTTGCTTAAGAAATCTTTTAGGAACAGCTTCTCCGCTTAAGGCCTTGGTGTCTAAAAAAGCTTCCTCATCAAGTAGCAAACAGTCCAGCGGAACCTTTTCAAAAGCCTTTATAAGTATGAGTTCGTCCGGCTTTACATCTTGTGCTTTTACTTCTTGGATTTCATCCTTGTGTATTAAATTTGCTTTGTCGCTTTTTAAGGATAGCAGGGAAGTAACTGTGTTTTTAGAATGAGCCACCGCCTTGTTTTCGTAATACTGTCCTATCTTGTAAAATATAATTATAGCTATGGCTTCGCTAAATTCGCTAAGCATTAAACTTCCCAAGCTGGCTATGGCCATTAAGAAATTTTCTCTCATAAACGCTTTTTGCTTAAAGTCTAAAAAAGCATTTTTAAATATATCCTTGGCCAAAAAGATGTAAATTAGCATATAAATGATGAGGTAATATGTATCAAGCTCCTTTTTATCGTAGCTTAAAATTATGGCAAAAAACGCAAGAATTAAGCTTATAATGATGTTAAATTTATTCTTTTGCATGTTCTACTCCTAACTTATAAATTCTTTTTATATGCTCATCATCAAAGCTGTAAAAAACATGAAGTCCTACCTTTCTTTTTTTTACAATTTTGCTTTGCCAAAGTAATTTTAGGTGCTGGGAGATGGATGGTTGCTTGATGTTAAGAATTTGAGATAGCTCATGGACGCATAATTCTTCCTTGCTTAAAGCAGACAATATTTTTAGTCTAGTACTGTCTGAAAATGCTGCAAACAAAAGGGCTAAATTTTCAAAAATTTCATCGCTTTCTAAAGATTTTCTTAGTTCTTGTAGCTTTTCATCGTGTAAGTCTTCGTGCATTTTTATCCTTTCATAATTATATTATAATATTCTAATATAATTATATACTAATAAAATAAAAATACTCTTAAGGCATTTTATAATAATCCCGATATTTTCATATCAGGATTATTGACTTACTAAATTCGGTAAAAATAAAGAAATTTCAGGTATGTAAGTAATGAGTATAAGCCCTACTAAAAGCACCATTAGCCAAGGAAGCACCGAAACTGTTACATCTTTTAAGGAAAGCTTTGTTAAAGAGCTTGCGACAAATAAATTTAACCCTACAGGAGGAGTTAGCATACCTATTTCCATATTTACTATCATAACTATACCAAAATGTATAGGATCTATACCAAGTTGCAAGGCTATAGGTAGTAAAAGTGGCGTCATTATCATAACAACAGAGCTTGGCTCCATAAACTGACCCATTATAAAAAGCACTAAATTTACAAGGATTAAAAATACCCACCAAGTCATATTTATAGACACTAGGTATTCAGTTATCATATGAGGAATTCTCTCGCTTGTTAAAAAATGCGCAAAAACCACAGCAAAGCCTATAACAAAGAAAATCATCGCAGTAGTTATAGCAGCATCTAAAAATACATCATATAAATCTCTTAATTTTATATCCTTATAAACAAATATAGAGACGATAAAAGCATAAACAGCAGATATACCAGCAGCTTCTGTTGCGGTAAAAATCCCAGCATAAATCCCGCCAATTACCACAACTATGATAAGCAAAGCCCAAAAAGCTTCTTTAAATTTAAGCCATCTTTCTTTTAAGGATGCAGGAGTGCCTGACTTAAAACCAAGTCTTTTAGCTCCAAAATACGCATAAAGCATCATCATAAAGCCTATCATAAGACCAGGAATTACTCCAGCCATAAAGAGTTTTTCTATAGATACTTCAGCAGTTACTCCATAAACTATCATAACAACAGAAGGAGGGATTAAAATTCCAAGACTTCCAGCAGAGGTTATGGCACCAACTGAGTAGCTTTTAGGATAACCAGCCTCTTTTAAAGCCACAAACATAACAGAACCAATAGCCACAACAGTAGCAGGTGAGCTTCCACTAACGGCTGCAAAGATGATACAAGCTAAAATTGCACTCATAGGAAGTCCACCCGGTAAATGTCCTACTATGCTTTTAGCAAAATCAACTATCCTCTTAGCAGATGAGCCCTTGCTCATTAATGAACCTGCTAAGATAAACATAGGTATAGCCATCAAGGCTGGTTTAAGTCCTGTTATCATCGTTTCAGGCACGGCTAAAATGTCGTGTGATGAGAAAAATATCATAGTTACAACGGCTGAAACACCCAAAGATACGGCAACAGGAACGCCTAGCAAAAGTAAGCCAAAAAGTAAAAGCATTAAAACCAAAACACTCATACCTAATCCTTTATAACCATATCGTGTATCATTTCAGCCTCTGCATTCTTAACCACATACCTAGCGTCAGTAAAGGATACCTCATAAATTTTTTCTATAGAGCGGTAAGTTGCACCCAAAAATGAGATAGGCAGACAAAGCAAAAAGTAAAACAAAGGCACAGAATGCAAAGCCTCACTCATATAGCCCATTTCTTTGTTTAAAAGACAAACCTCTATGCTTGCGTAAAACATATAGGCTAAAAATACCGAGCTTAAGATATGCGCAAAAAGCACACAAGCCTTTGCAAGAGCCGGAGGAAACATCTCTATAATAGTGGTTACGCTTATATGAACGCCCTTTCTAAAACCATAAGCCGCACCAAAAAAAGCTGACCACAAAAAGCAGTATCTTGCAACCTCTTCAGCCCAAGTAAGTGAGCCAATGTCAGGATAAAATGTAGCTATGTATCTAATAGCCACATTAACCGCAGTTATAGCTATACCAAGTGCTAGACCGATAACTGCTACATTTTTATTAATTCCAGCTATTATCTTATCTAGCACATCAAAAAAGGCATTTACGCCCTTACTATGATGAGCCCATAAAAAGGGCTTTTTTAGCAAAGATAAAAAACACATACTTAAATCACTTTGTATTAAGTGTTTTTTCTATCAAGTCTTTACCAACTAAATCATAAAATTTAGGATAAATTCCTACCATTAAATCTTGCCACTGCTTTTTTTGTTCTTCAGTAAGCTCGAAAATTTTAGTGCCTGTTTTGTCATTATCTTTTAATCTTTGTAAAAGCAATTCTTCTTCCTTAGCACTTTCTTCTCTTTCATATATAGTAGCTTCTCTCATAGCTGTTTTAATCACTTCTTGCAAATCAGCCGGCAAGCCTTGCCAAAATTTCTCAGAAGCAACTACTAAATAGCCCAAATATCCGTGATTTGACATAGTTATAGAGCTTTGAACCTCATAAAATTTGGAGTTATATAAATTTGAAAGTGGATTTTCAGCCGCATCAACAACACCTGTTTGTAGAGCAGAATATACCTCGCCAAAAGGTAAAACTTGCGGTATAGCCTTCATAGCCTTAGTTTGTTCTTCTAAAACCTTAGAAGACATTATCCTCATCTTTTGACCCTCTGCATCGCTTGGTACTACGATAGGCTTTTTGTTTGTGCTAAATTGCTTAAAACCAGCGTCCCAATAATCAAGAGCTATGTAACCTTTAGCAGAGATTACATCTTTTAAGATTTGTCCTACTTCTCCGTCCATTACCTTGTGCAAATGCTCTGTATCTCTAAAGATAAAAGGCACATCCCAGAGGTTAAATTCCTTAGCTATAGGTGTAAATTTAGAAAAAGAAGGTGCTGCCATTTGGATATTATTTCTCTTTAACTCTTGAAAAACCTTATCATCATCAACAAGCTGAGCTGATGGGAAAACATGCACCTTTATGCGTCCATTGCTTAACTCTTCAACTCTTTTGGCGAATAAATCCGCAGCCTTGCCCTTAGGTGTGTTTGCACTAACAACGTGTGCAAATTTTATCTCATAAATTTTGCCTGAATCAGCATTAGCGCTAGTTTGATTTGTATCTGTTTTCTCGCTAGAACAAGCCGTTAAAGCGATAGCAGCCAAACCAGCAGCTATGATTGATATAACTTTTTTCACATAATCTCCTTGAGTTTAAAATTTTTCATATTGTATTTTATTTATTGTTTATAAAAGATAAAATTTAGTGATTTTTGTATGAAATTTTATTTTTTGCTACAAAAAGAAAACAAAAAGCTGTTTTAAATTTAGCCTTTTGTTTTAGTGAATTTATGCTTTAGCTATTTTCATTATGAATTTTTTGCACGCAAATAAAAGCAAAAAAGATACGAAAAGCATTATGGCTAAAAAGCCGAAAATTTCGGGTAAATTTTGTATCTTATCATTTGCTACATTGCCTCCTATGAGTCCTGCTACTACATTTCCTAAGGCAGAGGAGGCAAACCAAAGCCCCATAACTTGATTTTGTATGAGGCTTGGAGCTAGTTTTGTCATTATGGAAAGCCCCACAGGATCACAAAGCAAATAGCTCCGCAAAGTAGCCCTAGTGCAAATTTGCTAAGCGAGGAAAATTCAAAGCCTTTTTTAGCTAAAAATACCCAAACAAAGGCGATGATAGGTGCAAAGGTGATGATGAAAAGTGGATTAAAGGACTGAAACCAAGGCGTTGGAATTTCAAAACCAAAGATAAGTCTTTGGGTGTAGCTTTGTGCAAAGAAGTTAAAGGAGGTTGGTATTTGCTCAAAAACAGACCAAAATATAGAAGCCGCCGCAAGCAAAACTACAAATACTATTAAATTTTTCTTTTCGGCTGAATTTAAAGAGCTAAAAAAGAAAAGATATGTAAAATAAATCGCACAAAGACTTAGTATAACAAAGATCATTTGCTTGGATATAGAGATAGGATCTAGCTTTACAAAACCAGCTAATGCAAAAAATAAAGCCGTAAATATGGCCAGCGTGGATACAATAAGCACCCATTTTGTGCCATAGCTCATCTTTTTTGGCTTGTCCCAATCCTCGCTCAAGCCCACTTTTTCATCAAATTCCTTAAAATTTGGCATGCTTATGAAGTAAAATATCAAAAGGGCTATTAGCATACCTATACCGCCGGCTGCAAAACCAAAGTGCCAGCCATACTCTTTTTGCAAAAAACCACAAATTAGCGGAGCCACAAAGCCACCTAAATTTATACCCATATAAAAAATAGTAAAGCCAGAATCCCGCCTAGGATCGCCGTCCTTATAAAGCACGCCCACCATAACAGAAGAACATGTCTTAAAAAGCCCTGTGCCTATGACTATAAAGGCTAGTCCCAAGAAAAATAAATTTGTATAAAAATACGAAAGCCCTATGCTTAGATGACCTAGGGCTATGATAATACAACCCAAAAGTACAGAGTATTTTAAGCCAAGCACCTTATCAGCTATGTAGCCGCCCGGCAAAGCAGCAAGGTAAAGACAGGAGCCAAATATCCCAACTATAGCAGAGGTATTTGCCTTGTCATATCCAAGTCCGCCCTCAAATACAGCAGCTGACATAAAAAGCACAAGCAAGGGATAAATTCCATAAAATGAAAATCTCTCCCAAAGCTCTGTCATAGATAGCGAAAATATAGGTTTTGGGTGTCCTAAAAATGCCTTATCTAAATCTTTCATAAAAATTCCTAGTTTTTGCTTGTAATTTTAGTATGATAGCTTTAATTTTGTGATATTTATATCGTTTTTGTTAAATTCATGTTGCTAAAGATTAGTTGAGTTTATATTTGTGGTTAAAATATGAGATACCAAGCAAAAAGCTTGGTATAATTTAGCAAGAATAACAAGTCTTAAACTCGTAAGCAGTAGGCCTAGCCTCAACAGGCCAAACCTGAGTTTTAAACTTAAGATGCTGATAATCATCTATGAAAGTATCAGTCATAACAGGCTTTAGATAAGAATTGTATCTTATTAAGGCTTCTAGGCTACCTCTTAAGGTGTGAGGGAGTTGCTCTATGCCTTTTTCTCTTATCTCATCAAGGGTTAGTTCAAATAAATTCTCATCCATCGGTCCAACAGGCACAGTACTGTTTTTTATACCATCAAGTCCGGCCATAAGCAGTGAAACAAAGGCTAGATAAGGATTTGCTGTGCTATCTGGGAAGCGAATTTCAACCCTAGCAGAGTTTTTGCCTATACCGTAAGGCACACGACAACTAGCACTTCTGTTTTGGCAAGAATAAGTAAGTATTGACGGCGCCTCAAAGCCAGGTATCAATCTTTTATATGAATTTGAGCTAGGATTTGTAAAGGCTGCAACGCTCCTTGCGTGTCCTAAAATTCCGCCTATGTAGTGTATGGCTGTTTGGCTTAGTTTGCCGTAGCCATTTTCATCGAAAAATAAATTTTTTCCATTTTTCCACAAGCTCATATGCACATGCATACCATTTCCATTGTCTCCATAAAGAGGTTTTGGCATAAAGGTAGCGGTTTTTCCGTTAAGATGAGCTACCATCCTAACCACATACTTGTAAATTTGCACATTATCAGCAGCTTCAACAAGAGTACCAAAGCTAACGCCTATTTCTCCTTGTCCTTGAGCTACTTCGTGGTGATGAACAAAGGTTTTTAAACCCACTTTTTCAAGCGTTTGCACCATCTCAGCTCTTAAATCAACCATAGAGTCAATTGGCTGCACAGGAAAATACCCGCCCTTTGTCCTAGGTCTATGCCCTGTATTGTAGCCATCTACGAAGTCTTTATCATCATTCCACTCGCCTTCTTCAGTATCTATCTCATACTTTGCGCAGTGTATATTATCTACTATTTTTACGCTATCAAAGATGAAAAATTCATTTTCAGCACCAAAGTAAGCAGTATCCGCCACGTCGTTATTTTTCAAGAATTCCATAGCTTTTTTAGCTATGCTTCTAGGGCATTTTTCATACATTTGTCCCTTGTAAATATCATAAACATCGCAAAAAACTATCACTGTAGGGTCAGCTGTAAAAGGATCTAAAAAAGCACTTTGTGCGTCTGGCTTTAGTATCATATCTGATTTATGAACCGGTTGCCAACCATCAAGCGAGCTACCATCAAAAGGAATTCCATCCTCAAAATGTTCTTTTTCTATAACACTTAAATTATAAGTGATATGATGCCAAGTTCCTATCATATCTGTAAATCTAAAATCCACAAATAAAACCTCATTTTCCTTACAAAAAGAAAAAAACTCATCTACAGTATTTACAAATTTGCCCATTTTTTCTCCTTTGTGAAATATATTTTGAAATTGTAGCACTTTTTTATTAATTTAAGTTTAAATTAATAAAAAAAAATTGAGCATTTTATCAATAAATATTTTTTGATGGTTTTAGCTATAAATTTAATAATTTTCAATATAATGTTTCGTTTATTTTATGTATTTTCAAGGAAGTTTTATGACCCAAGAAGAACTTGACAGCCTGATGAATAGCGATACGAACCTTGATGATGTTGCCTTGCCTAGCGTGGATGAAAGTAATTCTGAAACAAATGTTGATGATTCTAGCTTAGAAAATTACAGGGTTAAAGCTGATGCACATTGGCCACCTCCACCACCAAATCAAGAACACAAAGTGGTTAATCAACTAGATGATGTAACTAGAGATAGTGAAAAAAGAGCTGTTGAGCTTATGGATAAGTTAGAACTTATGGATAAACATTTTTCCCAAGCAGAGCTTATTTTACGTAATGTGGAGGAAAATATAAATAAAAATTTAGAGGTTTTTAATATCTTAAGCGAAAAATTCCCTCAGGTTAAGACATTTAGGGATTTGCTTGATAAGAACAATGCTTCAAAAAATGATATAAAAGATATTATTTCTCGTTTGCAAGATGGGCAAAATGAAGTTTTAATTGCTATGGATTCTATGCAGTATCAAGACATACATAGACAAAAAATCGAACGTGTTATAAATGTTATGAGGGCTTTAAATAGATACATATCCTCTTTATTTGATTCTAAAAAAGATGATATACATAGGGTTTCTTCAGCTGTGCATATAAATGGCGATAGCACAGAGGATGTAGTTACAAATGATGATATAGAACAGTTGATTGCGAACCTAGGGCATAAGAAATAATGCTAAAGCCCGAATTAGTAGCACCTGCTGGAAATTTCACTAAGCTTAAAATCGCTTTAGCTTACGGAGCAGATGCTGTCTATGCCGGGCTTAATAATTTTTCTTTAAGAGCAGCTACAGCTAGGGGTTTTGATTACGATAGCTTTAACGAGGCCGTGAAATATACGCATTCTTTGGGTAAAAGAATTTTTGTAACCTTAAATGCCTTTTATTTTTCCTCACAGATTGAGAATTTAAAAAAACACATAAAAAAACTTTATGATATGAAGCCTGACGCCTTTATAGTAGCTTCTTTGGGCGTGGCGAATTTGATAAAAGAAATGAACTTGGATATAAATTTACACATCTCAACTCAAGCAAACATCTTAAATTACCTTGACGCTAAGGCCTATGAAAGCCTAGGAGCAACGAGAGTTGTGGTTGCTAGAGAACTTTCGCTAAATGATATAGCCTTTATGAAGGAGCAGTGCAAGAACTTAGAATTTGAAGCCTTTGTTCATGGCTCTATGTGTTTTGCCTACTCTGGCAGATGTTTAATTTCCTCTGTTCAAAGCGGCAGAATGAGCAACCGTGGCTCTTGTGCAAATGACTGTAGGTTTAAATACGAACTTTACGCAAAGGGTGAAAATGGCACTCTTTTTAGATTAGAACAAGATGAGGATGGAACACATATATTTAATTCTAAGGATTTAAATTTAAGCACTCATATAGATAAAATCATGCAAAAATCCTGCATAAATGCCTTTAAAATAGAAGGTCGCACTAAAAGCGAATATTATGTAGCTCTTGCTACTAGAACTTATCGAATGGCTATAGATGATGTTTTAAGTGGAAATTTTGATGCAAAAAAATACGATGAAGAGATAAAAACACTAGCTAACCGCGGTTTTACAGACGGCTATCTTGTAAATAGAGCTTTAGATAGAAACGATACGCAAAATTTAGACACAAGCATAGAGCAAGGCTCAAAGCAAGTTTGCGCCTTTAGCGAGGACGGGACTTTTTTCAAATGCAAGGGCAAGATAGTTTTAAACGAAAGCTACGAAGTGCTTTGCCCTCTCGGCTTTGATATAAAAGAAGCAGATAATGAGCTTGGCAAAATTTATAAAAAAGATGATAAAATCTTTGTGGAATTTAAGAAGCTTATCTCAAGAACAAATAAAGAATTTAAAGAAATTCACAGCGGTAATGAAAATGAAATTGCCCTGCCATTTTCTTTGCCTAAATTTTCTTTTTTAAGGAAGTAGTATGAATTTTGTATCTATTTTAATGGGTAGTAAAAGTGATTATGAAATCATAAATGAAGCTAGCAAAGTGCTTAGCTCTTTTGGCGTAAAATATGAACTCATCATCACTTCAGCACACAGAAGCCCTGCACGAACAAAAAATTATATAAGCGATGCTGAAAAAAGAGGTGCTAAAGTCTTCATAGCAGCAGCTGGCATGGCAGCACATTTAGCCGGAGCGGTTGCTGCTTGCACCACAAAGCCTGTTATAGGCGTGCCAATGCCTGGCTCAAATTTAGCTAGCATGGATTCTTTGTATTCCACAGTTCAAATGCCAAAGGGCGTTCCTGTAGCCACAGTCGCCATAGGTAAAGCAGGTGCTATCAATGCTGCTTATTTAGCCATTCAAATTTTAGCCTTAAATGACGATATATTGGCTAAGTCCTTGAAAGATGATAGAAAAAAACAAGAGGAAAATTTAATATCTGATTCAAAGACAGTAGAGGTTTTGTTGTAAAGGATTTATGATGCAAACTTACTTAGAATTGCAAGAATTTTGTAAATTAGTTCGTCTAAATGAAGATGTTGTCAAGGGGATGATGGCAAACAATGCCCTAAATTTCAAGGAAGAGGATGGCAAAATTTATATAGAAGCAAATCAAGGAACATTTAGTGTGGTGCCAAGAAAACCAAATGAAGAGCCTTTGCCTGTCGATTCCATAAGCTTGGCAGGAGAAAGCTTTGTGGAAAAAACCATAGGAACTATATTAAATTTACATGAAAAGGTGCTTGACGCAAAGGATGAAACCTTGGAGGTTTTGCAAAGAGAAAACAAGTTTTTAAAAGATGCACTTTATTCTATGCAAGAAATTTATGATGAGGATAGAAAGACCATAGATGCTTTAAATTCGCAGCTAAAACACGCACAAAATGAGGTTGAGTTTTTAAAAAGAAAGTATAAGATGATGTGGAATAAAGCGGTTGAAAATTTCACTCAAGCAGGTAGTGCAAAAATAGCTCAAAACACGGTTACAAGTGAGGTTAAAACGCAATGATTAGCTTTTGCGAGATAATTTTAAAATTGCAAGATTTTTGGCAAAAACAAGGCTGTGCCATAATGCAGCCTTACGACATACCAGCAGGAGCGGGCACCTTTCACCCTGCCACTTTTTTACGCTCTTTGGGTAAGAAACCTTGGGCTGCTGCTTATGTAGCACCTAGTAGGCGTCCAACTGATGGTAGATACGGGGATAATCCAAACCGCTTAGGGGCTTATTATCAGTTTCAAGTTCTCATAAAACCTAGTCCTGATAATATACAAGAATTATATTTAAAGAGCTTAGAGGCTTTAGGTTTTAATCTTAAAAATCACGATGTTCGCTTTGTTGAGGATAATTGGGAAAGCCCTTCGCTTGGTGCTTGGGGGCTTGGTTGGGAAGTTTGGCTTGATGGAATGGAGGTAACGCAGTTTACTTATTTTCAGCAAGTTGGAGGCTTGGCACTTGATTTAATCAGTGTTGAGATAACTTACGGGCTTGAAAGACTTGCTATGTATTTGCAAAATGTTAATAGCGTGTATGACATACTTTGGAATGAATTTAATGGAGAAAAAATTACTTATAAAGATGTTCATAAGCAGGGAGAATTTGAACACAGCAAGTATAATTTTGAATTAAGCTCCACTGATGTTTTATATGCGAATTTTGAGAATTTTTGCAAGGAGTGCAAGCATATTTTAGATAATAATCTTTCTTTACCAGCTTATGATTACTGCATGCAAGCAGCACATACTTTTAACTTACTTGACGCAAGAGGAGTTATTTCAAGCACACAAAGACAAGAGTATATGCTAAAGATTAGAGAGCTTTCAAAACGTTGCGCACAGGTTTATAAAGAAAATTTAAATGAAGATTGAGAAAATATATAATTTTTTAGATAGCATAAGCCCATTTTGTGAGCAAGAAGCTTGGGATAATAGTGGTTTGCTTTTGGGTTCTTTGCAAGATGATGTTGAAAATGTTTATCTTAGCTTGGATATAGATGAGGCCGTGCTTGAGGCTTGCAGTGAGAATTCCTTGCTAATTACTCATCACCCGCTAATTTTTAAATCCTTAAAAAACATAGCAAATCACAAGTACCCAAATGCTTTTATAAAAACTATGATACGAAAAAATATAGCCTTAATATCCATGCATACAAATTATGATAAATCCCACTTAAATGCCTATTTTACAGAGGAAATTTTGGGATTTAAGCATTATACACAAGATGGTTTTTTGATTTATGTTGACCTTAAAGATAGCTTTTCAAATTTACTAGCCTATGTTAAAGAAAAACTTGGACTTCCTGTGCTTAAGTATGCTTTTGCTAAGGAAGAGCTTAAGAAAATAGCTATTTGCACGGGTTCTGGCGGAGATTTAATAAATGATGTTAAGGCGGATTGCTTTTTAAGCGGGGATTTTAAGTATCATCAAGCCTTGGAAGCACTTAGCAATGGCCTAAATTTGATAGAGCTTGGGCATTTTGAGAGTGAGAGCTGTTTTGTTAATTCCTTAAGCAATCATTTGCAAAATTTGCCATTAAAGGTTATAATAACAAATTCAAAAAATCCATTTAAATATCATTAAAACAATAGAGGGACTTTTATGAACAAACACTTAGAACAATTAGTAGAATTATCAGTTGTTGACAAAGAGCTTGACGGTTTCACGCCAAAGATAGATAAAATCAACAAGGCTTTAAGAGATAGTGAGTTGGAAATACAAAAATTAGAAAAAGATTTACTTGCTTGTGAAAAAGATATTTTGGACATAAAAAACGAGCAAGAGCAAAATAATGCTCACATCGTGCAATTTAGACAAAGATTGGATGAAATTTCTAAAAAAACTCCTAATGTTAAAACTGCCAAAGAAGCAAATGCTTTGCAAATTGAAGAAGATATAGTAAAAGAGCAGCTAGAGGTTGCAAATGAAGAAATCGAAAAGCTAGATAAACTTTTGCTTAATAAAGAAAAGCTAAAGCAAGAATTGTTGCAAGATAAATCAAAAGAGGAAGAAGAGCTTAAAAATATAGCAAAAGATGTTGAAAGCAAGATGGAGGATTTGGAAAAGGAAAGAGCCTTAGTTTACGATAAAAAGTCCAAATTAACCGCAGGGATAAATCAAAAGGTTTTAAGTTTTTATGAAAAAATAAGAAAATGGGCTAAAAATACCGCCGTTGTTCCGGTAAAAAAACAAGCTTGTTATGGCTGTTTTATGAGAATTTATGATAAAACCTATCTATCCATACTAAGAGGAGATGAGATTGTCACTTGTCCGCACTGTGGCAGAATTTTATACAAAGAGCGTGAGGAGACAAAGGACAGCAAAAAGATTGCTGAAAGCGTGAATTGATAGTATTTTTTTACTATATTTTGCTTTCTTTGCTTCATGTTTTTTTATCTATACCTTTACTTTTGCTTTCTTTTTTGAAGCAAAAGTATAAAAATAGCATTAAGGCTAGATTTTTTTTATACAAAAACTCCTTGCAAGAAGCGCAGGTGCATTTTCATGCTTGCTCCTTCGGGGAGATAAGAAGCATAGCGCCTTTGCTAGGTAGTTTTAATGATGTTCGTGTAAGCTGCATCACCCAAACAGGCTTTGATGAGGCTAGTAAAAAATGCAAAAAAGTAAATTTCTTAGCCTTTGAAACCTTGCTTCCATTTTGGTTTAAGCCTTGTAAGGTTTTGGTTTTATTTGAGGCTGAGCTGTGGTTAATGCTTGTTTTTATGGCCAAGCTAAGAGGTGCTAAGGTGATTTTGCTTAATGCTAGAATTTCTGACAAGTCCTTTAACAGATATAAAAAATTCTCTTTTTTTTACAGAAAGGTTTTTTCGTATATAGATGAGGTTTTTGCACAAAGTAAGCTTGATAAACAAAGGCTTGAAGAGCTTGGCGCAAAAAATGTGCATGAATTTTTTAACATAAAAGCTTGTGCTAACTTAGAAGCCAATAAACACTACAAAAAAAACGATAAAGAACTTATACTTTTTGCAAGCACCCACGAAAAAGAGGACGAGCTTTTGCTAGAAAATTTCACCTTAAATTCAAAGCAAAGGCTAATCATAGCCCCAAGACACCCAGAAAGATTTAAAAATTTAGAACTTTTTTTAAAACAGTACTGTAAAAAACACTCACTCACTTTTAGCAAATTCAGTGAGTTTGATAATTTTGATGCAAATTTTGCTAGCGATATTTTGCTAGTGGATGTTTTGGGCGAGTTGATTAATTTATATCTTATCTCAGATATTGTTGTTTTGGGCGGCTCCTTTATAAAGGGCATTGGAGGGCACAATCCGGTAGAACCTGCAACTTTTAACAAAATCATAATATCAGGCCCTTTTATACATAATCAAAAAGCACTTTTTTGCTTAGTTGATAATATATACATATGCGAGGATGTAGCATTGCTAAATGAGATTATAAACAAAGCGGATAAAAAAGCTATGTTAAATTTTAAACCAAGCTTAAAACCCATAAAAGATAGTATAAAGGCTGCTTTAGTATGAAAGAAAAAGCTTACAAACTCCTAGCCCTGCAAGAAAAAATTTCAAATTCAAAGGCAAAGGAGCTTATCGATAGAGGGCTTGTCTTTTATAAAAATGAAAAACTAAAGCTAGCAAGAGAGCTTTTGAGCAAGTCTGCAAAATTTGTAGTAAAAGAGCAAAAAAAGATAGAAATCATTTTTGAAGATGAGAAAATCATAGCTGTAAATAAGCCCTTTGCTATGCTTAGCGAGGAAGTGGAAAAAAGCCTACAAGCAAGGCTTTTAAATAGGCTTGATAAAGAAACTAGCGGGCTTTTGTTGCTTTGTAAAAATGAGGATTTTCGTTTAAAATGTATAAATGAATTTAAAAAACAAAATGTTTATAAGAGCTATATAGCAGTGCTTAATGGCATAGTGCCTGAGGTGCTTGAGATAGATGAGCCTATCTTGGTTAAAAAAACTCAAAATAAAGCCTTTGTTAAAATTTCAAAGGAGGGACAAAGTGCCTATACAAAGATAATCCCTTTGATGATAAATGCCAAAAAAACCTTGGCTAAAATCATCATAAAAACAGGCAGAACTCATCAAATCAGGCTTCACACCGCCTTTGCAGGATATGGAGTTGTAGGCGATGAAAGGTATGCTAAAATTCCATCGCAAAGGATGTATTTGCACAGCTTTGAATGTGCTCTTTTTGATTATCATTTTAGAGCTGATTTGGATGAAAGTTTTGAAAAATTTGGTTTTGAGCTTAAAAATTTAAATTTTAAAGACCTTTAAAGCAAAAATTCTTTAGAATTATGCTTTTATTTTTATTACGAGGTAAATTTTGTTTGATTTAATAAGCGATAGTTTTAAAAATGCTATTAATAAACTTAGATTTGTTGACGATGAAAAAGCCTTAAAGAATGCTTTAGATACGCTTAAAAAGTCTTTATTAAAGGCTGATGTGCATCATAAGGTCGTAAAAGAGTTATTAGCCTTAGTAGAAGATGATGTAAAAAAAGGCAATATCGGACAACAGCAGTTTTTAGCTTCCATAAAAAAGAATTTAGAAGATATTTTAAGCGTTAAAAATGCACCTCAGGGCTTTGTTTTTTCAAGCACACCGCCGACTGTTGTTTTGATGTGTGGCTTGCAAGGCGGTGGTAAAACTACAAGCACCGCGAAATTAGCAAATTTTTTAAAACTTAGAAACAAAAAGGTCTTGCTTGCTGCTTGTGATTTGCAAAGATTGGCAGCGGTTGAGCAGCTACAAAAGCTTTGCGAGGATAATGACCTTGATTTTTTCAGCATAGAGGGCGAAACAAAGGCTTTAAATGTAGCAAAAGAAGCACTTAAAAAGGCCAAAAGTGCTAATTATGATGTTTTACTAGTGGATACTGCGGGACGTTTGGCCATAGATGAAGCCTTAATTTCTGAGCTAAAAGAGATAAAAAAGGCTTTAAATCCCGATGAAACCTTTTATGTAGCCGACGCCATGAGTGGACAAGACGGGGTTAAAACAGCAGCGTCTTTTAATGAAAGCATAGGTTTAAGCGGGGTTATACTTAGCAAATTTGACGCTGATACAAAAGGTGGCGTGGCGCTTGGCATAGCAAGACAGCTTCAAATTCCGCTTCGTTTTATAGGTTTAGGAGAAAAGGTAGCTGATTTAGAGCCTTTCATACCTGATAGGATAGTTGGCAGGATCATGGGCGAGGGAGATTTGGCTTCTTTGGCTGAAAAAACCGCTACCGTCATAGATGAAAAAGAGGCCAAGAAATTAAATCAAAAAATCAAAAAGGGCGAATTTAACTTTAATGATTTTCTAGAACAAATGCAAAATGTAAGCAAGTTAGGCTCCATGCAGTCCTTGCTTTCTATGATACCTGGTATGTCAAATGTAGCCTCAGCTGTAAAGGATATGGACTTTGAAAATTCAAAGCAATTACTTCACATAAAGGCTATGATTTCATCTATGACTCCAAAAGAAAGGGAAAATCCTTCCTTGTTAAACAATGCTAGAAAACGTAGGATAGCAAACGGTGCAGGCCTATCGCAAATGGAAGTAAATCGCTTTTTAAAGCAGTTTGAAAACGCCGCTAAGATGGCTAAGAAATTTTCATCAAAAGCAGGCATGCAAAATTTAATGCAAATGATGTCAAATGCCAGACGAGGCTTTTAAAGGTTTATATATGGGCATTTCGTGCTTATATATAAATTTTATTTTAGGAGAATTTAATGACTGTTATTAGACTTACTAGAATGGGACGCAAAAAAAGACCATTTTATAGGATAGTTGTTACTGATAGTAGAAAAAGAAGAGACGGTGCTTGGATAGAGAGCATAGGTTATTATAATCCTATGGTAGAACCTGAGCTAATCAAATTTGACGCTGAAAGACTTGCGTATTGGAAAAGCGTTGGTGCTAAACTTAGCGACAAGGTTGCTTCTATAACGAGTAGATAATGGCTGAAGAATTTTTAAAAGAATATGCGAAATTAATAGCTGATTTTCCTGATAAAATTCAAACCAAATCCGTGCCTTTGGGCGATAATTTCGTAGAAATCATCATTTACGCTGATAAGGCAGACACAGGTAAGCTAATAGGCAAAAATGGCAAGATGATGAATGCCATTAAAACAGTGATTTCTGCTTTTAAAAGTAAGGATTCAACCTCTTACAGAGTCACTGTTAAAAATATAGATGAATAAAATTTTAGTTGCTAAGATTGGCAAAACTGTTGGTTTAAAGGGATTTTTAAAACTGCATATTATCAGTGATTTTTTAGAGCAGTTTGAAGATAATGCCAAATTTTTGGGTGATGAGCAAGATTTTATAATCAAAAGCTTTGATAGTGAAAGGAATTTGGTTCTTTTTAAGGGTTATGAGAGCTTAGAACTTGCTAAAACCTTGGTCAATAAGCTTCTTTACAAAAGCGAGGAAGAAAGTAGAAAAACTTGCGAGCTAAAAGAGGGTGAGTTTTTTTACTTTGACATTATCTCTTGCGAGCTTTTTGAAGATGAACTAAAGCTTGGCAAGGTTGTTGATATACTTGAAACCTCTGCAAATTATCTTTTTTTGGTGCGAGTAGATGAGGCTTTAAGGCCAGAATTTGTTTCTGAGTTTTACCTGCCTTATGCTGATTTTTACATAGATAAGGTGGATATTGCGGCTAAAAAAATACACACTAAAAACGCCTTAGAGTTATTAAAAAGTTTATGAAATTTAGCTTTGTATCTTTGTTTTGTGAGTTTTTTTATCCATATTTTGAACATTCCATACTTGCTAGAGCTAAGGAAAAAAAGCTCATAGAAACTGATTTTTTAAATCCAAGAGCTTTTTCAAAGGATATTAGAAAAAAGGTTGATGATTATAAAATAGGCGGCGGCGCAGGACTTTTAATGCAAGCACAGCCCCTAGTTGACACCTTATCTTATCTTAAAAATAAGGATGAAAACATACATTTTGTATTTTTAAATCCTTGTGCAAAAATTTTCACTCAAAAAGATGCAAAAAGACTAGCCAAAAAAGAGCATATCTGCTTTGTTTGCGGCAGATACGAAGGTATAGATGAAAGGGTTATAGAACTTTTTGCAAACGAGCTTTTTTCCTTGGGTTCTTTTGTTTTAACGGGCGGAGAAATAGCTGCACTTGCTCTTTGCGATGCTATCAGTAGAAATGTAAGCGGAGTTTTAGGAAATTCACAAAGTTTGGATGAAGAAAGCTTTGAGGACGATTTGCTAGAAGCGCCTGCCTTTACAAAACCATTTTCATTTAGCTATAAAAGCACAAATTTAAACGCAACTTCAGCCTTTTTAAAGGGAAATCACGTTAAAATCCACGCTTTAAAAAAAGAGTTATCTATAGCTAGGACAAAATTTTTTAACCCTAGCTTATATCAAAAACACCTACTTACAAGGAAAGATGATGAAAAATAAATACATACAAAGCTTCGAGGCAAAACAGCTAGAGGGTAAGACTGTGCCTGATTTTAGAGCAGGCGATACTCTAAAACTTGCTATTCGCATACAAGAAGGCGATAAAAGTAGAATTCAAAATTTCGAGGGCATTTGCATAGTTAAAAGAGGCAGCGGCACAGCTCAAACCTTCACAGTTAGGAAAATAGGTGCTAACAACATAGGAGTTGAGAGAATTTTTCCACTTTATAGCGAGAGCCTAGAAAGTATAACAGTATTAAGAAAAGGTAGGGTTCGCCGTGCAAGACTTTTCTACTTAAGAGATAGAAAAGGAAAGGCTGCACGTATAAAAGAGCTTAAGAAATAGTTTTTCGGATTTTGTATGGCAACTTGGACTAAGGATTCTTGGAAAAAATATCCTATAAAACAGCAACCGGTTTATGAAAATTTAGAGGAGCTATCCTCTGTTGTTTCTAAGCTAGAGAAATTGCCTCCTTTGGTTTTTGCCGGCGAGGTAAGGTCTTTAAAGTCAAAACTTGCTAAGGTTGCAAAGAAAGAAGCTTTCTTACTTCAAGGCGGAGACTGCGCTGAGAGCTTTTTAAATTTCGGCGCGGATAATATAAGAGATACTTTTAAACTTATGTTGCAAATGGCTATAGTGCTTACCTTTTCGGGCGGTTGCCCTATAGTAAAGGTTGGTAGGGTAGCTGGGCAGTTTGCAAAGCCAAGAAGTGCTGATTTTGAGGAGATAGACGGACGTTCTTTGCCAAGTTACAGAGGCGACATAATAAACGGCTTTGAATTTAACGAGGAGGCTAGAAAGCCTGAGCCTAAAAGAATGCTTGAAGCCTACTATCAAAGTGCTACTACTTTAAATTTGCTTCGTGCCTTTGCTAGAGGAGGTTTGGCTGATTTAAGGGAAGTTCATCGCTGGAATTTAGACTTTTTAAAAAGGGCAGAGCTTAGGGATAAATACAGCGAACTAAGCGATAAAATCACTCAAGCCCTAAATTTTATAGAGGCCTGCGGCATAAACACAACAAACACTCCATCTTTAAGAGAAACTAGCATATACACATCACACGAAGCCTTGCTTTTGCCTTATGAGGAGGCTTTAACAAGGGTTGATAGCCTTAGTTTAGAAACTTATGATTGCTCAGCTCACATGCTTTGGATAGGCGAGAGGACGAGGGGAGTTGATGAGGCACATGCGCACTTTTTAAGCGGTGTGAAAAATCCTTTAGGAGTAAAGATAGGTCCAAGTGCCAAGGTAGATGAGATAAAAACGCTAGCCTCTATCCTAAACAAAGACAATGAGGAAGGAAAACTAAACATCATCATAAGAATGGGTGCTGACAAGATAGCTTCGGTGCTACCAAACATCTTTAAAGAGCTGAAAAAAGAGGGCTTAAATTTGATTTACAGCATAGATCCTATGCACGGAAATACAGTAAAAGCAGGCTCTTACAAAACAAGAGCCTTTGATAAGATAATGCAAGAAGTTAGGATGTTTTTTGAGATAGCGCAAAGTGAGGGAGTGTATCCTGGCGGGGTTCATCTTGAGATGACAGGTCAGGATGTAACCGAGTGCACCGGCGGCTCTTTAAATGTAACAGAACAAACTCTTAAAGAAAGATACGAAACTCAGTGCGACCCAAGGTTAAACGCAGACCAAGCCTTAGAGCTAGCCTTTTTAATGGCTGATTTGCTAAAAAAGGCAAGAGCTTGATAAAATTATATGGTATTAAAAACTGCTCAAGCGTAAAGAAAGGCATAGAATTCTTAGAAGCTAAAAAGCTTGATTTTGAATTTTTAGACATTAAGAAACTTAGCGAAAAAGAGCTTGATTTCTTTTTGAGCAAAAAGCCTTTTGAGGTATTGATAAATACAGCCGGAATGAGTGCTAGAAAACTAAATATAAACAAAGACTTTATAGCAAAGTCTAGCAAAGATGAGTTAAAAAACATCGTTTTGACAAATCCAAGCCTCATAAAAAGGCCGGTCATTTGCTCAGATGATACTGTGCTTGTTGGCAAGGAATACGAGCAGTATTTTTCATAAATTTAAGACAAGTGTGAGTGTTTTTTAAAGTCTTTTTTCGTCCTCAAATTTCATTTTAAAATCGCTTTTGCCCGCTATTTTACAAGCTTTTCTAAGATTTAACCTTATCAAGATAACTTAAACTTTGATTAAGCAAGAGTGTATAAAATTGCTTTTCATGGACTATATGATTTTTATAATAACCATTGCTTGCGTTTCCTTTCTGCCCGGCCTTTGTATGAATTTAGCCCTTTCTTTAGGCCTTAGTGTGGGCTTTAAAAACACTTTGTATATGATGTTTGGCGAGCTTTTATCCTTGCTTTTAGTAATCTTACTTTGTGCTTATAGTCTTAGTTTTATAGCACAATACGAGTTATTTTTTAAGATATTTAAAATTCTATCTAGCATTTTTTTACTATACATAGCTTATACCTTGCTTAAAGCTAAATTCGCTGAGGCTGAGTGCGTCATTAGCAACAAGGCCAAGTTTGTGCTTTTTGCACAGGGCTTTATGGCCACTATATCAAATCCTAAGGCTTGGATTTTCATGCTTTCAATCCTGCCTAAATTTATATCCTTATCCAACATCTACATTCTTAGCGCTATCATTTTGCTTATCGAATTTTCAGCACTTTGCACCTATGCTTTGGGCGGCTATGCTTTTAGATTTTTTTTGAAAGATTACGCACATATTTTGGCCAAAATTTCAGCCCTGTGCGTAGCTTTGATGAGTTTTTATATACTTTATGACTTATAATGGTATCTTGAAATAAAAATTCTTTGGCTCTTTTTCAAAGCAAAGCTCTCCTAAGTGAGCATTAATTATTTCTTTTGACAAAGATAGTCCAAGTCCGTTGCCCTTTAGTTTCGTGGTTTTAAAGGCTTCAAAAACAGCGTTTTCATCCTTGATTTCCACGCCGCTATCAAAGACTTGCACAAGCAAGCACCCGTCCTTTACGCAGGTTTTTATCTTTATAAAGGCTTTTTCATCCTCTTTTTCTTCTATGGCGTCTATGCTGTTGTAGATTAAATTTTGCAAAACAAGGCTTAGCAAGGCCTTATCAGCGTTTATCACAAGGTCTATAAAGTCAAATTCAAAGTCAATTTCGCAGTTGTAGTTATAAGAGCTAATCACCAGCTCGCACTCATCTTGCAATTCTCTCAAATTAAACGGCTGTTTATTGATATGCACCCCTTTTGTAAATAAAAGAGTTGAATTTACTATCCTTTCGACCCTAGCAATTGATTTTTGAATTTCAAGCACTATGTGTTTGTTTTTTAGCTCACTTTTTGCGAACAAGGTCGAGGCTAGCAAGGAGATGGAGCCTATGGGATTTCTTATTTCATGTGCCAGGTGCGCTGCTACGCCGCCCATGCTTGCTAGTCTTTCCTTGCGTTTTTCATCGCTTATGTCTGTTGCTAGGATGATTAGCAAATCTTCGTGTTTGATGTTTTTTACTGTGTAAAATCTGCTTTTGTATTCTAGTTCGTAAGAGCCTAATTCCTCGGTGTTTATTTGCTTTAAAAGCTCCTCATTTTGCGAGGCTTGGTAGTTTTGAAGCACAGTTTCTTCCCCGCTTCTCACCCAAAGTATCACAGGCAAAACATCGATAATATCGCTTATCATCTTTCTTAAAGAGCTATAACTCTCATTTAATGTCTTGTATTCTTGCTCTATGACATAACTTTGTTCTATTAAGGATTTAAGCCCCTCTTTTAACACCTCTTTTTCGTTAGAGTCTAGGCTTTTTAGTATATTTTCGTTCATCCGTATCCTTTAGCAGTGTTTTTAACTCATCAAAATCAAATAAAAGCAAATTCGCTTCCTTGTTTTTTATCAGCTCGCTTGAAAAGCCGCTTTTTGAAAAAATAACAAAATAATCAGGCTTTAAATTCAGTATTTTAGCCTTATTTTGAAGACTGTTAAAGACATTTTTACAAATTTTTTTATCTTTAAATTTAACCTCGCCAAGCACCGTTAATTTGCTATCTTTGTAAAATAAATCAATCTCCACATCATTAGACCAAAAGCTAGAAATAGAATTTATCTTAAATTTGCTTTCTAAAAGCTCCCTGCCCAAGCCCTCAAAACACAGGCTTTGATAATGCTTAAATTCCTTTTTGATTTTAGCTAAAAGCTCATCATAAGCCTTGTTTAGTATCAAATTCTCATTTGGTTGCAAAAAGTACGCAAAGAACCTCAAAAAATTATTTCTAAACAAAACCTTGTCTTGAATTGTATATTTTCTTAAGGCTTTTTTAAGCTTTTGCCCCTTTTTCCTCTTGATTTTTTCCTCTTTGCTTTTTTCGATCTGCAAAAAACCTCTTTCTAAAAGCTTATTCATCGTAAAAGAAGCTGCAAAATGCCCCAACTGCTTGTTTATAGAGTATCTTTTCCTTGAGTTCTTAGCAAGTATGTGAAGTGCTTTGGCACTTTGTTTGTCTAGTTTAAATTTGGAGCTTAAAAGCGGATAAAAGGGCAGGATGTCATTTTTAATGCTTTCAAATAAATCGCTCGAGCTCGCCCTTATAAAGCAACCATCAAAAACACAGTAAAAATCAACCAACTTCGCCAAGTCTAAATTTTTGTATTGGGTGCTAAAGGTGCTGAATTTGATGTTTACCTCTTATTTTTTAAATTTTATGTATAATTTTAACAAAAAAACACAAATTCTTTAAGGTTTATTTTCACAAAACTATGCGTATAGATGAGTTAAAAAAAGACATTATATTAAAAAAAAATGTAAGATATTTTGATTTTACGGCCTCTGCCTTGGCTTTAAAATCTGTTGAAAAAGAGATAAGAAAAATTCTTTTAACCTACGCAAATACCCACTCAGATAGCTCTTTGCACTCTTTTTTGACACAAAAACACTATGAAAACGCAAAGCAAAGCATTAGAAAAAGTCTAAATTTAAGTGATGATTTTGCTTTGATAGCTTGTGGCACAGGAGCTAGCGGGGCTATTAAAAAATTTCAAGAGCTTTTGGGGCTTTATGTGCCGCCTTTAATCAAGCAAAAATATTTTCAAAACATCAAGCCAAAGGATTTGCCCCTAGTTTTTGTAGGCCCTTATGAGCACCATTCAAACGAAGTATCCTTTAGAGAGGCCTTGTGCGAGTGCCTTAGAGTACCTTTGAATGAAAATTTAGAAATTGACTTTGATTTTTTCGAAAAAGCCTTGGAACAAAACAAAAATAGAAAGCTAATATTTAGCTTTTCCTTGGCCTCAAATGTGACTGGAATTTTAAGTGATTATAAAAGAATTTATGCTCTAGCCAAGAAATACAAGGCCATTTTAGCCTTTGACGCAGCCTCATTTATCGCTTATAAAAACATAGAATGTAAATACTACGACGCTTTATTTATAAGCACGCACAAGCTTTTGGGTGGCGTCGCATCTTGTGGACTGCTAGTCATCAAAAAAGACCTGTGCTATTCTAAGCCTAGTTTTGCAGCCGGGGGTACGGTTTCTTATGTTTCAAAAAGCTCAGTAAATTATCTTTGCGATGTTGAAGCCTTAGAAGAGGGAGGAACTCCTGGAATTTTACAGCTAATACGCGCCTCACTAGCCTTTCAAAAAAGAGATGAGATAGGCTTTAAGCTCATAGAAAAAAAATCCAAGCTTTTAAAAGAGTATTTTTTCAAAGAAGCTGAGAAAATCCCAAATTTAAAGCTTTACGCAGAGCATTTAAAAAATAGATTATGTATCTTTGCCTTAAACATAGAAGGAATTTCGCCCTTTGATTTGGCTTACACCTTGAGCAAGTATTATAAGATTGAAAGTAGGGCAGGCTGTGACTGTGCCGGGCCTTACGGACATGATTTGCTAGGCTTAAAAGACGGCGAGGGCTTAAAGACTAAGCCTGGTTGGCTAAGGATTTCCTTGCATTACACGCAAGAAATTGAGGATTTGAAGTATTTTTTTGACAGCCTTAAAAAAAGCATAGCAAGGCTTTCTTTTTAATCAGCAAATTTTTAATCATCAAATTCTCGGCTTAAAACCGTGCCGTTCGTGTCTATTTTGAGTTCTAGTTGGTTAGAAAGCTTGATTTCATAGTATAGTATCTTTCTTTCTATTTTCACTATATGAGCGTTTGGATACTCGTGAGTTATTATTGTAGCTATGTTAGCCGGTAGTATGCTAGGAGGTATGGGCGTAAATTTGGATTTTACCTCCTTGAAATTCCCAGATATGTCAAATTCAAACTCGCTCCCATCGCTTAAATACACCTCGTAAGTGCTGCCATCAACTTGCACCAAAGATATTGGAGCCTTGAAATTTGAGCTTATGAACTCTCTTGTGTTCTTAGGCAAAGCGTCAGGAGACATTATCATATCAGCTTTTAATGACAAAACTAGTAAAGAAAATAATAAAACAAATCTAAACATCTAAGTCCCTTAATTTGTGAAAATTTAGCAAAGCTTTGTGAATTATAAGTGAACTTAATCTTAAAATGATACAATTTCATATTTAAAACTCAAGGCGGTAAATGTTTTGCATAATTATAATAGCCATTAATATTCTTGTATTTTTTATCTTGCCCAGCGAGCTTAAGCCTATTTTTGCCATAAATATTTTTTTTATCGAGCTTGATTATTGGTGGCAGCTTTTAAGCTCTATGTTTTTGCACTCAAATTTCACGCACCTTGCCTTAAATATGATAGTTTTGTATCAGTTTGGCATAGTTTTAGAACGTTTTTTAGGCTCTTTGAAATTTTTGCTCTTGTATTTTATAGGCGGGGTTTTAAGCTCCTTGCTTAGTGCTTTTTATGTTTATTATCGCTCTTTTCAAGATGAAAAATTTTTCAATTTACTCGGTGCTAGCGGGGCTATTTGTGTTTTGATAGGTTATTATGCCTTTGTGTATAAAAATAGCTTTTTAGGTTTGCTTATTGCGGTTTTGTTGATGAGCTTCGTGCCTATATTTGTGGGTGTTAATGTGGCTTGGTATGCTCATATTTTTGGTTTTATTTGTGGGTATATGATAGCAAGATTAAGGATTATAAGATGAAAAAAATTTATTTGCTAAGACACGCAAAGGCTGAAAAAGAAGCCAAGAGTGATTTAAAAAGGGATTTGAATTTAAAAGGTAAGGAGGACATCAAAAAGCTTTGTTTAAAGCTCAAAGCTTACAACATAGCTTTTGATTTGATAGTCTCCTCCCCCGCAACCAGAGCTTCTAAAACAGCTAAAAAAGTGGCCGAGTTTCTTTCATATGCTGAGGATAAAATTCACTTTGAACAAAGCATTTATGAAGCAAACGCTAGCGAACTTTTTAGCTATGTAAAGGGCTTAAATGATGAGTTAAACTCTATCTTGCTTGTAGGACATAACCCAAGCCTTTGCGAGTTAGCAGAGCTTTTAAGCGATATTTGCATAAATTCTTTCCCCACAAGCTCCATGCTTGCACTTGAATTTGATGTGACTTCTTTTAAGGATATAAAAGAACATAGCGGCAAAATTTTATTTTTTGAGTGCGTGAAAAATATAAATTGATTTTGCTATAATATTTTAAAACACAAATAAAGGAGAACAAATGACCCTTGTTATTGAGAATGTAAAAGATGAGTTTTTACCAACCTTTAAGGAGCTTGCAAAAGCCATAAATGCTAGGATAAGGACAGACGAAAAGGCAAAAAAAACAACAAAACAAGTAAGAATTCCTGAGCTTGACGAGGCGATAAGGCAGTATGAAAACGGCGAATATGAAACTTATAACAGCGTTGCAGAGATGATGGAGGCTTTAAGAAAATGAAGTATAAAGTTAAATTAGCCAAAAAAGTTAAAAAACAACTTATAAAACTAAATTCAAAAGAGCTAGATAGTTTTGAATATGTAGTAACCAAACTATCCAAGGACGAGCCCCTAGAAGCAAAGTATAAAGACCATCAGCTAAAAGGTAATTACAAAGGTTTTAGAGAGTGCCACATAAAGCCTGATTTATTGTTAATATACCGCAAAAATAAAGATATTTTAGAACTTTATCTAGCTAGCTTGGGCTCTCACAGCTATGTTTTTTAAATTCAAAACAAAAATTTTTAAACATAGATTTCAATTTTTTTCAAAATTTTTTAAAATTTTTCAAACTTTTTTCAAAAACAAATTTCTTTTTTTTTTTTTTTGTAACTTTTCGTAGCATAAATTTAGAGAAATTTTAAAAAATTTCAAATTTTTTTCAAATTTTTTTGCATTTTTGTTTATTTTTTATTTAAAAAAGTCCTCTTAAAAGTACTTCTAATGCCCTAAAAAAGATACTTTAAATCCCATTTGTTTTTTTTTTTTTTTGCATATACTTGCACTTTATAATTATCATCTAAAGGAGAATTTTTATGACTTGTAAGATAAAAACCCTATGTGCCCTAAGTGCCTGTGCCCTTTTTCCCACTATAAGCGCAGCAGATACGACTATTGATGTGACAGGTGTTAATCTGCCTACAAATTTGGTATATAATCTTAATACAAACAGCATAGAGCTAGGCTCTAGCGTTGATAAAACCCAAAATATTACTATAAATTTCACAAATGCTTTTCAAGAAAATTTCACTGCGCCGCTTGATTTTAGCGCTCCGGTTGATTTAAATACTAGATTTAGCATTGAAACAACTGGAGGTTTGATTTTAAACAACAACTCAAATTACAAGGTAGAGCTTAGTAACACGGATTTTTTTACAAACGACATCACGGCCACTGACATTGCCTTTAAATTTGCGTCTAATACAAGCTCTGTCATAAATTCTAAGGTGATTTTGCAAAGCACAGCAGGTTCTAAACCTAGTGCTGCTGATTTTGATTTAAACGATAAACATAATCAATTCTACGTAGGCAAAGACGCCTCTGTTACTATAAATGGGGACTTTGACTTTCAAAATGCCGCTTTGATTTTTGAAAGCGATGGCTCGAAAAATCACTCAAATTTTGTGATAAATGGCGATATTGGAACCGGAGGAATATATACTTCAAGTGCTTTATTTGTTATGGTAGCTACAAATTACAAAGCCTTAGAATTTGATCGCTTCGTAGCTCTAACTGTAAATGGTACTATAGACGGTTCTGTGGATGGAGGAAGCCAAACTACGGCTCTTTTAAAGCAAGACTACAAAGAAATTTTAAGCAATTCAAATATAAACTTAGGAGCCTTTGAGGCTAGAGAGCAAAATTTAAATAATTTCGTAACTTATGATGTATGGGCTGAGAGACCAGCAAATGGTACAGGCTCATCTTATGGTGTGATGAGTGGAAAGCTTAATGATAACGCAAGGGATATAAATGCGGTTTTAAATGCTAAGAATACTTACTTAAGATCTCTTTATACTCAGTTAGAAGAATCAAGAAGTACTACTGATAACGCAGCCTTAAAGGGAAATTTAGGTGCGGCTATGCAAGATATAGAGCGTCAGCAAGCAGCCATCACCGCTTACACAAATGCTTCCACCCAAGTTGAAAAAGACGCAGCCTTAAAAGCTTATAATGCTTTATTTATAAAAGATGAACAAATACTTGAGTTAAGCACTAATCTTATAGATAAAAACATAGCAAATTCTTATCTAAAAAACTATGTAATCTTTGAAATGCTAAACTCCCCATCCCACAAAGCAGCCACAGCAAGTGCTGTTAATAAATCAACAAAAAGCATAGCAAATTCAAACTCAGCAATCTCATCTCAACAACAAATAATAAATCTAGCTAATGAAGCAGCTATAAATGCAAGAATGGTTTATCTTAAAAATCCTTATAAAAGTGATGAAGAAAAGATGGGTAATATGGCATATGATGAAGCAGGAAGAACATATGCTACCTTTATAAATAATACAGATAATGGTTTATGGGCAAATTTTTTTGGTGGTAAAAATATACTTAATAGTAATTCTGCTTCTGTATTAGGAGGAAGTTTAGGATTTGATAAAAGAATATCTGATGATAGCTTACTAGGACTTTATCTAACATATGCAGATGTAAATTTAAATGATAAGATTATAAATGAAGAGGGAAAATCATATCAATTAGGACTATATTATAATAAAAACTTTGCTAATAATATGGAACTTGATTTAAAAGCAAATTTTGGTTTTAATCCTGCTAAGCAAAATTATATGCTAGGTTCATATGATACTACTTCATCTTTTACAAGAAACTATTATACAATCTCAGCTTCTGTAGGTAAGGTAGTTGATTTAGCTGATAATGGAGGAACATCTATAAAGCATTTTATAGGAGTAAATTATTATAATACTTATACTCCAGCTTATAATACAAATTCTGATTTTTCTTTAGAGCATAAATCTTATGCAGCTTCTGCAATATCATTTGATCTAGGTATAGGTTTAAAACAATATTTTAATGAAAATTCTTTCTTTCCCCACGCCGAGTAAAAGGCATTTTTGTAAGAGTTTTTTTGTGTCTTTTGTTTTTTTGCTCTGCAAAGCAAAAACCACACAAGCCAACACAGCCCAAAGCGTGATTTTATCGCAACTTGCCCGCATACAAACACCAAAAAAGCATTTGCTCAAAAAACAAAACAAGCAAATTATACACTTTTTTTGAAGCTTTTCGCCAATTTTCTCGCATTTTTTTTATAAAGCCTTTTCTAAAGCCCCAGCACAATGTATTTTAAGTAAACATAACAAAGTGCAGAGCAGGTTTTACATCCAAACACAAGACTAGACTTTTTTAAGCCACAAAATGGCTCCAACCACAGCCTAAGCGATACCCTTTTTGCATACTCTTTAAGAAAAGCCCAAGACCAAGCAAGATACAAACACCACAAGCAAGCAGCAAGCCCTAAAAGCCCAAAACACCGCAAACACAATTTCACAATTTTTCACAATTTCACTTTTTCACCACTAAAATTTTTCAAGCAAAGCCAAGCCCAAAAAAAGCCTTAAAATTGCCAACAAGCTTAATTTAAAAGCAAACAAAAAAACACAAGGCTAAAAAGCCTTAATTTCCACTTCATTTTATGAGGGCGGGCGGTGTGAATTCTAAAGCTTATGAGGGCTCGGCGAACAAGGCAAATGCCTGTTTATAAAGGCCCTCGTAAGCTAAGCAAGCTAAGCTTACGAGGATTGGCAAAGGTGGCAAGGCAAAGCACAAAGCAAAACAAAGCGTATTTGCAAGGACGAACTAAGGTCAAAACGGCTGTAAGCTTTAAAAACTCATATAAATATTAATTATATTAAGTAAATGCTAAGCTAGATAATATTTAAGCGTTAAGGCTTACTTTTCTCAAAGAGAGTGCAAGGCACAAAGGTGGAAAGGAGGTCTTAAAATGAAAGCTAAAATTTTGAATATGACAATTTTAGTTTAATGATTACTAAAGCGTTTTTAGCTCTTTTAGCAAACTAAACAAATAATTCAGTCTAAATTTTAAAAAATCTAGCTTTAGTGTCATTCTAGGTTTAAATTGCAATCTTTAACCCTTACATAAATCTTTTTATCTTTTTATAATCTACTTTTATTTGCGAGCGCCTTTCATTGCTATTGCGACCATTTTTACGAAACAAGTTCCGTAAAAATCGCTTCTCTAAAGGCCTGCCCCGACCAAGAGCCTTGCGGCCACACCCGACCGTGCCATTGCGACAGACTTTGCCAAAGGCCGTTCCCGTCCTGTCCTGCGACCGCCTTTCCTTAACAAGTCAAGGAAAGGCCGCACACTAAAGGCCGAGCCCGACCGACCGAGCGAGTTAGCTAAAGCACAGGCAAGAGTGGGTGAAAATATACCTAAATTTAAAGGTTTGAGAATGAATTTTAAAAAATACTTTTTTTTGTTTAAATGGTTTTTGATAGGTAAATATCACTGCGATTTAAGTTTTATCTCTAAAAAGACTTTTTACATCATACATAAGATATTTTGGAGCATTATAATCCTTAGCGTGGCCTTTAGCTCAGCTTCATTTATCAGCATTTTTATATAAGGGAAAAAATGAACTTCTTAGATTTTTTAGAATACCTGCCCTTGATTTTAGTTGGCTTTTTCATGGGGCTTTTTAAGGCCTTAAGAGCTGAAGTTTTAAGAGAGGATGAGGAGGATGAAAGCGTAACATCAAAATTTGATGTGCTTAAAATTTTCATAGTTGAGGGCATACAAGGAGCGGTTTTTTGCTTCGTGGTTTATGGTCTTTTGAGCCTAACAGAGCTTCCTTACATCTTTAAGGTCTGCGTTGGTGCCTTAATCGCTTATCTTGGCATTGATAAGGCGATGGAATTAGTAGAAAAAGTTTTAAGTATAAGGAAAAAATAATGCGAAATAAAAAAATCCTAGTTGAAAAACTACCATTTTTTAAGTATATAAGGCTGGCCATAGTAGGCTCTTTGCTTCTTTCAATCACCTTAAACATCAGCCTTTATGTGCAAAATTTAGCCCTTTCTTCCTTGCTCTCGCAAAGCCTAAACGCAAGTAAAGAAGTGGTAGAGGACATCACAAAGGCTAAAATAATCGAGATGAAAGAAGGCAATAAAAGCATTAACAAGGAGTAAAAATACTAATGCTAAACGGGGGGGGGGCTTAATAACTCTTTAAATATGGCCTAAATTTAATCCTTTTCTTTCATCAGCTCATCATATGCTTTAGCCTTTTTAGCCCACTCAAGCATTAAAAAAAGATAAGGTGGAACAGGATTTGACACGCCCCAAGCCTTAACCGTAGCGTGTGAAATGCCCGTAACTCTAGCAAAATCAGCCTTGGACCTAAAGCCCGCTTGTTTGATAGCCTTTGAAATATCATCTGCTATAGTGTTTTTTCTCATATTTTTTTAAAATGAAAGCAAAATCTAGCCTTAACATTGCTATCATCCTTTTTAAATAAATTCAAAAAGGATAGCACGCTAAAGGCCACACCCGACCTACCTTAATGGTTAAGATGGTTTAAGCAAGGCTAAAGCTAGATTTTTTTAAAATTTATCAGCTATTTAAATTAAGAGTTTGCTAACAGAGCTAAGAGCTCTTTAGCTACTATCAAAACTAAAATTACTATATTTAAAATTTTAGCTTTCATTTTAAGACCTCCTTTCCACCCTTGTGCCTTGCACTCTCTTTGAGAAAGAAGCCTTAACGCTTAAACATTATAATTATACCAACATTTAATTAATATAAGCTTATTATATATGCTATTTTACTATATAGTCCCGATTTTGCAAGCTTAAGATTATAGAATGGCTTTTATCTTTTGGGATTAAGCTTTAAAGCTCAATCACTAGCTTTTTAAGTCCCACAGCCCTTGCGTAAGACACGATGGTGTTAAAATTGCAAGACTTGCTAGAGCTTTCAAACCTAGCCACCGCACTTTGCGGAGTTTGCATTTTTTTAGCAATGTCTTCTTGGCTTAGCTTTGCCTTTTTTCTTGCCGCTATAAGCTGTGCTTGGATTTTGTAAAAAGGCTCTTGCTCTTGCAAATCTTTCATTACTTCTTTCCTAGTTTTGAAATTTATCATAAATCATCTTTTTTGTGTTATGATAGTCTCAGTCCGTCCTACAATAACTGAGACTTTAAAATTTATTTATCTGTTTAAGCAAGGACTAAGTAGGACGAACCTATAATTTTGACAGGTATTTTTTAAAAATTAGCACGGCTTAGCTTTTTACGGCTAAGACCAGTGCGGTCAAAGCTATTATGAAAATTGTAACTTCAACCATCGCAACTCCTTTCAGCTAAAGCCTCAGTCAGTCGCCTTAAACATTAATGTAATTATAACATTTTTGCTATAAAAAATCAAACTTTAACCCTTAAATTTCGTTTTTTTTTTTTTTGTAAAATCCTAAAAATTCGCTTCGGGCTAGCTCGCTCTCTTGCACGGGCACAGACCTTTCTCAAAGAGAGTGCGAAGCACAAGAGTAAAGCGGTCTTTGATGAACTTGTTTATCAAAGACGATAGCAATGGCTAAGGTGCTCACTTAGAGTTTTAATAGCAATCTTAAAGCGTTTCGGGCTTTGCGTAGCAAAGGGACGGGATGGCCTTTAGTAGTGCTGTCTTTGCTTCACTTGTTAAGCAAAGGCGATAGCGATAAAAAAAGGATTTTTACATGGCAATGCTTATAGAAAATGGAAGCTACTCACAGCATTTTAAGAGGTATTTTAATAATTTTATAGAATTTAAAAACGCAAGAGCCACAAGCTCTCAAACCGAGCTTAAGCAAATACCTTATAACACTACAATTTACTTAGATATTATCTACATTTCACAGCAAAACCCGGGCTATAAGCAGGGCAATTTTTTGAGGATGAATTTAAATGCTAATCGTTCATCTTTGCTTTTTCCTGAGGGCTTTTTCTTTAAGAGTGTTTATATGGCAGTGGGAGCTACTTTAAATGTAAGGACAAGTGCTATAACTCCAAGTGATGATTACTTTAGGATAGATGGTTACAATTCTAGCATAGCAACATCTACAAATCAATTTTTATTAAGTGGCTTTGTGTTTTGGGATTAATAACTTAAGTATTAAAGATAAGTTATATTTAAGTAAAATTCTAGTATAATTATCTTATTGTTTAAGCGTTAAGGCTTCTTCTTTCGGTGGAAAGGAGGGTGTATGCTTGAAAGAGTTTTAGCAATTTTGATACCACTTCTACAAGTAGTCAAAGAGCTTTTAGCACTCTTCAACTCACTTAACTAAAAAACCAAAGAAATCTTATAAAATCCCCGCTTAAGCCTAGCTTAGACAATACTTTAGCCGTTGGAAAGCGGGGTAACGGCTAAATTTAAGGATAATAGCAATGCAAGGAAATATAAACCCAAAAGCAATTTCAAAGCTAATAAAAGAAAGTGGCTTTAAAAGCAAAAGCGAATTCGCAAGGTTTTTAGGGCTTAATGCAAATACGGTTTTAAGGTGGGGCAAGGATTTGCCTGTGCCTGGGTATTTTTTACCCGTGATAAGCCTTGCAAAAAAGGCTAAAAAATATGACGAGCTTACGAAAAAATAGCTTTAAAGCTTAACTTTATCTTTCATTAGTTCATCATACTTCTTAGCCTTTATACATTTTTCAATCAAGGGCAAGAAAAAATCGGGCACATCCCTAGTATTTGCCCAATGCGAAATGGTATTTACATTAAAGCCGAAATGACGAGCAAATTCAGCTTTACTTTTAAAGCCCGCTTGTTTGATAAGTTTGCTTAATTCTTTTTGTGTTAGTTTTTGCATTCTTTGCCTTTTAAAAGTCTTAGACGTCCTGCACACTAAGACTTTTAAAATTTTATTTATCTGTTTAAGCAAGGACTAAGCAAGACGTCTTATAATTTCTTATAAGGTTTTTCAAAATTAGTTTTAATCTTAGTTTTTAATAACTAGGATTAATAACCTCTCCCATCACGACTCCTTTAACAAAAGTCTTAGTAGCCGTCTTAAACATTGGATAAATTATAGCCTTAAAAAACCTAAACCCTCCAAGAGCTTGTGTAAATTTTGCTATTTGCTGTGCTAAGTCTTTGTTTATCTTTTGGCTTTTCCTCGCTCTTATATGGAGCACTTACCTCGCTCATTGCTATGGCTGAAGCTATGCAGTCTATGCAGTCATCTTTTCTAAAGGGCTTTGCTGGATTAAAGGCTAGAAGCTCTTTTTTGATTTGATTTAAATTTCTAGCCTTGTTTAAAAAGACTAAAAAGCCGCTGTTGTAGTAGGGTTTTATGGCTTTTATCTTTTCTACCTTGCTTATTTTGCGGTTTGCGTTATAAGTTTTTATCTCATTTGTGATTATGCTTTTACCTTGCTTTTTAAGCTTTTCATTTACTCTAACTATCTCTTTTAAAAGCAAACGATAAAGCAAAATCCCGCCTCCGTCATTTTCTATAAAAAGCTTTGCCTTTGGATAGCTTAAGAGGCTTTCAATGACATTTAAGCAGGTTTTTTCCTCGTCCCAAATGCCGTATAAACAATCTTTTACTATGTATCTTTCATTATTGTCTACCCTATCAACGCCAAGTATAACTATAGCTCTATTATCTGCGTTTTTTTCTACGCTTAAGGCATTATCTACAAAGATGTATTCATTATGCTCATTTATATCAAAACTTGCAATTTCCTTAAAATAAGAAGCCTCAAAAAAGCCCGCCTCGCTAGCTTGTGGCTCTTGTTGATACTGCGTGGAAAACTCATCATCTCCCATTTGCTTTTTAAGCTCTTGTAGCTGTTTTAGGTCGTGTTTTAAAGGGAAAAGCGGCTCATTTGCCTTTCTTGTGTAGGAAAAATCCTCAATTTCATAAATAAGCTCCTTGTCATTTAAGGCTTCAAGCCTTATAACTTGCCACTTAGCTATGGTTTCTTTATCAAAATTTCTTTCATCTAGCAAAAAGCCGCATAAATCCTCATATCCTAGCCTTTGCATAAGTATGGTGATGTTTGAGTTCGTATCTTGCAAACGGCTTAAAACGCTTTCTTTGAAATTTTGATTGACTAGGTTTCTTGCGGATTTTGAGCTCATTTCGCTTACTTTGATAGGATCATCGATTAGGATAGAATGAGCGTGAAAGCCTGTGATAGCTGATTTTAAAGTGGTTACAAAAAGTCCGCCACCCTCTTTAAAGATGAATTCGCTTGAGTTATCTTGTAAAAATTCTGCCTTTTGTTTAAAAATGCTTTGCCAAAAGCTTGATTTTATCAAGTCTCTTACTTGATTACTTATCTTTTTACAAAGCTCGTCACTATAAGAGATGTAGATGAATTTACGGCTTCTATCATTGCCTAAAGCCCACGCTATAAAGGTTCTTGCTATGGTTTCTGTTTTGCCATAACTTGGAGGCATATTTAGCATAAGCCTTTTTATAAGCTTGTCATAACTTGCTTTTGTGTGTAAAGTATGCGTTAAAAGCTTAGCTAAGTACTGAAAATGCCAATTATCCAAAAAGGCAGCTTTGTTGTATCTTTGCCATTTAAGCTTTAAGAAAAAATAAAAATTTTTCCTAGCTAAAATCCTTGTTGCTAGTTCTTTTTTAACATCTTTCATAAGATGAATTTAGCAAGTAAATGGGCTTTTAAAAAGGGTTAAAAAGATTGGCAATTTAAGCTTTTATTTATAATTCATTCGGTATAATTATAAAGACAAAAGTGAGGTGCTTTTGTTTAGAATAGTTGCCTTGAAAAAGGCTAAATTTCATAACCTCAAAGGATTTAAAATGTTAAGTTTTAAATTTAAAAGGGTTGTGAGATTTTTGAGACTTAAAATTTTTATAAAAATAAAAATTAAAAGTCTCTAATTAAACAATCCAACCTCCGCATTATAGCGGGGGTGGATTTAATCTAAGCTTAAAGGCTAAAAGATGACAAAGGAAGAATTTAAAATTTTGATGAAAGAAGCGGGCTTTAAAAGAAAACTTGATTTAGCACAGGCTTTGGATTTATCTTATCAAAGTGTGAATAATTGGGGTGCTTCAAATGAATATCCAAGGTATTTAAAACCTTTTTTGCTAGCTTACGCAAAAGCTAAAAAATACGACGAGTTGATGAAAGAAAATAATTAAAATAAAATAAAAAAGATAAATTAAAACTATTATTTTAAGTTTATAATAAGCTAAATGTTGGTATAATTATAATGTTTAAGCGTTAAGGCTTCTTCTTTCGGTGGAAAGGAGGGTGTATGCTAGAGAGAAAGCTAACTATCTTGATACTAGTTTTACAATTAGTTAAAGAGCTCATAGCACTCCTTAACTAACTCTTTTCATTAACTGATTGAATTCTATAAAATCCCCGCTTAAGCCTAGCTTAGACAATACTTTAGCCGTTGGAAAGCGGGGTAACGGCTAAAAAACTTTGATTATTATTTAGGTAGGTCGGGCGTGGCCTTTGGCAAAGAGAGTGCGAAGCACAAGAGTAAAGCGGTCTTTACAAAACTTGTTTTGTAAAAATGATAGCAATGGCTAAGGTGCTCACTTAGAGTTTTAATAGCAATCTTAAAGCGTTTCGGGCTTTGCGTAGCAAAGGGACGGGCTCGGCCTTTAGGTTTGCTACTTTAGCAAGGCTTTGCCTTGCGGTGAAAGTAGGTAAAAATGAAAGGCGGTAGTAATGGAAAATCTAAGTTTAAAAGAGATTTCAAAAGCTATTAAACAAGCGGGTTTTAGGTCCAAGGCTGAGTTTGCCAGAAAAATGGGCTTAAATGTTGTAACTGTGAATTCTTGGGGGATTAAAAATCAACCTCCTTTGTATTTTAAACAGGTGCTTGAGTGGGCGAAAAAAGCTAAAAAATACGATGAGCTGATGAAAGAAAGCTAAAGCCTTTTCTCATCACTTAAAACGCTGATTTTAATCTCATCTTCTATCCTTTGCCCTTTGTCATCTAGTGCGTAAAATTTAAGTAAAAATTCGCCCTCCTCTTTTGCTTCAAACAAAAATGTAAAGCTTTTGTAGGTTTTATCCTCATATACAAAGCCATAATCCTTGCTTTCAAAGCCACAAACAGCCCTTACGCTCATACTTTCGCCCTTTAAAAGCTCTAGTTTTGGAGCGATTAGGCTGAGTTGTTTTACATTTGCTTTGTCAAATTCTGCTTCTTTTAAGGCCTGTGAAATCTCATCTAGTAAAGGTTTGTAAGCAGCTAAAACGGTGTTGGTGTTGTTTTTGCTGTCTGTATCTGCACCGATGGCGTAACAGGCATTTTTAATCTCGTTAAAAATTGTTTCCCAGCTTTTTAAATTGCTTGTATTTTGTGCGTTCATCACGGAGTTAAAAAGCCCAACCAAAGCATTAACCTTGTTTATGTTTGCATTATCCCAAACGCTTTTTAGCATGGTGTTTGACTGGATTAAGCTTTTTAAAACTTCGGCCTCTGCTAAATTGTGCTTGTTTCTCATCTCAAGGCTTTTTAGCTTTGCTTCCATGTAATTAAGCTCTAGTTTTTGCCGTCCCTCTTCTTCGGCAAGTGCCATTTGGCGATTTTGTAAATCTAGTTCTTCGAGTTTTAGGGCTATTTCTAGTGCAAATTTTAGCCTTGCTTCCTCGCTTCCTACATTAAAGTCTTTCATGCTTTCGTGTGCTAGACTTAAATTTTTAAAAAAATTTTGTGAGTTCATTTTTACCTACTTTCTATGCTATCATTTTTACAAAACAAGTTTTGTAAAAATCGCTTCTCTAAAGGCCGTTCCCGACCTGTCCATTGCGACTGCCTTTGCTGAACAAGTTCATCAAAGACCGCACACTAAAGGCCGAGCCCGTCCTACCTTAACAAACAAGGCTAAAAATAAATTAAAAAGGATAGCACACTAAAGGCCTGCCCCGACCTGACCTGTGGCTATCATTTTATAAAATAATTTAAGCAAGAAAAGAAAAAATGATAAAGGGTTAAATCGTTTTATGGGTTTAATAATGCTAATTATTTATTAAATACGTCAAACTAAGTTAAATGTCGGTATAATTACAATGTTTAAGCGTTAAGGCTTACTTATCTTTTGGCTGGGTAACTTGTGATTTGTAAGGTTTTAAAGATTATTTCAAAAATACCAAGATATAGCCACAAAATAGCTAAAGCTCTTCGTATTTTCTAAGCCTTTTTACAAGTTCTAAGCAAGGCAAAAACCAAGCTGGATAGTTTCTTTGCTTGCCCCACTGAGCTACGCTGTCAGGATTAAGCCCAAAATGACGAGCAAAAGAAGCCTTAGACTTAAAGCCCGCTTGTTTGATAAGCTTTGAAATATCATCTTGTGTTAAATTTTTATCCACCTTAAGCCTTTTTAGCCTCCCACCTTGCAAGGAGGCTTTAAAAGTTTTTTAAATGTTTAAGTTTAGACTAAGCAAAGTGAGATTAAAATTAAATAAGTTTTAATTTTTTTTTAGTCTCTTGTCTAGTTTTTAGAAACTAAGACAAGGACGATTAAAACAATCATAAAGACAATTATTTCAACCATCTTGACCTCCTAAAAGCTTAAAGCCTCCAGCAGTCACTTAAACATTAATGTAATTATATCAGTGTTTTGCTTAATATTTGCTTAGCATTGTTAAGCAAATATTGCTTTAGTGTAGGTATTTCTTAGTATAATTCAAAATTCAAAATATCAAAATCCAAAGCCTTGTTAATAAGCTCGTAGGTATCGCTTCTATCGTTATGCCATCTTCTGCGACCCCAAGATCTTTTTTCGCACCAAGTATGCGTATGCCTAAAGATATGAATTACCCTAAGGCAAAAGTAAGTATTAGCAGGTATTTGGGCGGTGGCTGTTTTAAGGGCTAAAGCCTCGCCCTTGCCCTGACCTAAAAAAAGGCTTTGCGAAGTTAAGGCTGTACTAGATGCACCTTGCATAAGATAAACCTCAAAAGCCTCAGCAGTGTACCAAGAACCTAAATACGCACTCGTGTCATACTGCTTGCCTATTTTCATGTTATCATATCTTGGGCTTTTAACTAGCAACTCGCCTTTTATGTTAATGTTTTGAGGGTAAATAAAGGCTTGTGAGTTTAGATTAAAGCCATCGTTTTTAAAATTTGCTACATCAAGTTCAGTGCTTATTAAAAGTGGCATATTTTATCCTTTGTAAAATGTTCTTTCGCTAGTTCTACCTTAAATCAATCCCGCCTTTTTGCATTGATTGCTTGTTATCATCCTTGCTGACCTCGTGAGCGAGCAGTCCTTGTGCTGTGTATTTAGCCGCCTTTGCCTTAGTTTCCTCAATTTGAGCTTTTTCCTTTTCAAGTGCTAGTTTGATTTGCATTTCTTGCACTTGTGCCTCGCTGCTATTTTGTGCTAAATCCCTTGCTTGTTTTTCTTTTAGCTCAAGTAGCTTTTTAACCTCAAGTGCTACAGGGCTGTCACTATCCTTTAAGATTAGCGGTAAAAGCCCTGAGATTAAATCAGGCTGAGTATTGCCAATAACCTTCATCATCTCGGACCAATACATAAATCTTTCCTCGCTTCCTTGCATTTTAAGCTGAGAGCGGTATTCTAAATCAAAGCGACCGATTTTTATGGCATTTTTTTCGTTTGTATTTATCTCAAAATACCTTATATGCCTATCCTCATCTACGATTTTAAAAATTTGTTCTTTTGTGAAGTAGTGCTGCATTAAGTCAAGTGCCTTTTGAAATATAAGCTTATCCATATCATCAGCCTTATTTAAAAAGTCTTGTAAGCCCATTAGCCCTGTTTCTCTACGATGTGCGATAGCTTCAGCACTAAGCCTTGAGTTTCCAACTCCTAAAAACTCATCATTAAGCCCGGCTAAAATCTTTGCTAGGCTTCTTTTTTCATTTGCCTTTTGTGAAAGTGCTTGTATATCTGCGTGATGCTGTATGACTTGTAATTTACCCTCTTTTAAAGCACCCGGTTTAACCTTTGTGATGCTATTATCAAGCCCGAAGCTATCTATAAATTCTTGCGTATCATCCACTGCATCACTTTCAAAAAGAGCCTTAAAGCTTCCTAGCATATTACCCATCTTATTTTCAGCGTAATTTATATAATCTTGCATAAAACGAATGTCTCTAAAAAGTCCGTACCAAACATTCTCATCGTCAATTTGATACTTTGAGATTACAAAGGGGTGTTTCTTTGTCTTTAAGGGCGATATTTCATAAGCTAGTATTTGACTATCCTGCCAAAAATACCTGTTCCAAGTGCCATTTTCAAGTAACCAAGTCTCGTAAATGATAGCTCTTGTATCGCTTGTGTTTGGATTGCTTAGATGTGTAACTTGCTTGTCCTTAAAGATTTCTTGTGCTTGTAAATAGTCCATATTTAGCTTTTTGTGAAAGCGTCTTGCGTCTGCGGCGTTAAAATCACGGCTAAATTTATCAATCAAAAAGCTTGTGGTGTCTAGGCATTTAAAATCAACATAGCGGTTAGCCTCCTCATCCTCCTTTATCCAAAGTTCAACCACGCTAAGTCCGAAGATGAGTTCTTTATCCCTTTTCATTATCTCTTTGTTGTAAAAATCAGAGTGAGAAAAAACCTTTATCAAGTCATTTAAAAGATTTGCTAAATGTGCATCGCTTTCTTGCCTGCCGCTTACTCTTATTTCGCTTATGCTTTGAGCTTTATAGCCTAGAATTTTATTAATTATCATCTTGTAAATGTTTTCAACAACAGGACTTTGCCCTCGCTCTAGGATGGTGCTTAAGATGTTTGAGGCTAGTTGGTTGCCGTGATAGTACTTAACCGCTTCTTTATACTCATTTAAGGCGGTGTTGTTAAATTCTAAATCGCTTTTGTAAATTTCTTGTAAGTAGTTTAAATCCACTGCCATTTTTTACCTTAACGAGAAAAATCTTTGATAGGTATAATTTTTGCCATCTTTGCTAGGAGTTCTTATAGTGCCTGTTTGTTTGAAATACTCAAAATCACTAATAGGCTTATTGCCATTTAGAGTATTGCCATACACTCCTAAAGCGTTCTCATCACTGCTTACAAGCTTATGATGAGCTGTGAAATTAAAGGCATTGTCTATATTTTGCCCTGCTGCTTTTGCTTTTATTAAGTTTGAATTTGCGTAATTTT
Source organism: Campylobacter avium LMG 24591 (assembly GCF_002238335.1). Classification (NCBI taxonomy): domain Bacteria; kingdom Pseudomonadati; phylum Campylobacterota; class Epsilonproteobacteria; order Campylobacterales; family Campylobacteraceae; genus Campylobacter; species Campylobacter avium. The sequence continues at coordinate 537,200 of NZ_CP022347.1, forward strand.
GATTTTCTTGCGATTTGCTTAGGTCTATATTTGCATCTAGTCCTTGCTGATACAAGCTTTTGCCGTTTCTTTGCTTGCTTAAAAGCTGTTCTAGCTGGGTGTTTTGCCAGCCTTGTTTTGTTATTTCATTATTTATTTGTTTTTCTCTTATGCTCACACCATTTTCATCTGTTTTATTTAAAAGCTCAGTTTGTGCCTTTTGCTCGGCGGTATTTGCGTCTAAATGCTCTCTTTTGCTTTCATTTGTTGCCATCTCATCCTTAGTCTTTGCATAATCGCTAAAAGCCTTGCCAATACCAGAAATTCCCTCACTAATGCCTTTACTTCTTGCCATATAAGCTGAGATTAAATTAGCAGTGGCGTTATTTACATTTGCGGTAGCTGCCGAGCCCGCTCTTATATCTAAAATCGGCATTTATTCTCCTTTGTTTTCTTTATTTAAAAGTTCTATTAGTTCGTTTTCGCTTAGATTTTCTAAATTTATGCTCTCATTGTTTAAAGAATTTAGCTTTAAAAAGCTATCTTTTTCGGGGTAAAAGCTTTTTTGTATGCTTTGAAGTATGCCTACATATTTTTCAGCACAAGCTATAAGCATAGGATCACCCTTATGCCCTTGTCTTAAGCTTAGCATTCTAAGCAGTTCATCTTTTGCTAAAAGTGAGGCTAAGACCATATTTTTTTGTAAGAAATTTATACCCATAGCCTTAAGTAAAATTTCATCACTGACTAAATCAAGGGTGTTTTTTCTAACTATCTCATCCACATCGTAAAGGCTCTCGCCTAGATTAGAAGCTAGTTTTTCTTTGATTTTATTACCCACGCTATCAATGACTGTGGCAAATTCTTTTTTAACCAAATCCTTTTTAATCTCATTTTCAAAGACATCTTTAAGTGCCTTTGCTCTTTGCCATTTTTCTTTCTTGCTCCAATTTAAAAGAGTTCTATACTGGATCTTAAAATGCTGTGCTACTTCTTTTAAACCTACATCGTGGGTTTCGTAATGCAGCCTTGCTCTAGCTCTTATGTCCTTATCATACATTAAGAAAATACCTTAAATTTAATCTTAGCTTCTTAAAATCCTCTTTAAAATTTGCTAATGAAAGCTTAAGGGCTTTTTTGCTTTCTTTGCTAAAAAAAGGATAAAAGCAAAAGCCTAGCAAAAAGCAAAAAATGCAAAAGCAAAAAAAGCTTAAAAGTAAGAAGTAGTAAATGATTTTTTTAAAGACCTGAGGCATAGCTTAAGTCCTCTCCATTTACTCCAAGTCCTAGCCTGATTTTATTCGCATCAGTGGCCTTGCTAAATTCATACTCAGCACTTGCTAATAAGAGCTCATTTTCGCCATATAAAGAGATTTTGATATAAGGGCAAAAGTCTCTATTGCTCATCCAAGTAAAAGGCGAAACCATCACGCCCTTAAGTTTTACAGGCCTTTCAAAGCTAAATTCAAAGTCATAGTTTTGATTTGGATTTGTTACGGCAGATAAAAAGGAACTAGCATTGTCATTTTCTGGATAGGTTAAAACATTTGCTAAAAGCCACACGCTGGTAGGATAATTTAATATATCTTGTTTTGTAATGCTTATAGCCACATCGTCTAAATCCTTATATCTTAAGTCGGTTCTAGAATACACATAAGCTTCTTTGCCATCCTCTAAAAGTGGGAATAAATGCCTAAAACCAAAAGCGGTGTAAGAAGTAGCTATGCCTTTCCTATTTGCTGTGATTTTGATTTTCTTTACATAAGCTGTATTAGCACTCGCGCTATTTTGTCCGCTTTCATCTTGTGAGTTTTGCGTATCCTCATTAGCCAAGTTTTCATCAGGGCTTAAATTCTCATCCTTTGAAGCTGTTTCATCCTGCAAGGTCTCATCAGGGCTTAAATTTCCTTCGTTTTCAGTGCTTGGTGGCTTGTAATCTTGCAACTCAGCTTTTAAATCCTCTTTAATCTCACTTTTAAAATCCTCTTTTAAACTTTCTAATTCTTCTAAAAAGTCAAGTTTAATCTCACTTTTTAAGCTTTCTTTTGCCTTTTCACACTCAGTTTTTAGCTCAGCTTTTAAACTTGTTAAAAGGCTAAGTAGCTTTTGTTTGATTTCATCGGCATTAAAATCGCCCTCTTTAAGCTCCTTTGCAAAGCTCTTAACTTCCTCATTTTTTACACTTAAGGCTGAAAGGCTTTCATATCTTTTAAAAGCCTCTTCATCATCTAAGCTTTCAAGCTCACTTTTTAAGCCTACTAAGCCTTTAAAATAATATGCTAAATACGCCCTTAAGCTTTTAGCCTCTTTTAAAATCTCACTTGCAAAAGCCTTTAAATCCTCCTTGTTTAAAGCCTTTGCGCAAGCTTTAAAGCCAAGGCTTAAATCCTCGTTTTGGCTTAAAAGATATAGCTTTGCTTCTTGTTCTAGCATAAATATATAAGTTTTTTGCATAGAGCTTATGTCATAATCTAGGCTTTGTTTTGTTTGCTCTTTGGGCATTGTGTAGCTTATTTGCGGGGAGTTTTGCTCTAAGTTTTGCTCCACGCTTACTCTTTTAATGCCAATTTGTGCTAAGGCTTCATCATCTAAGCTATCTAAAAAATACGCCTCATCATCTACAAAATAAAGCTCATTTGTAAAGGTAAGACCGCTAGAAAGTTCCTCGTAGTAGTAATTCATCTTTAGCCTTTTTTCTTTTAATGCTACTTAAAACTTAGCCTTTTTTTAAAGGGTTAAAAAAGTTTAACCCTTTCTTTTTTGCTTTCAAATTAGCTATTTTCCTTAATACATTAAGAAAAGGATACACAGGACGGTCGCAATGTACTTTAATTTTGAAAATTACGAAAGCAAGGGTGGTTCTAAGGAGCATTTTTTAAACTCCTTTACTAAAAACTACGACTTAGAAAATGATACTTATGAAAGAGTGCAAAAAGGCATAGAGAACTTTAACAAAGAAAACAATACAAGCTTTGATTTGTACGATTATTTAAAATTTAACTCAAAAAAGATTAAGTTTAAGAAAAAAGAGCCCTTGCAGGAGCAAGGCAAAGAGGATTTAAAGCAAGAGCTAGCCGAGCAAAAAGAGCCTTTACAAGATGAGAATTTAGAAGAAAACAAAAGCTTTAAACGTAAGCATGATTTAAGCAAAGAAAGCGAGATTTTAAACGATACTAGCTTACTAAGCGATGTAAAAAACTCCTTAAAAAGAGGTGCTGAGACCTTAAGCGATGTTGTAGGTCTTGATGAGTTGGTAAATTTTGATAGTGATATAAAGTCAAAGGCTGATGAAAACATCAAGGATTTAATAAAACAAGGTGCAAGTTACGAGGACTTAAACGAGCTAGAAAAAAACTACCTAGCAAATAAAGAAAGCAGGGAAAATGTAAGAGATGCCACAAATATCTTTTCAAAAGAAAAAAGCATAAAAGGCCTAGCCTCACTTTATGGTACTAATGAGGAAGAAAAAGCTAAAAAGGCTTTTGCTGAGATGAAAAGCACACAAGAAGCTTTAAGTAAAGAAAAGTTCGAGGATTTAAACGAGCAAGAAAAAGAATTAATCGATAAAGAAAGAGGAGCGGTAGAAAGCTTTTTTGTGAATTTAAGAGATGATGAGTATAAACAAAAAAGCTTTGATGAGCTAAAAGAAAAGTATGAAGCTAAAAATTTCATAAGCAAGGATGTTTTAAGAGACTTAGAATTTCTTAAAAACATACATCAAAGCAAAAGCGTGAGCTCTCTTATCTTATCAGCGGATGAAAAGGAAAAGAAAGACTATGAAAACTCTGTTTTAAACATAGCCTTAAATGCTGGTTTTGATGATGTTTTGGTGGATGAAAAAGAAGGCAAGATGTATTTTGAAAAAGAGGGTCAAAAATACCTTGTAAATGAGGGCTTTTTTGATAATTTTACAAATACTCTTTTGGCAAATACAGGAAGTATCACAGGAGGGCTAATAGGTGCTGCAAAGGGTGCAAGCTCGGCTAAAAGTCCGCAAAGTGCTTTGGCAAAAAGCATAGCCTACTCAGCCCTTGGCAGCGGCATTGGAGCAAGCGCGGATGTTTTGGCTACAAATTACTTGCTAGATAGAAAAAACCGCTTTGATGAAATGCTGCATCACGCCTTAGAAGAGTCCGCACTTTCAGCCGTAGGTGATGCTTTGGTTCTAGGGGCTAAACCGCTTTTAAAAACAGCTAAGGACAGTATAAAAGACTTTGGCAAGATACTTGATTACACTCCTTTAGTTTCCACCACCAAAAACTTTCCTACGCAAAATATCAAAGCAGCTCAGGATTTGGTTGAAAAATCAGTGCCTACGCAAACGCAAAAAGAATTAGATGAGTTTTACAAAGCTTACGGCGGAAGGAGTGATTTAGCCGATAGCAAGGCACTTGATGCTTTGGTTGATACCTTTAAAGCTAAATTTGGCGAGGATAGTTTTATAAGCAAAAATACACAAAAGCTAAACGACATCTTAAATCTAAATTCGCTTTCAGCTAAGCAAAACGCCCTTTTTGAAGCCATAAGAGCTGATGAAAGCGGCTTTTTACTACCTTACATAAAAGAGGTGGCCTCTTATGATGTAAAGGCTTTTAAAAACCTTAAAAATATCCTAAATTTAAGCACGGCAAAGCTTGAAAGCTCTCTTAAAAATCTTAATCTAAACAAGGGCGATATTAAAAATATACTTGATGAGCTTGAAAGTGGCACCAAAGACAGCTACAACGAGGCTATGAATGAAATTTTAGCCAAAACTTACGATGATAGATTTAAGGTAGTGCTAGGCGGTGGCGAGGCAGAAGAACTTTTGCCAATAATAAAAGAGTCGCAGTTAAAAGACTTAACAAAGAAAAATACAAAACTAAAAACAGGACTTTTTACAAATAATAAGATAGCTGAAATTTTAGGGCTTGATACTAGCAAAGATATTTTCCAAAGCATACAAGGCGATAAAATTATACACACTTTAAACAGACATGGCACAGATTCTAACCTTGTCAAAAAAAGCGGACAAGAGGCTACGACTTATGAAGATATAGGGAATTCTCACAACATAGTAAATAAAGCGGATTTATATGCGATTAAACAGGTAGATGATGTTAAAATTTTACTAAGTGCAAAGCAAATAAACGGACACCACATTATAGTAGAAAGTGTAAGCACAAAGAATAATGAACTAAAATTCAAGAGTTATTATAAAGAAAAAGGCAAAATCACAGACAATAAGGACTTTATGAGCTCACCGAAGATACTAACTCCACAAGGTGAAGCGATCACACCTCTTAGCCAAAAGCCAAGCGTTTTCTTAGATAGCACTTCGGCTTCAAACAATTATACAAAATTTAGAAAAGATTTACAAGAGCAAGGGCTTTTAGATGAAGAGGCTATGAAGTTTTTAAACTATGTAGAAAGCACCATTTATAATCCAAAGGGAGTTACTTTTACTCAGCTAAATAATGCCTTAAAAAACATCAACTCCTTTTACAAGCAAAGCACAAACCCGGGCTTTAAAGAACACATCAAAAACGCAGTCCAAAGCTTTTTAAGAGAGGATATAAAAAAAGGCATAAATGAAATCTTTAAGCAAGATAAAAATTTATACGCAAAGGCAAGTAAGCTTTATGAAACTTCACTAAGCGAATACGCCCAGATGAAAGAATTACTAAAAGCCTCAGCTTACAAAAAGGCAAGAAATGAAAGCACAACACAAGAAAAGGCTTTAGATGAGCTTATAAAATACTCCAAAGGACAAGGAAAAGATGGGCTAAACAATCTTGACTTTTTAAGGGCTAAGCTAGATGAAAAAGATGTAGCCATTTTAGAGATGAATTTATTAAACCGCCTTTATGAAAAAAGCATAGCAAATACTGATGAGAGCTTAAGGGTTTTTGATAGCACTAGCTTTTTAAATGAGCTTAGCAGCTTACAAAACAATGCCTTTAAAAGCAAGGAAGCAAATGAGTTTATCGAGCTTGTAAAGGGCTTTGATAAGCTTTTTAAAAATGACGCAAAAATAGCCTTAGAACTAGCACCTGTTACGGCTAAAAAAGAAGGCTCAGCTCTTGCAACCTCCGCAAAGGGTGCGGTTTTGCAAAAGGTGGTTAAAAGTGGCTTTGATCTAGTCTTTAGAAATTTAGGGCAAAATGTGCTTTTTGGTGCTTTTAAAGATAGCATACAAGGAGCGGCTTTAAGGTATCATCTTAAAAAAGCCCTGCAAAAAAGCGATACTATAAGCGAATTTAACAACACCCTAAGACAAAGCCTAAAAAAAGGCACTTTTAACTCCAAAACAAAGGAGCTTTCAAAAGAATTTTTAAATGAAGTAGATAAATTTTCTAAGTCTTTAGATGAGGAAATTTTAAAGGATACAAAGCTAAGTGATGAAAGCTTAAAGGATTTGCCCAAAGAAAACATAAATAAAGAAGTGGCAGAGGCAACACCCTCCGATACCACTTCACAAAGGATTATACAAAAAATAAAAAATGAAGTCAATGTTAAAGATTTAAGCCAAAACCAAAAAGATATTTACGATGTGATAGTTGGAAATAAGGATAAGGCTATTTTACAAGGTAAGGATTTAAACGATATTTATACCTTAGAAAAAGGAAGTCGTAAAGCAGGTTTGCATAAAATTTTAGTAAAACACGCAGGACTTGAAAAAACAGGCGGTTTAAGCACTGATGAGCTTTTAGATATGCAAAGAGTAATTAAAGATGGAGATTTAGACAGAGAAAGTTTTACACAATATGATAATTTTGTAAGATATGCTTATAATTTAAAAGAAAATGATGTAAATTTAAGACTTGTAGTTGATGAATACAAAGATGGTAAAAAGATATTTGATTATTACAGCGATAGAAATTTTACAGATTTTAAGGGTGTTTATAGTCCTGAACTACCTAACACCCAAACTAATTCTACCATAGATAAAGCCCTTTTGTCAAAGGCTCAAAGCAAATTTAAATTTGATGAGAAAAAAGCAAGTGATTTACTAAAATGGCACAAAGACTCAAGCCCTATCACAAAAGATAAAGAGGGCTTACCTAAGGTGTTTTATCACGGAAGCAAGGTAAAAGGCTTAAAGGAGTTTAAGAGTGAATTTGATGAAAGCGGTTTTGGCTTTTGGTTTAATGCCAATGAAAACAGAGCCAAAGCCTTTGCTAGAAGCAGTAGTGATAAGCTTTATCCTGTCTTTTTGTATATAAAAAAACCTTTTGATTTGAATCAAAGCATTAATACTAAGAATGTCAAAGAATTAAGCGAACTTCTAGGTGAGGATTTGCATAAATATGTAGCTACTAACAAAGAAAGCTTACAAAAGGAATTAGATAAGGCAACAAATAGTAAGGATTTTGCAGTTATTGAAGGTAGAGGACTAATGCTTGAAAGCAACAAAAAACCAAGTGAATATGCGTATGCTTATAACGGCAAGTGGTATGTCAATTTATATAATGAAACTGATTTACAAAGAGAGGGGTTACAAAAGCTTTTACCTTTTATGCAAAAAGCCCAAAACCTTAATCAAACTAAAACAATCACTGAACTTTTGAATGAAAAAGAAATGGGAGAATATCAAAAGAATACTCATAGGTTTTTGCAGAATTTAAAAGCTAAAGGCTATGATTCTATTTTACCAAATGGAAAGGCAAGCGATGATGATATTATCGTCTTTGACTCTAGCCAAATAAAACACATAAAAAACAAAGGCTCTTACACAGATGTAAGCGGCAACATCACAAGCACAAAGCCAAAGGATACAGAGGCAGAGCATAGATATTTTAATGAAAATAGCCCAAATATTTTTTACTCTAATAGCCACATCGGCACAGGCTTAGCAAGTGGCACTCTCGCAGGAGTAGAGACCGATGAAGAGGGAAATGTAATAGGCTTTGACCCGCAAAAATTCGCACTGGGCTTTTTAGGAGGCAGTGCGGGTAGTATAGCCTTTAAAAAAGGCAAGGATTTTTTAGATAAAAATCCTAAGTATAAAGAAGCTATTAAAAAAGAATTAGCCGATACTTTAGCTAAAGGCTGGGAAAATGCTAGCACTAAATACCCGCTTTTAGATTTGATAGTAAAACCACAATACATTATGCAAAATGAAAAAGGACGGGTAGCACAAGCAGGGCATTTGATAAAAAAGATAGAAAAACAAAATCTAGAGCATACAAAGCAAGATATTATCAAAGATTTAGACAACTTCATAGCTGAAAATATACCACAAGAACTAAGCAAAGAGGAATTTTTGACTAAAGGCTTAAACGAGGTTATCAATAAAGAAAATTTTGTAAAACACCTATCAAATAGCCAAGATTCTTTTATGCGGTTAAAATACTTAAATCTTGTAGAACCTACAAAGCAAAGAGCTAATATAGAATTTACACAAGGAGAACGCAAAGGCTATATTAAGGCTTTCAAAGATGAAAATAAAAATTTATTTTATGTCTTAATCACAGAGGATAAAGATAAGCTTTTAATAACAGGTATCCCAACAAGCAAAAAGCGGGAAGTGATAAGACAGATTAAAAAAGCAGATTTTATAACAAGGCGTATGGACTCTATTGATACCTTAAGCCCGACCGCCAAAGCGACTGCAAAAACAGAAAATGTATCAACTTCACAATCTAATTCTACCATAGATAAAGCCCTTTTGTCAAAAGCACAAAGCAAATTTAAATTTGATGAGAAAAAGGCAAGTGATTTGCTAGAATGGCACAAAGACTCAAGCCCTATCACAAAAGATAAAGAGGGCTTACCTAAGGTGTTTTATCACGGGAGCAAAGAAAAAGGCTTAGAGGAGTTTAAGAGTGAATTTGATTCTAGTCAATGGGGCTTTTGGTTTTCAAGCGATAAAAACTTTGTAAATGATGTATATGCTGATAATAACAAATCACAGCTTACCGAAGCTTTTTTAAGCTTAAAAAATCCTCTTGATGCCTCACAGCCTTTTAAGGCAAAAGAATTAAAAATTTTGCAAAATATATTTAAAAATGTTTTAGATAAAGAAAGCATAGAAAAATATAAACTTTTATCAAAACATTTTAATAAGATGAAAAAAGAAGCTTATCAAAAAGGATATATTTTTGATTCTTATGGACAAGGGGTATTTGATTTTAAAAAAAGATTATCAAAAGATAAATATTTAATAGATGATTTATATGAAGAATGGGTAATTTTAAGTGACAAAGAAAGAGGAGGCTATGCAAAAGATGAACTTAAAAAAGCCCTTGATGAAAATATAGAGATTTTTAAAAAAGATGATAATTTGTTATATATTTTAGAACAACATAGCTATGATGAAATAATAAGTTTTTCTCCTCAACAGCTAAAAAATATATCTCATTCTGCTTTTGTTTTTGATTATTTTGCTACTAAAGAATTAAGAGATATAGTTCATTTAAATAGCGAATTAGGTTTATTATTAGGCATCAAAGGCAAAGCACAATATAGCGGTGTCAATACAAGAGAACTACTTAAACAAGCCAAATATGATGGTATTAAGCTTAATGATGAAGTATTTGTAGTCTTTGACTCTAGCCAAATAAAACACATAAAAAACAAAGGCTCTTACACAGATGTAAGCGGCAACATCACAAGCACAAAGCCAAAGGATACAGAGGCAGAGCATAGATATTTTAATGAAAATAGCCCAAATATTTTTTACTCTAATAGCCACATCGGCACAGGTTTAGCAAGTGGCACTCTCGCAGGAGTAGAGACCGATGAAGAGGGAAATGTAATAGGCTTTAATCCGCAAAAATTTGCCCTAGGCTTTTTGGGAGGAGTAAGCGGGAGCGTAGCAGTATCAAAGGGCTTTAAATTAGCCAAAGCTAAATATTACGAAAAGAATTTCAGCAAATTTATCGATGATGTGAATAAACAAAAGCATAAAATAAAGCCTAGATTTGAAATAACAAAAGAGCTAGAAAAAGAATTTAGAGAAAATAAGGTCAACGCTTCAAAGCAACTTTTAGAAAAACTGCATATTGAGGATAAAATTTATGCAGATTACATTACTTTAGCACAAAAGCACCCCGAATATTTTGCAAATCCTATGGAGGCAAAAGCCCTAACAGAATATATAGCACAAAATCCTAGCACTGCTATACCAGCTACAAAAAAAGATTACGAGCTTATTTTTAGCGAGATAAAAGGCGGTAAAGGAGTGTTTGCTTTGGATTTGGAATTAAAAGGTGGAAAGCACAGAATACGAAGTTTGCATTTAATGAAAAATTCGCAATACAAAAAGAAATTACTAGAAGCAAAAAAGCTGGGAGAGCCCGTCCTCCAATTCTCGCATGTAAATTCTAAATGAAAACACCCTCGAGGTGGTGGCAGGTGTCGCCAATCCTGCTTTCAGCTTTTTAGTTAGGCAATTTTAACATATTAAAGTTAAACAGGTTTAAAAAACTTAAGAGAATTTTTGATAGCGAGATACTTTATTAAAGGAGATGATAAATGAACTATTTTAATTACTACAAATACATTGCTAAAAAAGCAAGGCTAAAAGTCTTTCTTTTTTCAGCAAGAATCGCACTTAAATACATAATCTCTTATCCACTGCTTGTGGTTGTTTATTTGCTATTATTACTACTTGGCTTATTGATTAGTAGAGATATGTTTAAAACTGAAGCGTTTAAGGAGATAAAACAGGGCTTAAATATTGTGGATTTTTTTAGAATGCTAACAGAGGGCTTTTATCTAGAGTATAAATGTCAAAAGTGCGGTAAAATAAGTGGTTTTTCCGCAGACAAAAAAAAGCTAGAAGCAAAGCGTGATAATGCTAATTTAGAGTTCTACTGGTATGATCCAAAGCAAAAGCTATGTTTTAGATGTTTTACAAAGCAAAAAAAAGAGGCTAACGCTAAGGCCTAGTGTGTATTTTATAAGCCCTTTTATGATGAAAATAAAAAGCTTTTAAATTTGTTTGGAATTGGTGTTAATGGCATTTGCGTGATATTTGTCTTTGTGCTTGAAATTAAGATAGGCTTTTATCGTTGTTTTCAAGCATTTTAACAATCATAAAGCCCGCAACACAAAAAGTGATTAAAGCAAAACTTGCACAAATCATTCCTATCATTGTAAATCCTCAAGTTTATTTAGATTTTTTGATAATTTATAAGTGTGAAGCCAAAAATTCCAAAGATAGCAGTTAAAAAGGCTAATATTAACGCTTTTAACACATCTATTTCGGCTTTAATGCGTTCTTTTTGGCTCATTATTCCACCCTTGACACAAACAATCTTTCTAAGCTTAAGTGCTAAAGTTTATTATTTTTATCTTAGACTTGCTTTTTTGAAATACTATGCTTAAAGAACCTTGCTTTAATAAGTAAGTATTTGTGTGTAACAAATAAGGCTTATTAATGCCTAGTTTTGCATTTAAGCATAAAGAATTTAACTTAAAAATCACATCAGCATTAGCATTGTAAGCCTGTCTAATCTTTAGCTTTGTTTCTTCATCAAATTCATAAACATTAAATAAAATATCAGGGCTATTTACTTGCAAGTAAGCCCTTATTTTCTAGCTCTTTTAAGGCTTGTTTTATATCCTCAGCACTAGGGCTTTGTATATCTTGCCAAAACACAGACTCAACAGGCATAACATCGCCTATTTCTAATTTATCCCATAACTCATCGTGCGTTTTTTTAGACAAGGTGCTTGATTTTTGATTATAAAAAGTATGTATTACCTTGTCTAAGATGCTTATCTCTTGTGGTTTAAACTCATCTAAGCAAGGCTCTTTTAAAGAATGAAAGCATATTTGTTTTTTACCATAAGAAAGAAAGGAAAAAGAATGTATAATGCCTTTATTTTCAAGCTCTTTTAAAAGTTTATCATAGTTTTTTGGCACAGGACCTTGTGGGAGTTTTATGTATTCTAAGGTGCTAAGGTGTTTAGCATACTTATACATGTATTCTTTGTCAGCAAACCATAAAATCTTTGCTAGTTTTACCTTGCTTAGCTTTTTAGGTTCAGCTTGAAAGGCAGAGATGATATAATTTATAACTAAAAAAGCCTTAGACATTTTAAATCCTTTTCTTAGCTTATTTTATCATGCTTTCTAGCATTATGCTTTGTCTTTTCTTAACATTTCTATAAAAAGGCTTAGATTATCTTTTAAGAATTTGCCTAAAACACAGACTATTACAAATAACACGACTTTATCTAATAAAGAAATATAAAAATAAGCCTTATCTTTAAAATAATAATCTAACACTACATTTAAGATAATATAAAATGCAATCCAAAGAAAAAAGCAAGAGCTAAAAAAGATTTTAACCAAGTTTTTACTTAAGCTATTTAAGATTTTAGTGTTATGTAGGATTGCCTGTGCATCGTTTTCTTTTTTTTCATTATTTTTTATCTCAATAAGTTCTTTGGATATTTTGTTTTGCAGTTTTAATTCTTGTAATTTATCATTACTAGCTAAAGATTCTATACTTTCAGCAAGATTAGCATTTTTTGGGATTTCATTAGACATAAGCTGATATTCCTAATTTTTCTAAGCGGTATTGCATAGCAAGTGGTGATACATTAAAATAACTAGCCATAGAATCTAAGGTAAATTTTAAGCCTGTGAGCCTTAAAACTTCATCTTGTGGCATTAAGAGATTTGCGGCGAAAAAATTTGCCTCTATTTCTTTTATATCTATGCCTTGGGAGCTTGTAGTATCTCTTTTGCTTATATGGCTTGTGCCGTCATTATGAAGTATGTAATGCCCTAGTTCGTGTGCTACAGAAAAAACCTGTCTTGTGATGTAGTCTGTTTGCTCTATAAAAATCTTTTTTTCTTTGTAAAATATCTCTCCGCTTACATCTCTAGGCAAAGAAGCCGTAAAAACCTTTAATCCCATAGCTTTAGCAATAAGTATAGGGTCAATAGGGAAAAGCTGATTTGTAAGCTTTCTTGCCTCATCTGCCTTTGCTATAATTTTTGCCTCATTCATTGCCTTGCCTTGAACTTATTTCAAAACTATTTTAGCATATTCTAGCTTTAAGCAAAGCTTATATTTATTTTTTAAGCCTTTTTTTATACCTTACTTTTTCATTAAAATTTAGCAAAAACAAGGATTTTAATGTTTGCTTTAGCACAAATACAGCCAATATGTCAAAAAAGGAGAAAAAAGATGGGAAACATACTTTTAAACACAAGTGCATATGAAGTAGATACGGGGGGGGGGCTTAGGTATTTTGAAAAAGCATTTTTTCTTGAAAATCACCCTGTTACAAATGAATATTTTACGCACATACCTCTAAATTCTAAAATTTTTGTTAAAAAGATAATAGTTTATTCTAACGTGCGTCGCCCAGAGTGGCAATACGCTTATGTTGATATTATGTCTTATGGTAGGGTAGTAGACCAAATGACCTTACCTCCAGCTAAAACCATAATGTTTAAAAGAGAAAATTTTTACCACGATATAAGGAGTGAGCATTTGGGTATAAGAGGTGCTTTTAGGTTAGGATTTAATGGTAGAAATCCCATTTACTCTAGCTATTACGAAGCAAATAAAACATTTTTTTCTTGTGATATGGAGATTTATTTTTGATTTTTTATAATTTTTAAAAGCAAAAAGAAAACGAAAATCTTGAGCAAAGTATGCCTACAATCATTTTAGGCACAATACCTACAACACAAATAGAGACAATATAAAAGGCGGATTTTTTGAAACCTTTAAAAATCCTTTGTTTGTGGTAGAGCAAACAAGAGAGGGAAGCCACAAGCCTAGCGTGTATTTTTATAAGCTCATTTTTCGCCCTCCTGCAAAGCCTTAATCTTTTGAATTTTTATCTCGCATTGTTTATAGTGCAAAAACAGCGTAGAGTAAGCGTTTATAATGTCTATATCATTCTCAACAACAGGCTTTTTAAGCTCTTCAAGGCTTAAGAGCTCGGCTGGCACTTTTTGCTTTATAGTCTTAGTTTGCGTTAGTATTTGCCTTTGTCCACAGCCTAGAAACAACATCGTTAAAAAGCTTAGTAAGATTATTTTCCTTACTTTTATATACATATTCTTTAACCTTTATGATTTTTTCTTGCACTTCTTTTTCATCCTGCCTAGCCTCACTTAAAAGCCTAAGTTCTTTTTCGTGCCTTTTAAGGCTTTCATTTAAGGAGGCTTCTAAGCTTTTATTAGCATTTATGGCTAAATTTAGCTCAAGATTAAGCCTTTCATTGTCAGCTTTTAAAGCTTTGATGTAAAAAAGTAAGGAGACAAAAGCAGAAAAAAGTAAAATGCCTAAAATTATCTTTAATTTCATAGCTAAAGTTTAGAGTAAAACGCCCTATTTTCTAAAGGGTTAATAATATTTCGGTAGGTCGGGCAGGCCCCGGCCTGATGATGGCAATAAACCTAACTTCTTGTTAGTCTTATAATGCCGTTTATTATGCAGTAAGAAAAAAGCTCCCAAGTTCCAAAGCCACTTTGAGCTATCCTAAAATTAAAAGGACTTGCAAAAGAGCTTATGAAATTTGCACCTTGCACGAAAATCACTCCTGTTTTACCTTCACAACCAGCAACCGAAACGCTTGTGATTTGCTTTGCAGCTGTTAAGGTAAGTTTGAAATTTAAAGCCGTTCTAAAATCAATTGCCGCGACATTTGTAGCTAAGACCTTGTAAGCGTAGTTATACCTAGCATTTACATTATTTATACTAGTTTGTAAGCTAGTAGCCTTTGTGTTGATTGTGTTTGTAAGCTCTGTATTTGTCTGTGTTATCTTGCTGTCTAAGTCTGTTTTAGCACTGTTTAGATTGTTTGTTAGCTCAACTTTTGCCTCGTTTAAAGCGGTGCTAAGCTTAGCACTTTCACTGGCAATTAACTCCCTTAAATCCTTATCAAGCTTACTTAGTTTATAATCGACTTTTTTAACTCTAGCGTAAAAGTCCTTTAAAAGCGAGTTATACCACCAAAAAGGCTTGATTTCCCTTTCTAAAAGCTCGGCATTTGTGATTTTAACAAAGTCTAAATTTATGCCTTTTTTGCTAAAAATGTAAGGATTGCTGTCATTTTCTACACTATGATAAACCTCGCCAAGCTTTGCGTTTTCTCTATCCGTTTCAATGCTCGTGTGAGCGTAAGTTGGGGTCTTAAAGGCTATTTTTTTCCACTCAAAGACTGAATTTGGCTCCTCATTTTTAGGTAAATAAATATAAAGCTCGTCCTCACTTTCTTTATACCAAACATCGTAAGCCCTTGCATAACGACTTGAAATCTCAAAGCTATCATTATCCTTAAAATGCGCATTTTCTTTTAGGTAATTTAGCCTTAGCCACTTATCCTCGTAGTTTTGCGGTTTATACGCATAAACTTCGCCTGTGTAAAAGCCGTCCTCGTTCTCATCGTCATTTTCATTTTTAAAAATAAGCACATTTTCTTTTAAAATGCTAGGCTCTAGCTCCTGTTTATACTTAGCCTCCTCTTTTGCCTCGCTTATCTTTTTAAAAACCTTATCCGTGTTAGTTTGCAAACAGATATAAAGCTCACTTTCATCACATTTAAAGTATAAATCACGCATTAAAGCCTTGTTTGCGATGTCCTCGCTATCATCCTTTGCAAGTTCAGGAAAATCACTGCCCTTAAATTTAGTATAGTTAAAAACCTCTTCAAGCTTTATCCACTCATTAGCCTCGCCCTTGTTTGCGTAAATGTAAAAGCTGTTTGTGTCTGTGTTTTGCCAGATGTCGTTTATCTCTATCACATTTGTATCGCTTGCTTGTGGCTCGGTATTTTGCTTAAATCTTACTAGCTTTTGGTCAATTTGCACCCAGCTTTTATTTTCTAGGTAATACACCTGCATAGGCTCACACTTAAACCATAAATCCCCAAGCTTTGCCTGTGCTAAACTAGGCTCAGTATTTTGCTTATACTTAGCCTCTAAGACCTTTTCATTTACCTTTAAAAACTTAAGATTTAAGTCGCTATCCTCTCTTAAGCAAAAAAGCTCATTGCTTAAATTTAACCATAAATCGCTAAGCCTTGCTAAGTGCTGAGGGTAGCTAGTGCCGTAGTGTGAAAAGAAAGGATTTTGTGTGTAAGCTCTTATAATGCCTTGCTTGGTATCAAGCCATAAATCACTAAGCCTTACGCCGTCCGTGTTTGTGGGCTCGGTGTTGTTTATAAATTTAATGCTGGTGTATTTTTTATCAAAGCTTAAAATCTTTTCATCTATCAAGCTTAAAGCCTCATTTGCCTTTGTTAGCACTTCAGCTGCAAGGCTTTGAAATTCTTGTAAAATCTCTTGCTTTTTGCTTTCTAGCTCTGTTATTTTGCTAGGGATTAGATTTAGTGCCTCTTCTATCTTTGGCAATTCTTCCTCGCTAACTTGCTTTAAAAAGGCTAGTTGAGTTTCAAACTCCAAAGACTTTGTTTTGATTTCATTTAAAAAGGCTTCACACTGCGTTTTTATCTCGGTATTTTGCCTGTGAAGCTCGGCTGCATCCTCTGCATTTTCTAAGCTCTCATCCTTAGCTGTGTTTGTTTGTTCTAAAAGGGCGTCAAATTGGCTTAAATACTCCTTAGCTCTTGCTTCAAAGCTTCCTTTTTTGTTCTCAAGCTCAGTTATTAAGCTAGAGCACTCATCAACCAAAAAGGCGTAAGTATCCTCTAGTGCCTTGTGAGATGTTAAAATTTCGTGTAAGGCTAGTAAGGAAAGTTTGATTTGCTCTGTGAATTTAGCATTATCATTTAAGGCACTTGTGATTTGCTCTAAAAGTGTTTTTTCTTGCTCTTGTGTATTTGGCTTTGTTCTAAGCTCTAAATTTTCATTGTCTAACATCTTTTACCTTTCATCTTGTTTTAATCTTTTTAAACGGCTTTCATTTAGCCTATTAAAAAGGCTGCCATTGCTTAAAATGCTTTCAAATTCTTTTTCATCAAAGCTTTTAAGATTGTTTTTTAAGTATTCATAAGCGTTTAAATTCTTGTTAAAGCTATTTATATCCGTGCCTTCGTTTGCAAATATAAGCTTATCATCGTATCCTTTAGCCCTTAGGGTATCAAGGGCTACATTTTGCCTTTTTAGCAAGTCATCAGCCACTTTTAAGGCTCTTACTCTTGTATCTCTTGCGTTCATCGCACCAAAATTCACGCTCTCGCTTATCTTTGCCCTTTCTCTTGCCGTGCCTCCGCTTCTTAGCGATACGGCGTTAAGATAGTTTGTGTAAAGGCTGGAATTTGCATTTGCCCTTTGTATGTTTTTCTCGCTTGGAGTTAAGAAGTTATTTGTAACGCTTCCTGCCCATCTATCAAGAGCATTTATAGTGCCGCTTGTATCGTTACTTAAACTTACGATGTCGTTTAAATTTCCCAAGGCTTTGTTTATGCTTTGTAATTCTTGATACTCTTTTTCACCGCTTAGCTTTTTAAGCTTTAAGTTTAAGGCGTCTGGGTTTTCATTGCTTGCAAGTTCAGGGTATTTTTGCTCAAAATAGCCGTATTTTTTAGCGTGATATATATCATAAGCTGTGGGCTCTTGTGCTAAATTTTGCTTAGGCTCCTCTTTTAAAGGCTCTAAAGGCTTCTTTGACTTTAAATTTTCTTGCTCTTTAGCCTCGTTTTGCTCGTTTAAATCTTGTAATTCATTAGAGAAAAACTCATCAAAGCTTAAATCCTTTTTATCTTGCTTTTGCTCGTTCTTTTCTTCTAAACTTTGGCTTAACTTACTTAAAAGTTCATCTTGCATTAAATAACCTTAAATATTTTTTGACTTTTTAAAAGCGTTTCATCTTTAAGCGAGATTTTATCAAGCTCCTTGCTGATTTCTTTTAAGGCAGAGCTCAAAGAAATAGACATCAAAATATTATTTGCGATGTGTTTTTGCTTTTGCAGATAAATCGAGTTAAAAAAATCCTCGCTGATTTTAGCATTCAAGGCTAAAAGCCTCTCATCTATCTCATCCTTAAAACTCGTAGTGTTTATAAAAGTAACCACACTTTGCAAGGCCACATCCTTAAAGCTCTTTTTAAAATCCTCATCTCTTAGCAAGTCCTTTTTTAAAAAATCCAGCTTAAAGGGCTTAAAAAGCTCCGTTTTATGCTCGTTTATATACTCCTTTAAAAGCTCTTTGCTTTGCTCTTTTAAGGTGTTTAGATAAAGCATAAATCTAGCCTCTATCTTTTCATCAAGCTTTTTAAGCTCTTTTTGGCTAAGCTCGTCTATTTCATTAAAGCTGTTTTGTATCTCGTTTTGTAGTTCTTGCTTTTTGCTATTTAAAAAGATGTAAATTTCATCCTCTTTTAAGGCCTCTTTTACAGCTTCTTTTAAGTTGCTTTCGTTTTGAGATGTAAAAGAACTCGCTATTTTTTCGCTAAGTGCTTCCAAGTCTATGTTTTGCTTTAGCGAGTTTTTTATATTTTCTTGCTCACTTGTATAAAGCTTTAAAAGCTCACTTTTTGCTAGGCTTTGTAAGTTAGCTTGTAAGGCCTGTTCTAGCTCCTTGCTTTTTGAGTTTAACTCACTTTGTAAGGTGCTTTTAGCCTCGCTTAACTTAGTATCGATTTGTGAATTTACAGAAGCAAGGGTGCTTTTTGCCTCGCTTAAAAGCTCCTTGCTTTCTTGTAAATTTTGATTTATAGTATCTAAAGCTTCATTTTCATAGTTCATTTAAAACCTACTTTTCTATGCTATCATTTTTACGAAACAAGTTCCGTAAAAATCGCAGACTAAAGGCCGCACCCGACCGACCGAGTGGCCACCTAAACCTAAAGCCTACCCGTGCTTTTGCTAGGCAAAGCCCATTTTGACTTTTTTATATTAATTTTGCAGATTTTTTTAAAAAAATGAAAGGGTTAATAAAATATCTTACATTGTAAGGTTATTCCAAGTTTGTTTCGGTATAATTTATCTAATGTTTAAGCGACTGACTGAGGCTTTAGCTGAAAGGAGGTTGTGGATGGTTGAGATAACTATTTTTAAATAACCTTGACCGCACTGGTCTTAGCAATAAAAAGCTAAGACGGTGCTAATTTTATAAAACACTTATTTAATTATAAGTTCGTCCTACTTAGTCCTTGCTTAAACAGATAAATAAAATTTTTTAAAGTCTTAGTTGTGTAGGACGGACTAAGACTTTTAAGGGATAAAAATGCAAGAAAATTTAACACAAGAAGATATAACAAGGCTTGTAAAAGAAGCGGGATTTAAGTCTAAGGCTTCTTTTGCTCGTCATTTTGGGCTTAATCCAAATAGCGTAGGTATGTGGACAAAACAAAGAAATGTTCCTAGCTGGTTTTTGCCTTGTTTAGATTTTATTAAAAGGCTTTCAAAGTATGAAAAGATAGAAGCTTAAAAATTAATAGCTTGACATCGCCACCGCCTTTGCAAGGATTAATAAATATCTTACATTGCAAGGTTATTCCAAGTTTGTTTCGGTATAATTATTTCATCTAAGCGTTAAAGACTTACTTCTTTCGGCGGAAAGGAGGGTTTAATGGTTGAGAGGATACTCACTATCTTGATACTAATACTAACATTAGTTAAAGAGATTTTGAACCTCCTTAACTAAATCTTTCTCAAACTGAACGAAATTCTATAAAAGCTGTGCTTAAGCCTAGCTTAGAGAATATTTTAGCCGTTAGAAAAGCACAGCGGCGGCTAAACTTTAAAACAGAATAAATGATATTTAGGTCGGGACGGGCGTAACCTTTATTCCTTAGATGAAAAGATTGCTATGGTGGCAAAGTCTTGGTTATCAAAAATAGTTCTTTGTCCTGCTGGACTTTGAAACCTAGCCTTTGAGATAGCAAAGAGCTTATCAACACCACAAATCGTCTTTCTTCCAACATCTTGCATATCATCAATATAAAATTTAGTTTGCTCGCTTCCTACCATTAGCAAAGCAGAAGCACCGATTAAAAAGCCCATACTTAAAGGCTGGGTGTCTGTGTAGTAAGATGGAGGCGTGATTTTATTAGAAAAATTAGCGGCTATGATATTTTCTTTATACTCAGCATCGCTAACCTCGCTATTTAAAAGTCCTACATTTAGCTTGGTCCAAACACCCATATCAATAACAGGGCAATTTTCTATAATTCCAACAAGACCTGTGAAGATGTTGTTTTCATTACCTCTTACGCCGATTTTTTGCATTTCACGCCACAAAGGGTCATTTCTTAGCTGGTTGCACTGATAGCTATCAAGCAAGATAACATAAGAGTAATTTTCTATGTTAATGCCTCCTACGGTGTGTCTTGTAGAACGCATAGGCTTTATAGGAAAGGCTTCTTTGCCGTTGTATTTAACTCCGTTTTTAGCCATAAATATAGCCTTGCTTAAAGCCTTAACCGTTAAAACATCGCCTTTTTGAATTTGTCTGCTTAATTCATTTACGCTTTTAGCATTGCTTCCGTCCTTAAAGCCAGTAGCACCCGCATCAGCTACTACGCAATTTGTTACATCATTACTTAAGGCTGTAACGAAGTATTTATCCCTTTTTCTTACTATCCAATCCGTAAGGCTAGGCACGGCTTGTTTTACGAAGTCGATATTTTTAATGTCTGAGTATTGTTTAATCTCGCTTTTCATCGAGTTGCCTACATTATCAGGCTCTACGGTTTGGCTTAAAATCTCCATAGTGTCTAAATTTGTATCAAAGTCAGCATTACCTCTAACTCCGCTTCCTGTTAAAGGAGCTTGAAGTCTTGGGCGGTAAGGTGCTTTAACATCGACCTTATAAGTTCTTATGCCTCTATCTGTTCCGCTTCCAACAAAGGGTTCAAAAGGGCTTTTTTTCCAAGAAGCAAGCTCTATAACCTTGCCTATGTTTATACTTACATTTGGGTCACTTTGCCAATTTTCGATATTGATTTGATTTAATTCTGCATACATTGTTTATCCTTTATTCTAATATTCAGTCTTTATTAAAGATGGTAAAAAATACTCAGCCCTGATAACCACAACGCCATCAGCACTAGCCTCGCTTCTTGAAATGCTGACAAAGGAGTTTTGTTTCGTGCTGGTTATCACAGAGCTTAACTCGCTTTTTTTGCTATCAAGCCCTAAGGAGCTTATAAAAAAGCTTTTTTCCTCATCAAGCCCTACATCAAGGGTATTTCCCATCGTATCAGGCTCTACTATCTCTACGCTTAAGTGCAAAATTTCAGCACCCTTAGGCAGCATTAAAGCCTTGAAATTTTCCTTTTCTACCTCGTTTAAATTTACCTGTGCTCTTGCTAGATAAGAGACATTATTTACATACTGTATAGCCATTGTTTCTCCTTAAATTCTACTCATTGGCAGTTCATCACTGCTTAAAGATGTTGTTTGTGTATCGCTTGCGTTTGCTTGCAGTTGCTTTGGCAAGTCCTCTTCTTGCTTAGCTGCTGTGCCTGTTGCACTTTGATAAATTTGATAAAGCACTTCAAAAAACTCATTTGGTGCTAGTTTATCAAGCTCGGCCTTGTATTTGTTACCCAAATCCTCGTTATAAAACTCGGTTAAAGTGTTTATGTCAGCTTCAGGGTGCTTTTGCAAAAACTCATTTTGCGCAGCTTCTATGCCTTGCAAGCCTTCTTTTTCTTTAATGGAGTTTTCTAAGCTTGCTAACTCCTCTTTTTTACTGCCTACTTGCTGGGCGTAGTGAGCGTTTTGCATATCTAGCAGGTTTTTAATAAAGGCTTTTTTATCCTCAAAAAAGAGCTCTTCAGCCTTTTCATCTAAATTTTGCACTGCAAAATCTATGAAGTTGTTTTCTAAAGAAGCCTCAGCCTGTGCTAATTCGTTGTTTAAAGCCTCAAACCTAGCCTTATCTTGCGAGGTGTCGTAAGGGGATGGTTGATTTTCTTGCATACTTTTCCTTTATAAAAATTTGTCAAATCTTAAGGCTTTTTTCAAATTTTAAAAAGGGTTAAAGTTTTGCAAGCTCTTTTTGTGTATAATGTTTAAAAGGAATAATCCTTTTTTATTTTTACTGTTTTTAACCCTTTTTTAAAGCTCTTATTTTTGTTTAAATTCTTTTATAAATGATAATCTCAAAGGTGGCATGATGTTTCCCGATGGTATAGCTGGAGGATTTTTCGCCGGTACCGGTGCTGGTGCCCCGCAAGCAAGCAAAGAGAGAACAAAAGCTGCGAAAGGAGGAGGAATGTTAGAAGGAATAGGCTCGTTATTAGGTGGTGTTGGGTCTTTATTTGGTGCTTTGGACTCTGCTTTTGGAAATGGTAAAAAAATGGTGAATATCGCAAAGGATAATCTAAATCTACAAAAAGAGCAAGCAAGGCTAGAAAACCAACGCTACGAGGAAAATAAAAAGAATTTGCAAGACAATGTAGATATGATAGGCTCAGTCTTTTCAAGATACTAAAATATGGCTTTTTCTTTAAAAAAGACACTGCTTGCAAAAAGGATAAAAAAATTTCGCAACCGAGCCCTTGAAAATTGGGGACGCACGATAAAAGAATATGACCTAAGAATAGATGTAAATTCACTTTACAGCGAAGCAAACGATTACGGCTATATAATGGCTCAAAGAGGGTTCTTAGGTGCTTTGGTAAATATCATCACAAACCCTGTGAATTTGCTAATCCTAGCCGTTTATATCGTGGTTCAGTTTATACCTGGCTTAAATGTGATAGCGAATTCGACCCTGCCTGCTTGGTTTAGTTCTTTAGTCTCTGCTGCGAATATAACAGCTAATATAGCCTCCGTAGTTAGCACTGCTTACAATCAACAAAAGCTTTTAAATGCCGAGATAGGAGCGTATGGTGAGATAGCAAGCTCAAGCTTAAACGAAAGCGTACAAGATGCTAGAATGGCCAAGGCAAAAAGTGAAACCTTAACAAATTCTTTAATCTACGCCCCTTATGAAATCCTGCCAAAAGGTAGCGTTTATAATGATAACCAACTAGGCGGACAAAACACAAATTTTAGATACAGCGAGCCTTACGACGCGATGAAAGGCATAAATGGCGAGCTTAAGCCCTTAGATGAGGCTGAGGAGATGAGCTATAACCGCTATCAAAAAAAGGACGCGGGCAATATCAACTACGCTAACGAGACACTAGGCGGTGATGTGCCTTTAGTAAAGGCTATCAGCACGAACGAATACGCTATGCTTGTGGATGAGGCTTATAAGGCAAGGTGCATTAAAAGCACGAGCGGCTTTCAAAAAATGCTTGAGCAAGGTTACGGCTTAGGAGTTGGTGATTCTAATACCTTTCAATACACTTGGAATAGGATAGATGCTGCAACCATAAAGCCCTTTCAGTCTCAAAAATGTCAGCTTGATTTTTTAGAAAAAAACAGGGCATATCAAAAGGGGCTTTTAAGGGACTTTTTTACGCAGGAGATGTATCATTTTAAGGTGCCTGAGGTGGATATAAAAAATCAAGAACAAAGCGTGTATGAAACGATGTATAAGGATTTAAAAGAGCTGTTTGCCACAAATATCCCTGATGATGAAAAGGCTATGTTTTATGTGGATATGCTAGGGCAAGTGTTTGAAGCTGTGTTTTTGGGCGAGGAGGTGTTTAGCGTTGAACGGATTGGCGATATGAGTTCTGTGGCCAAGTATATTTTTTATAATCACAAATTATCGCCTTCATATAATCCACTTACAGTAACTAATTACAACAACACTAATTATAAAAATTCGTTTAATCTTTTTAGCACTTACCTTTTTTCTTTCGATAATATGAAAGAAAATGACTTTAAAAAGATGTTCCCTACTTATGAAAGTTTTTTAAGTTTTGCTAAATTTTGCATGGGTGAAAAGACTATAATTAACAACTTTGCTTATGTTGATATAGGAGATAAATATAATCTGTGGGATAATAAATATTTAATTGTTGATAATATAGAAGTAGATATTTTTAAGATTAGTACACGTACGACACCCAACACTATTGGTGGCAACAATGGAGGCGTTTGGACATATTGGCAACACACCATCGACAAAAGCAAACCAGCCTTTGAGCACCCTAAGCTTATCTACTTAGACGATAAAGAATATCTAGCTAATCTTGAGGATAAGACAATCATCAAATTTTTAAAAGATAGCCTTGAACAAGGCTTTTTAGAAATCCCTGTTAAAGACGAGACACAAAAACAAGAGCTTGACAAGCTTTTGCAAAAGCATTTTGATGAGTATGTGAGGCTTTTGTTCGAGGAAGAGGGAGTTTAGCTCTCTTTCTAGCTTTTTAACCCTTTTTAAGATTTTCATTTTTTGTTTTAATTCTCTTGTATCTTTCCTTGAGGTTTAGAGTTAAGCTCTTTTAACACCTGCTTTAGCAGGACAAGCTTTAAAACAATTTACAATTTCTTAAGTAACAGGGTAGCTTAGGCTGCCCTGTTTAGTTTAAATTTACAAAACTTGTTTTGTAAAAATGATAGTAATAAAAGTAGGTTTAAAAAGGACAGGACGGGCTCGGCTTTTAGTGTGCGGCCTTTGCTTCACTTGTTAAGCAAAGGCAGTCGCAATGGACGGGACGGGGCAGGCCTTTAGAGAAGCGATTTTTTGGCAACTTGTTGGCAAAAAATGATAGCCACAGGACAGGGCGGGCTCGGCCTTTAGAGAAGCGATTTTTACAAAACTTGTTTTGTAAAAATGATAGCATAGAAAGTAGGTAAAAATGAAATCAAACCCATATTTTATAATCGATGAATTTAAGTGCAGGTGTGGCAAGTGTAAATTACCTGAAAATGTGCCAAGTGATGAGCTTATCGACACTTTATGCGAGATAAGAGAGCATTATAAGGCTCCTATTATCATAAACTCGGGCTATCGTTGCCCTACGCACAATGCAAAGGTAGGCGGTGCGAAATCCTCACAGCACACTATAGGTTCTGCGGTGGATTTTATCGTTAAGGGCGTTAAGACTGCTGATGTGCATAGCTTCGTCTTGGAAAAATACGGCGATAAGCCTTACGGAATAGCCATAAAGCATAATTACAACGACGCTTACAAAGGCTTTGTGCATTTAGACACAAGAGGCAAAAAGGCTAGATGGACTTATAATTAATATTAAAATTCAAAAAGAATTTTTCCACACCCCAACAACTCAGGTAGGACTTGAGGGGGGGGGGGGAAGAAAAGTTATAGGCATATGTATAACGACAGCACTTCTTATTTTTCCTGCGATTTTGAAGTGTTTTATAACTAAAATTGTTATAACTATATAAGTTTTTAAGTAAGATATAAGTAAAATATGGGTATAATTTATCCAATGTTTAAGGCGACTGACTGAGGCTTTAGCTGAAAGGAGTTGCGATGGTGGAACTTATCGCTTTTACGATAGTTTTAACCGCACTGGTCTTAGCTCTTAAAAGCTAAGCCGTGCTACTTTCAATAAAACAACCTGCTTAATTATAGGTTCGTCCTACTTAGTCCTTGCTTAAACAGATAAATAAAATTTAAAGTCTCAGTTGTGTAGGACGGGCTGAGGCTTAAAGGCTAAATATGCAGAAATTAAGTCAAAAAGAAATAAGCTCACTTGTAAAAAGGGCTGGGTTTAAAAGCAAGGCTGAATTTTCACGCTTTGTAGGTTATAAAAGCGATACGGTTTCTAAATGGGGCTTTGTTTGCGAGGTGCCTAGCTGGTTTTTGCCACTCATTACTATGATAATAGAACTAAGACAAGAGCTAAAACGCAAAGAGTAGTTTTAGATACGCCTTTGGTGCTAAAAACATTGTAAAAGAGCACTTAGGCAAGGCCTTTCATCCTTTCTTTTAGCTCCACTATCAAATTTAAATTTGCACTTAGCTTAGCCTTTTTTAAATCAGCCTCTAAAGATAGCTTTTTAAGTCCTTTTAGGCACTCTTTAAAAAGCTTTTCATCAGGTTTTAAGATATTTTCATCAAGCAAAATCATCTTTAAGCTTTCACTTAAGACATTTTCATTTACAAAGGCATCAAAATCAGCACCGCATTCCTTAAAATCGCTTTTATGCAGATAATTCTTAGCTAAAAAAAGGCTCTTTTCATCACTTGCAACAGCCTTTAAAATGCTTTTTTCTAAAGATAAAACAGGCTTTGCCTTGTTTAAGCTCTCATTTAGGTTAAAAAGCCTTTCCTCGCACTTAAAATGCCTTGCAGCTTCCTTTACAAGCTCGCTCCTTAAAAAGAAATTTTGCGAATTTACAAGCTCTTTTATCTCCTTAAAAAGCTCGTTTTCTTTGTGGCTGTCCTTGTTCGCTCTTAATAAATTTAGCTTTATGTAATACTCAAGCCCTGTGTAATCGTGAAAATACTCCTTTAAATTCTCAGCATTTACTTCCTTTTTTAAGAGCAAATCGCCCAAATCCTTACACCTGGTCTTTAAAACTCTAACCTTTAGCTTAAAAATGCCCTCCTTAAAAAAGAGTTTTAAAGCCTTTAAATTTGCATTTTCTCCGGCATTATCCTTGTCAAAAAACAGGATATAAGTTAAATCATCGCTTAGCTTTTTAAGCTGGGATAAATGAGCTAAGCTGAGTGCCGTGCCACAAGTTGCTACGCAGTTTGAAAGTGCGTATTTTCTAGCACAAAAAACATCAAAAAAGCCCTCTAAAATGATGACTTCTTTTTCTTTTAAGATACTTTGGCGGGCATTTACGAGATTATACAAAAACTCGCTTTTTTTAAACAAAAAGCTTTCCTTTGAGTTGTAGTACTTAGCCTCCTCGTTTAGGCATTTTAAAAAGCTTGTTTTGCGTGATGAAAAGCCTATGATTTTATAAGCATTATCCCTTAAGGCAAAGGTAAAGCGGTTTATAAACATTGAGTAATAGCTGTTGTTTTTGGCATTAAAAGAGATGAAACCAAGCTCACAGGCTCTTTTTAAATCCTCCTTGCTTAAAAGCTTCATCAAAGCTGGCAAATCCTTAAAAAATCCTATGTCAAATTTGTTTATATCCTCAGCTTCTAAGCCTCTTTTATAAAGCTCATCAAGTGCCTTTTCATCCTCTTTTAAAGAGCTTTTTAAAAAGGAGTTGATATTTTCCAAAAGCTCTGTGTAATCAGCTCTTTTTAAAGCTTGTCCTGCTTCTTTTAGCTCGATATTACAAATCCTAGCGACCTCTTTTACAGCTTCTGTGAAGTCTAGGTGCTTGTATTTTTGCACGAAAGAAAAGACATCGCCTTTTTCATTGCAACCAAAGCAATAAAAGTAGTTATGCCTTGTATTTAGAGTAAATGAGGGCGTTTTTTCCTCGTGAAAAGGACAACAACACTTAAAAAGTCCGTTTGCCTTTTGCAAGGGCAAAAAATGCTCCACCACGCTTAAAATATCAGCCTTTGCCTTTATCTCATCTATGTTAGAAATCATTGTAAGCCTTTTTTATTGCTATCATTTTTACAAAACCCGTCCAAGCCCTGCGACCGCACTGCTGCTTTGCTTGATAAGCTTCATCATCGCTTAACTTTCTTAAGATGATTTCATAAGGCAAATATAGGTAATAATTTAAATCTTTTTTCATTTTTCACTTCCAAAAACATTTACAAAGGATTCTTGCATATTATGCCTTGCAAGGTCTTTGTGTAGATAGTTAATCTCTGCTTTTAACTCTTTAATTTCCTCATTCTTTGCCTTTATCTCATCAAGCCTTAAACGTTCTTTTTCGTTTAAAAGCTTTTGATATTCTTTTTCTTTATCGTGTAGCAATCTATCTTTTTCTTTTAAGCTTTCTTCTTGCACTTTTGCCCTGTCTGTTAAAATTTTATAGCAAATAATAGAAGCTACAGCCAAACCTAGTAAAAATCCCACAAAAAAATCAACACTTGCACTTGATAACAAAAAACTTAAAATACTATCAAACATCAAAACTCCCTTACAAGCTCTTTGATTTTCTCAAATTTTAAAGCCTTTTCGTAATTATCAAGCCAAGATTTTACCCAGCTTGATTTTACCTCGTTTTTTGCCTTCCAATTTGTAACACTTGTAGCCTCAAGTCCTGTTAAATTTGCAAAGTCCTTTTTGCTTAAACCTAGCTCTTTAAGCCTGAGGCTAAATTCTTCATAAGTCATTTTTTGTCCTTTGTTATCATAATGGCTATATAAGCAAGTATGACAAGTTCTAAAATATCTAAAATTTCACTCATTTTTTATCTCCTTGTGCTATAATTTTTTAAAAGCTTTGTAAAGGGCTTAAAAGCCCTTTTACTTAAGCTAGTAAAAGCTTAAGGGTCTTGATTAGGATATAGACTAAAACGGCAATTTTAATCATTAAATCAAGTTTTCCCATAGCTTTAAAACCTCCTTCCTACAAAACATTTTATCTTTGTTTTGTAGGTTTATTATAACATTTTTAATTTGTTTTGTCAAGTTTTTTTACTCTTTTTTTCTCTATAAATTTTGCCCCAAAAATACACATTGATATAGGCAAAAAGCCCTGTTATAAATCCTAAAATAAAATACATCCTTAACTCCTTTTCTTAACTTCTTTTTTAGCTTTTAAAAACTCGCTCCTTGCTTTTGCTACCGCTTCCTTGCTTTTAGGCGTAAGCTCGTAGCCTTGCAACTTAAATCTTAAAAAGTCAAAGTCTTTTTGAAATTTGCTAAATTTCATACTTTTGCCATTTTCACAATGCACCATTAAATCCTGCAGTTTTTGCTCTGCCTCGCCTAATTTTCTTAGTTTTGCTATGTAATTCATCTTTTTCCTTTTATTGCTATCATTTTTACAAAACAAGTTTCGTAAAAATCGCTTTACTCTTGTGCTTCGCACTCTCTTTGCCAAAGGCCTGCCCGACCAAGTCCAAGCCCTGCGAGTTTAAACCCTCTAAAAACAAAGCCAGTCCAAGAGAGCCGCCTAAAATATATCCAAATACTCAAGTTCGCTTTTAATCTCTTTCATATCAACATAAGATTTTGGCTTTTGGGCCACTCCTAGGTCTGAAAATTTGCGTTTTTGTGGATTAAAAGCAACCTCGCCCTTAAAATGCTTGCCTGTTTGCTTGTTTTTCTTTAAGATTAAAACCCTTTTAAACTCATCAAAGTCATTATTTTTTTGTGCGATGTCGTTTTTATCAGGCTTTATCTTTTCTATCCTTAGGATGATACTTGCCTCGTGAGCCCCTTTTTTAGAGCCTGTTGGGCTTGTAGTGTCGCTTTTGCTAGTTTGAACTATCAAAAACACAAAGATTTCTAAGGCGTGGCAAAGCTTAGCAAGTGTTGAAAATTTCAAGCTTTCTTTTTCCTCCATATTTAAGGCTTGTTTGCCCTTGCTATCTACCTCTATACGCATTTGTGAATCGATTAAAAAAAACTTTACGCCTTGCTTTGCTAGTTTTTTGATATTATCTACGATTTCAAAAAGTTCATACCCATCATTTATCAAAAAGAAATTTTCAAAGCGGGTTTTTTTGTTTAGCTCCTTAAAGCTTCTTAAATACTGCTCCACAGTAAATTCAAAAGAAAAGAAAGCCACCTTTGTGGTCTTTGCTAATTCTTCTAAAATTTGCACACAAAGCGTAGTTTTTCCGCTTTCTTCATCGCCGCTTATAAGCATAAGCTGGGCTAACTCAAAACCACCCTCAAAGGCATTATCTAAAAAGGCTAAGGAGGTGCTATACTTTGTCATACTTGGCTTTTTTTCGTAATACTCAAGCCATTTATTTAGGTCCAAAATGTCCTTAGCCTCAACTTCAAGCTCCTTGCTTAAAAAGTCCAAGTCTAAAAGCGTGTTTGCGTTGCTAGCCTGCATTAAGGTGTTTGCAATTTCCTCTTGTTTTTTAAGCTTGTATGCCTTTAGCAAATAAGAAGCGTATTGCACAAATAAAGGGCTCTCATCAGCAGACAAAAGTCCTAAAAAATACTCACTTTTTTGCTGATTTTTATCCACACTTTGCATAAAAACAGACAAATTTAATAAATTCTTATCCTTTAAATCCAAGATGATTTTTAAATAAGGCTGTGCCTCTTTTGAAAAGCATTTTAAGGGTGCTTTTTCTAAGAAATCATCTATTAAATGCGGATAGGCTATGAAAGATTTCAAGATCTCTTGTTCCAGCATTATTTATTCCTTTTATATAAACCATTTAGGTAATTTTTCATAAAGTTTTTTCCTAAAAAATCTTTTTATAAGTTCGCTCTCGCTTAAAAAAAGCTTTTGATTAAAATTTTTAATCCTCGTTTGCTTTGCTAACTTTTCTAGGTCATTTTCTGTCTCTTGCTTAAAAAGCTCTATAAGCTCTTTGAGATAAAAAAAGCGGTGATTTAAGATAAGTGCAAAAAAAACATTTTCAAAAAAGTCCTCAAAAAGTGGTTCAAAACTTTCTAAAAGCTCTAAAAAATGCCTCTTCTCATCCTTGCTAAATTTACAAAACTCAGAGCTTAAAACCGCTGCTTTAAAATCGCTTTTTGTCATTTTTTGTCCTCTAAAATTTCATCAGCAAATAAATCAGATTTTAAAAAGCTATCCTTAAAAAGCTTCACACTTAAAAGTAAAATTTTATTCTTAGACAAGTTTTGTGCCTTGCTTACTTTGTTTAGCTTTTTTATGGTGCTTTTTTGCATTAAAAATTTTTTTCTTAGCTTTTTTTCTTTCAAATTCTTCATAAAATACCCTTTCATCAAAACAGCTTTTAAAAGCTAGTTTTAAAACACCCTCCACAAAAACCGACCTTGAAGTGCCAAAATAATTTGCCATCGCATCAAGTCTGTTTAAAAAATCCTGCTCTAGATAAAAGCTTGAGCTGTGAATTTTTACTCTAGGATTTGCCTCTTTATAAAGATAAGCCATCAAACAACCTTAAACTCGTCTTTGTCTTCGATGTAGCTAACGCTTTTGCCATTTAT
Source organism: Campylobacter avium LMG 24591 (assembly GCF_002238335.1). NCBI lineage: Bacteria > Pseudomonadati > Campylobacterota > Epsilonproteobacteria > Campylobacterales > Campylobacteraceae > Campylobacter > Campylobacter avium. The sequence goes on from NZ_CP022347.1 coordinate 567,891, forward strand.
GCTAATCTTGCTTAAGTCATAATCTTGGCTGAAATTAAAATTTGGCTCTTGTTCTAAAACCAGCCTTAAAATCTCTTTTTGACTAAGCTCTTTAGCCTTTTTTGTGTGTAAATCTGTCTTAAGTGAAAAAAGCCCAGCCCAGCCATTTCTTATACTTCTATCGATGATAAGCCCTATATTTTGTCCTTTTAGCTTAAAGTCCTTGCACTGATTTATAATCTTTTGCTTTGAAAGTGCTAGTAATCTTTTGCCACTTTTTTGCTTGTAGGCAAAAAACTCATTTAGCTTTAAAATTTCAAAATCACTTAGTCCGCTAAAATCAAAGGTATTAGGCTTTACATTTTGTTTTTTAGAGTATAAAAAAAGCAAGGATTTGTCATTTGTTTTCATCAAATAGCAGTCCTTAGCAAAGGAATTTTTCTTTAAAAAAGCTGATAGGAATGAATTTTTACTTTGTAAAAATTCTTTATTTAATATGTGCGACATAAATCCGCTTGTCGTGTTTTTGTCGCCATCTTTAAAATCTGCATTTTTAGGCTCTTGCTTTTGTTCCTTGCTTTCAAAGCCGTTTAAATTAGAGCTTTGCTCTTGCTCAATTTCTTTTAAATCCTCTTTATCAAGGGCTTTAATCTCCTCTATCTTTTCAGCAATCCACTCATCTTTTAAAGGCAAATTTAGCTCTTTTTTAATGCTTAAATCAATTTGTTCTTTAAGCTCTTTTTCTATCTCTTGTGAGCTTTCTTTTTCTTCTTCGTTGTTTATAAAAACATAAGTAGCCTTTCTTAAGAATTTGCCGCTTTTTTCATCGATGTGTTGAATTTTTTGCAAAAAACCTAAGTCTATAAGATCTTTTAAGGCTCTTTGTATGCTTCTTGTAGAACCCCCGCTAACCTTAGCTAAATGAGCGGTATTTACCTCCCAAGAAGCTGGCAAGGAAAGCAAATAACAAGCTAAACGGAAAGCCTTATCGCTTAAATGCTCGCATTTTATTAACTCATTTGGTATAACTGAATAATTGCTGTTATATTTTGGTTTGATTATCATTTTATATCCTTTGTATTATTAAAATCAAAAAATAAATTTATGTCTAAGTAGTAATGCGTTAAAGCCACTTTACTCTTGTGCTTCGCACTCTCTTTGCTAAAGGCCTGCCCCGATCTACCGAGCAAGCCATCATTTTTATTGAAAGCAACATTCATTTTTAAACCTTATTTACCTTTGAGTAAAAGATATTTTCCTCTTTTACCCTTGAGCTTATGTCTTTTATACTTGCCATTTCCTTTTTATACATGCTTTCGTAATATGCTAGTTTTTGCAAAGACACCTCGCTATTTTCAGCTTGTAAAATAGTCCTTAAACAGCCATACAAAAGCAAAGATACAAACAAATCATTCACAAAAAGGCTCTCATCTAGCTCTTTATGAAAAACGCATAAATTCGCCCAAAGTTCTAAGTTGCCATTTGCCTTGTCCTTTGGAACAACCGCTACTGTTTGCATATTTGAAAAGCTCATTAAATGCACGCTACTTTGTGGATTTTGCAGGTGCTCTTTGTAATTTCTAAGGCTTAAATTCGTATTATCAAGCTTTGAATGCACCACCTTAAGCATAACCTTTGGTAAGCTTAGGGCATTATCATCAGGGCTTATTTGCTTTGTAAAATGGCCTACATTCATATCAAATTCATAAATGATTATGTTTTGCTCCTGATTTATGGTATCCATAAGCTCACCATCGCTGTATCTTTTGTAAGAGCCCGTGTCTTTTAGCCTAGTTCTAATTCTTGTGATAAAGTCCTTTATGAGCATATTTCACTCCTTGTTGCGTTAAAATCAAAAAAGAAATTCACACCTAATAAACCTGCTAAAATAATATTCATCTTAGCCCCTTATAAAGCTATCTTCTTGCAAGGCTTTCCAACCCTCGTAGCTTTGCTCTTTAAGCTTTTTTTCGTGAAGCTCATTTTTAAGCTTTTCAAGGTGTAAATCAACTATATTTTTAATTTGTGTATTTAGTCTTTGGTTTTCCTCCATTAAGTTTTCAATTACCCTATCCTTAGCGCTTAGTCTTTGTTTTAAATTCTTAATTATTTCCTTTGTGTTAAGCATGTTTTTGCTCCTCCTCTTTTATAAATGTTGCCAACTTTGAAAAAATGCGCGCTTCCTCTGTTTCTGCATAATATGCGATTTTGATTGTTGCCCGTCTTTTCAAACAAGCGTCCCTAATTATCCTAAGCTCCTCTAATGTGTAAAATTTAGGTAATCTGCTACCTTGCCTCTCACCTAAAGTCTTAACATCTACTAAGGACTTAATAAGCTGTTTTAAAATAATAGCCTTATAGCGTCCGCCAACTATGCTATTTAAGCTGTATCGCTTCATTTTATAATCTCCTCCAGCTTCTTTTGCATATTTACCAGCTCTTGCGCCAGTGTTAAAATGTTTATTTGTTCGTAATTAACATCAAAAGACGTCTTAATAATTCTTAAATCGTTCCATAAATGCACCGCAAAAGTAAGCGTTTCTCCATCGCTATATATATCTTGTTGCGCGCATCTTTTATTAGAATAAGCAAAAATTTTCTTACTATCCAAAATATAAGGCTTGCGATCTTTGCTTAAAACGGAGGCTATTGCCTTGTAAAATTCTTTTATATCGTCCTTTTTATATTTCACACCAAGGCTATCATACAAAGCACATATCTTTTTAAAATCCCTTGTGTTTATATAGTCTTTCTTTTTATATTCCTCATTTAAAAACTTATCTATGTATTTTTTAAAGTCTAGAATGTTTATATTACTACTTAATTCATTTAAGTATATTTTGTAACTCTCCCCATCTGTAATTCTTAAATATGCATGCTCTTTTTCATCTACAACTTCAAAATCAATATCAATTGATATTTTGTCATCAAATACCCAGGTTACTTCGCAATCCTCCTTGAAATACTTCTTTAAATAATTGCAAAACCTCTCTTTTAACGTTTTGTCAAACTTAGTAAGCTCTTTTACTTTCATCTCTTATCCTCTCTTAAAAGTTTTCTTACTATCTCATCTGCCTTTTCATCACTTGCTATATTTAACTCCTTTAAAATTTCACTCTCATCGCTTCCTTTTAGCCTTATAAAAGCCTTGAAATTTGCTAAGGCATTTTCAAGATAAGTCAAAGCATAAGAGCTGTCGATATGTAAAACCGAGATGAAATTTATAAGCATTTCATCTATAAGCTCTTTTAGCTCCTCTTTTATTATTTCCTCTTTTAGCTTGTCACTCATCAAATTCTCCTTCATTTATAAAACTTGCCCTTTGTTTGACCTCTTGTGGCAGGTATTTGGCGTAAGTTTTAAAGGTTTCGTTTAGGTTTTTATGCCCTAACATCTTACAACCAACCCACATAGGCTCTTCGCCCTTGCTTAGCATAATACTTGCAAAGCTGTGTCTGGTATCATAAAGGCGAAGCTCAGGCAAATTTAAGTCCTTTAACAAGGCTTTAAAATCGCTTCTTAGCTTATAAACATTTTCTTTTATTAAAAAGTCCTCATCTTTTAACCTCTCACATAGTCTTAAAAGCTTATTTTCAAGCACAGGCAATAAATCAATTTTCCTATACGAGCTTTTAGTCTTTGGAGTGTCAAGGCGGCCATCCTCGTGCTTTGTCTTGGTTATGCTTATGCTTTTATTTACAAAGTCGATATCCTTTTTTTGCAAGGCTAAAATTTCGCCCGTTCTAGCACCTGTAAAAAGGGCTATGAAAAGATAATTTTTTAACTCGCCCTGTGCTTTTTTAAGTAAAATTTGCACATCCTCATAGCTTAAAAGCTCTTTAAAAGTCTTTTGCAAATCGCTTTCATCAGCCTTTAGCTTAGGGATTTTAGCAAGGACATTTTCACTTATAAAACCTTGTTCAAGTGCTAAGCTTAAAAGCCTTGATAAAAAGATAAATTTCATCTTTATGTGTTTATTTGAGTTATTTTTTGCTTTAAAATACCCATAAAAAGCGTTTATATGCTCTTTTTTAAAGCCTTTTAGCTTTAAATTTTTACTTAGAAAAAAGCCTTCTATGCTTTTAAAAAGACATGTAAAGCTCTTTTTGCTGCTTTGCTTTAAATGTAAGGCGTTTTTGACCTCATTTGTAAGCCTTATAAAAAGCTCATCATTTAGGCTTTTTGGCTCATCCTTTTTTAAAAGCTTCATAGTCTTTTTATCCTCTAACTCGTAATACTTAGCCTGTGCCTTAGCCTTATTACTTAAAAAAAGCTCATAATTTGCCCTTACAAATTTCAAGGCTAGGGCTGAGTTTTTAAGCCCTGTAGCTAGTCTTAGTCTTTTTCCCTCGCTTCTTATGTCTAGGTAAATTTTTTGATTTCTTAAAAAGGTATTTACCGAACTTATTTGTGTTGTTTGCATGTATCCTCCTTAAAAATGCACCTTGAATTCATTTTTTAAATCTCTTTCAAACTCTTCTAGCACTTCATTAAAAAGAGTATCTATATAGATGGTGGATTGATTAGCATAGAGCGCCTTATGGAGCAAGGTGGATAGATTAGTTAAAAGATTTACCTTAAGATGTTTGAAAAAGTCTAATTTTAAAATACTCTCAAGGTCGACATTATCATCTAAGCCATTATCTTCGTAGTAATCATTTATAAGCTTTTTCTCTCCTTCGCTCAAAGTTAGAACGCAAAGAGTTTTATCTATAGTAAAATGTCTAGTTTTAAAAAAAAGATAAATGCAATTAAAAGATATTTCAAACTGAAATTCCTCGTCCTCAAGATAAAAATTTAAGCTGTTTGTACCGCTTACTAAAATTATAGATTTTTTCATTGTCTATCCTTAAGTTCAAAATATCGCCCTCATAAAAGGCTTGCCAAGGCGTTTAAAAGCCTTTGCTGACTTAGGCTGTGCTTAAATTTAGACTGCTCTTTTGCTTTGTGCTAAAAAGAACTTACAAAGGCTAAACTCAAGCTAGCCACCAAATGCCCCTCATGAAAGCTTAAATTTAACTTTTAAAGGGCTAGCTCTAATCCCATAGGTTTTGTTTTTTTACGGGGTGCCTCATAAGCTGGCTTGTGAGCTTAAAATCAAGCTTAAGCCTTGCAAGGTCTTTGTGTAAGCTTTATGCTTAGGCTTGTTCTTTGACTTCTAAGAGCTTTAAAAGCTTTTAAGAGCAAAATAAGGCTAGCATTCGCAAGGCTTACCCTTAAAAATAGCTGAGACACAAAACACTTTGAAGTAAGTTTGTAGCGGTATTTGACAAGAAAAAAGACACATTGTTTAATAGGATAAATTTAGGGTGCTTGGGTCTTTTACCCCCTCTAAGTTCCCTAAAAAATCCTAAAAAGTCTCTTACTTTGTGCTTTCTATCGCCCATCTGTAAGCATTTTTAGCTAAATTACAAAAACACTCCCAAATAAGACACACAAACATTTTTACGGAGAAACTTTCTTTTTCATAGGACCTAAGATAGAACATTTTGCAAGTAATGATGCTTCTTTTTATAATGTAGTTTTAGCTGGGTCTAATAATGTCATTACTATAGATACTAAAGAAGTTACTAAGAATAGAACCTATGCTCAAATACTAGCAGGAGGAAAAATAGACCTTAATAATGATGGTTTAGCCTTAAACTTGTCCTTAGCTGCTAAAAGTCTTATATCAAAAAGAGTATATGATAATGCTGATTCTTTTATAAGTGGACAAGTTGGGATTAGGTGGGAGTTTTAATACTTCTACTTTAGTTTTAAGGGCTTTGAATTTACAAACTTAGAATTCTTTGAAATTCTAAGTTAAAACTCAGGGTTTTTATTTTAAGTTTATTTTGGCAATAAAACTTGATATTGCAATTTTTTATAAAGAAAATTTTTAGCCTAGTTAAAGCTAGGCTAAATTTATGAAAAGTCTATAGGGTCTATATCAGAGCTTACATTTTCATACTGCGTAGCGAAATTTGCGGCCTTTATCAAAACTTCATAAGAGCGTGAACGAAGCAAGATATAAAATCTAAATTTAGCATTCATCAAAGATATAGCACAAGCACCGTACCCAACAACTTCTAAACTTTTTAGCTTTAAAAACTGCGAAGCCAAGCTAAAACATAAATTTTTCGCCCTTTCCTCGTCCTTGTGCTCTATAAGAATTCTTGATAATCTCACAAAGGGTGGGTAGAGTTTTTTCCTGTGTTCTAGCTCATCTTTTAAGAATAAATCATAATCACTCATGTATTTTTGAAAAAAATCTTGATTTTTACTTTGTAGTAAAACTCTAGCTTCCCCAGCCCTACCAGCCCTACCAGCTACTTGCATAGCAAGGGATAGGCTTTCTTCTAGGGCCTTGTAATTTGGCCTAAATAAATACTCATCAAGCCCCAAAATCACGCTTAAATCAACGCTGTGATAATCATGCCCCTTAGCAAGCATTGAGGTGCCCACCAAAATGTCGATTTTTTTGTCGTTAAAATCCTTTAAAATTTTATTTAGCTTTGTAAAAGAGCTTATCTCATCGCTATCAAATTTAGCAATTACGGCCTTAAAATCCTTTAGCTCCTTTTCTAGCATGTCGCAAAGCTCGGCCGTGCCGATTTTTTGTGCTTGCAAAAGAGGGTTATTACAGGTTGGGCAGCTTTTGTCTATCTCTTTTGCAAAGCCGCAGTAGTGGCATTTTAGGGCATTTTTATCCTTATGCAAGGAAAGGGCTATACTGCAAAATGGGCATTTTATGGTGTTTGCACAGCTAGGGCAAAAAATTTGCCTGAAATTTGCACGGTTGGGCAGAAAGATTATGGCTTGTTTGTTGCTTCTAAGGCTGGTTCTAAGCTCCCTTAAAACAGTGCTTGAAAGGCTTAGGGTGTTATCATCATAAATTATTTCTTTAGAGCTTTTGAAAAATGTGCCCTTAAGCCTAAAGCTTTTTTGCTTGTAATAGCTAGTCACGCTTGGAGTTGCCGAGCCTAAGACAACTTTTATATCTAGCTTTTGTCCTAAAAATAGTGCTAAATCTCTTGCGTTGAATTTAGGATTGTTGCTAGCCTTGTATGAGTTGTCGTGTTCCTCATCTACTACGATGAGAGCTAAATTTACAAAGGGTAGGAAAAGGGCTGACCTTGCTCCGGCTACGAGCAAAATTTCGCCGTTTTGAAGTCTTTTTAAATTCTCTTCCTTTTTTTTCTTGCTAATTTTTGAGTGCCATATAAAGAACTTATCCTCAAAATACAGCGTTAATCTTTTTTGCATTTGCGGGGTTAGGGCGATTTCAGGCATTAAAATGAGCACTTGCTTGCCTTCTTGTATGTATTTTTTGGCTAGAGCTATGTAAATTTCGGTTTTTCCGCTTCCTGTGTCTGCAAAAAGCAAGCTTGAGTTTTCTTTTTCTAAAAACTCAAGTGCCTTTTTTTGTGCTTCGCTTAGCTGGGGTTCTTTTTTGATTTCTAATTTTTCGCACTTATAAGGCTTTAGGCACTCAAAATTCATCATGGCAAAAGAAAGCTTTGTGCTGTAGTAAAAGCTTATAAATTTAGCCAGCTCAAACTGCGTTAAAGAAAGCTTTAGCCCTGTTTTTGACTTTATGCTTTTTGTCTTGAACTTTGGCTTTTCGCACTCTTTAAGCACAACAGCTTTTACATCTTTTTTGTTTTTTATATCTACTAAAACCTCGTCCAAGCTCTCGCACTCATAAACGCTTTCGTAGGTGAGAGTATCGACAAACATGCCTTTAATGGCCACTTCGTAGTATCTCACAGCAAATCCTTGCAAAGAGAGCTTGTGCACTTAAAGCTGTATTCTTTCGGGTCGTATTCAAAGTCTAGGTATCTTTTTGGGCTTAGGAAAAATCTGTATTTGTTATGAGCTATTTTCATCCAGCCCTTTTTGTTTGAGTAAATGGGGCTTGTAAGCAAGGAAAATGAGCAGCAAGAAGTGCCTGTGCAAGCTTTTATCTCGTCGTTTGAGCAGTAAAATAGGCTTTGTTTTTCGGTATTTATCAAGGCTTCATCAAGCACGGCCGGGTTTTGCTGGATATTTTTTAAAATTCTTTCATTTTGCGCGTAGGCTAAAGCACTTTGAATGCTTGCTAAATCGGCCTTTAGCCTGAACAGCATGGCTTCGCTTTTGCTATTTGAAAAGTAAGGAAGTGCAATGCTGGCCAAAAGAGCGATGATAAGCATTACAAATATGAGCTCTAAAAGTGAAAAAGCCTTTTGAAATTTCATTTACAGCTGTTTGTTGGGTAGCTCTTCGTTTAGTGTTTTTACAAGCTTTTTGATTTCTTTTTGAAGTATGTAATTTTCATAGCTTTTTTTGACAAAAGAATCCACAAACTGCTTTAACTCTATCTTTTTGGTTCCGTTTGAGATAAGGTCAATATCAGTTTCTAGATACTTAGCGAAGTCCCCGCCACACTTTACGATGAAGTCTTTTGCTGAGACATTTATAATTACTTGTTTAAGTCCATCACTTGCCAAGCACAGCCTCTATCTTCTTGGTTATATCTTCGCTTACTAAATTTTTGCTCTTAAGCTCTTCTTCCAAGCGTAAAATTTCATTGCTCTTAGCCTCGTTTTGTGCCTTAACGCTTACTAATTCATTTCTTAAATTCTCATTTGCCTCGCAAAGCTCGTTATATCTTTCTAAAAGTTCATTTACCTTGTCTGTTAAAGTGTTTATAATCTTATCATCCATAGAAAACCGACCCTTATTTACAAAAAATTTAGCCAAGATTATATCAAAATAAAACTTAAAAAATTAGGGTAATTTCAAAATATATTTTAATTTTTGCAATCTTGCCTTGAATTTAGATATAAAATTTTTTAAGTTCTTTAGGATTTTAAAGGCAGGTTTATGTATTTTAAGCTAATATCATGATTTTTTAAAGAGGATTTATGTTTAGTTTAAAAAGTGAGTTTTCTCCTAGTTTTGACCAGCAAAATGCCATAGATAAGATAGTAAAAAGTATAAAAGAGGGTAATAAATACCAAACCCTCTTAGGAGTAACAGGAAGTGGAAAAACCTTTACTATGGCAAATGTTATACAAAGCTTAGCTATGCCAACTCTAGTAATGTCTCATAACAAAAGCCTTTGTGCCCAGCTTTATAGTGAATTTAAGGGCTTTTTTCCAAGTGATTATGTGGAGTATTTTATCTCATATTATGATTATTATCAGCCAGAAGCTTATATACCAAGAACAGATGTTTTTATAGAAAAGGATAGCTCCGTAAATGAGGACTTAGAAAGGCTTAGACTAAGTGCAACGGCTTCTTTGTTAAGCTATGATAATGTTGTTTGCATAGCCTCCGTGTCTGCAAATTATGGCTTAGGAAATCCAAATGAGTATGTTGGTATGGTTTTAATCTTTGAGCTTGGTATGCAAATTTCACAAAAAGAGCTTTTAAAAAAACTTGTGGATATGGGTTATAAAAGAAATGATGCTTATTTTGATAGGGCTGATTTTAGGGTGAGTGGAGATATAGTTGATATTTTTCCAGCTTATTATGAAGATGAGGTGATAAGGCTTGAGTTTTTTGGCGATGAGCTTGAAAAGATGTATCATTACAATATTTTTGAAAATAAAAAGATAAAGGATTTAAAAAGATTTATTCTTTATCCAACAAGCCAGTTTAGCGTGGGAGAAACAAGGCTTAAACAGGCTATTAAGGACATAAAAGAGGAACTAGCTGCTAGACTAGCTTATTTTGAAAATGAAAATAAACTTGTGGAGTATCAAAGGCTAAAGCAAAGGGTTGAATTTGATATAGAAATGCTTGAAAGCACGGGTATGTGTAAAGGTATAGAAAACTACGCAAGGCATTTAACGGGCTTAAAAGAGGGGCAAACTCCTTATACGATGTTTGATTATTTTGCTATAAATGATAGGAACTTTCTTGTTATAGTTGATGAAAGCCATGTTTCATTACCCCAGTTTCGTGGAATGTTTGCTGGGGATAGAAGTAGAAAGCAAACTTTGGTTGATTATGGTTTTCGCTTGCCTAGTGCTCTTGATAACCGCCCTTTGATGTTTGATGAGTTTATAAATAAAAATTGTCAATTTCTATTCGTCTCCGCCACTCCAGCAGCTTTGGAACTTGAGCTTAGCAAAGAAAATGTATTTGAGCAAATTATGCGTCCAACGGGACTTCTTGACCCTCTTATAGAGCTTAAAAAACTTGATAATCAAGTTGAGGTTTTATTTGATGAGGCGAAAAAGGTTATAGCTAGAAACGAAAGAGTTTTAGTAACAGTGCTTACTAAAAAAATGGCTGAGGAACTTAGCAAATACTACATAGAAATGGGCATAAGGGTAAAGTATATGCACTCAGACATTGACGCTGTAGAAAGAAACGAGCTTATTAGGGGGCTTAGAACAGGTGCTTTTGATATGTTAATAGGCATAAATTTGCTAAGAGAAGGGCTTGATTTGCCAGAAGTTTCTTTAATAGCCATAATGGACGCTGATAAAGAGGGCTTTTTAAGAAGCACCACAAGTCTTATACAAACTATGGGTAGGGCTGCTAGAAATGTAAATGGCAAGGTTTTGCTTTTTGCAAATAAAATAACAAAGTCTATGAAAGAAGCTATGGATATAACTAATAAAAGAAGAGAGCTTCAAATGGCTTATAATAAAAAGCATAATATCACTCCAAAATCTGTTAAAAGAAATCTCGAAGATAGCCTTAAAAATGAGGTAAATGACGCTGAAATTTATAGAAAGAGCAAAAAACTAGAAAAAATGCCAGCAAGTGAAAGGGCAAAGCTAGTAAAAGAGCTAAGAAAACAAATGCTTGAGGCTGCGAAACTCCTTGAATTTGAAAAGGCTGCTGCCTTAAGAGATGAAATAAATAAGCTTAGAAGCTTGTGATAGATTTATCTAAGCTTGCTTAAATTTAGCTAAACATCATTTTCTTTGATAAAAATTAGACTCGCTGCTTTGTCCCTCGCAGTCTTTCGTAGTCATTTTTACACTCATAAATTCTTTATTATCAAGCATATAAATCCACTGCATTGCTATGTTGTTTTCTCTGTGCCAAGCGATTAAATTTGAATTACAATATATGTTTTTGTTGTTAGCCCTAACGCCTTTTTTCATTAAATCTTTCATTTGTTCATTTGCAGTAATTCTTTTGTCAATGCGGTTAAAATCAAGCTGATAATGATAAATTATCGTGTTGTTTTTGCACTCTACATCGGTAAGGTATGTTACATTGTCAATTTGAAGCGGTAAATTTTGAGACTTCATGGTTTTTAAAAATATTTTCATATTTTCATCATAACACATATCAGCCTTTGCGAAGGATAGCAAAAATAGCAAGAAAATTAGCGTTCTCATACAAAACCTTTCTAAAATGTATTTTTAAATGTCTTTTTAATGAAAAAAATCGACAAAAAGAATGTTAGCACATTTGAGATAAATAAAGAAGCAAAAACCCCATCAAGTCCTAAAAATAATGGCAGGGTATAAAGTCCTAAGATGGGCAAAAAGCAATTTCTACTAAGTGCTATAAGCAAGGAGTGTCCGGGTTTGTTTAGGGCTGTTAAGAAAGATGAAGTGCTTATATTAAACCAAAGAAAGATGTATATGAAAGCAAAGCTAAGCAAGGCTTCGTTTGCAAGGGTAAAAACTTCTGCTTCATTTTTATTTATAAAAAGTGCTAGTATGTGTTGATGAAAAAAGTAAATTCCTAAAAAGGAGGAAAAGGACACTATAAAAGATGAGCTAAATAAAAGATTTAAAATCTTTTTTATCCTGCTTAAGTTTCTAGCACCGAAGTTGTAGCTAAAGGCTGCTTGCATAGAATCGCCTAAGGCTATTATAAGCACTGAGATAAAGGCGTCTATATAAAGTATGATAGAAAAAACCGCCACCGCATTTACTCCGCCAAGCTCTAAAAGCACAGCATTTGCAAAGCTAACAAAAAGTGCAAAGCTTATGGTATTAAAAAACTCGCTGCTGCCATTATAAATTATATTTCTAAAAAGCCTAAAATTCATATATAAGGAGCTAAAATTTAAGCTAAGTTTGCAAAAGATAAAGGGCAAAAAGCAAAGCAAGGTGCCTATACTATAGCCTATGCAAGTAGCTAAGGCAGCTCCTAAAAGTCCTAGCTTTAAATGTGCTATAAAGATATAAACAAGGCTTATATTTATTATGGTTATTGCTATATTTACGCACATACTATAAAAGGTTTTTGCACAAATTCTTAAGTAATTATCCATAGCAAAGGAAAGCATTATAAGGGGTGCAAAGCAGATAAAGACAAAGACATATTCTTTAGCTAAGGCTTTTATCTTAGCACTTATATTTAGCAAGGACAGCAAGAAATCATAACTTAGGTAAGCAAGCACAGCCAAGCTACAAGCTAAAAGAAAGATAAGCAAAATAGAAGCAGAAAATATCATCTTTGCTCTTTGCCTTTTATCCTGTCCAAGATGTATGGAAATTTGCACACTAGAGCCTATAGCTATCATATCAGCTAAGGCAAAGCACATCATTATAAAAGGCATAACAAGCCCCATAGCAGCTAAGGCATCGCTTCCTAAGTAAAGCCCTACAAAAATCCCATCTATCACATAATATGAGCAAAGAAAGGCAGCTGAAATTACATTAGGCACACAAAATTTATAAAAAAGTTTAAACATAGAAGAATTTACAAAAATATCAGACATTTTTTTACCTCAAAATTTTTAAAAAAGGCTTTAAAAAGCAACAGATAAGAAAAAAATTTATAAAAGGGTAGGGACTTTAATAAAGTGCTTGAGAAGCTAAAATGTAGTGATTATAGTGTAAATTTTTAAAACTCATGGGCTTGATTGTAGCATTTTATACTTACAAGAAAATAAATTTGGTGGAATTACCCACCAAATTTTAAATATAGCCAGCCACTAAGGCTAAAAGATAACCAGCAACGCAAGAGCTAAATACTCCTATTAGTCCTGGTAAAATAAAGCTGTGATTTATAACAAATTTTCCTATATGTGTAGTTCCTGAGCGGTCAAATTGTATAGTAGCTAGATCGCTTGGATAAGTAGGAAGTATGTAGTATCCATAGCAAGCCGCTGCAAAGGCTACTATAATGCCCGGCTCAACCCCAATGCCTAAAGCCAAAGGCACGAAAGCCGCTATGGCTGCTGCTTGAGAATTAACAAATTTTGAGATTAAAAGTAGCATTACAGCATAGGTCCAAGGATGTTCTTGCACCACTCCTCCAAGAGCTGCTTTCATCATAGGAGTATGCACCTCAAACATAGTATCAGCCATCCAAGAAATTCCAAACACCGCAACAAGTGCTATCATACCGGAGCGGAAAATTTCATTTTTGCCAATCTTACTTGCATCTACATTTGTAAAGATTAAGAGTAAAGAACCAGCTAAAAGCATAAAAATTTGTATAACAGCTACCATTCCCATAGGCTTGCCATTAAAATGAGGTCTTAGACTTTCAAAGGCTCCAAGCAAGGCAACCACAGCAATAGCACCTAAAAAGATAAACATAGCAAGCCAGTCTTTATTAGGAAGTCTAACGCCTAGAAGCGTTTTGTTATCTCCATAGACATATTTTTTAAACTCAGGATCTTTTATCCTTTCTTGGAATTCCTCATCCTTATCAAGGTCTTTGCCTCTAAACCAAGAATAAATTCCTACGCATAAAACACCGATTAAAGTGCTAGGAATGGTAATTTTTAGCAAGTCTATATAACCATCAAAACCAGCCAAAGGATGAGCTGCATTTAAAAGATAAGCAGTTAAAGACACCACAGCCACTGAAACAGGCGAGGCTATAATACCCATTTGAGAAGCCACAGATGAAGCAGCCATAGGACGTTCAGGACGAATTCCGTTTTTAATAGCTATATCATAAATAATAGGCATCATGGTATAAACAACATGTCCCGTGCCACAAAGTATGGTAAGTGTGCAGGTTACAAAAGGAGCTAGGATAGTTAGGAATTTTGGATTTTTCCTTAGAATAAATTCAGCGATTTGTAACATCACATCAAGTCCGCCGCTAGCTTGCAAGGTAGCAGAGGCAACAACAACAGCAAGTATGGTAAGCATAACATCAATACTTGGCTTTCCCGGAGCTACCGCAAAACCAAAGGTAAGTATGATAAGTCCTATACCACCTAAAAGCCCAAGAGCTATACCACCCTTTCTAGCACCATAAAACAGACAGATAAGCACAACGGCAAGTTGTATGCCAAACTGCCAACCTTCACTAAGATTTGTAAGAAAATCCATAGACTCAACCTTTCTTTATAAAAAAAATTAAGCAAGGATTATAGATAAAAAAGAATAAAAATATTATTAAATATTTATTAAATAATATTTAAATATAAATTTAATTTTTCAAGCCAACTTCATAATTTTACACATAAAAAAGCTTTGCGAAAATTCATTTGCTATTATTCTTGCGGTATTTTTTATGTGAGGGTTTTTAGCGCTTTTTAAAGGATTTGTGTTAAGTTCTAAAAGTTCTAATTTAAATTTAGAGTTCAAGGCGTTTAAAATCACTTCTTCGTTTTCTTCTCTAGTTACCGTGCAAGTGCTATATACTAAAATTCCGCCTATTTTAAGGGCATTTATGGCAGAATTTAAAAGCTTTTTTTGTAGTTTTGCTAGGCTTTTTATTTCATTATTTGTTCTTTGAAATTTAAAACCAAGCTTTGAAAATGCAGAGCAAGGTGCGTCAAGTAAAATTTTATCAAAGCTTAAAGGGCATAATTTTCCTATATTAAGGGCATTTTTGCAAAATAATTTAGCGTTTTTAACACCGTATTTTTGCAAATTTGTCTTTAGCTTAAAAAAGCGGTTTTTATTTAGCTCGACACAACGCAAATCACCTTGATTTTGCATAAAATTTGCTAAATTTATACTCTTGCCACCCGGTGCAGCACACATATCTAAGACTATATCATCTTTGCTTACATCTAAGTTTTTAGCGCACAGATAAGAGCTATAATTTTGTATGTAAAAAAGCCCCTTAGAAAAAGCCTCACTTTGACTAGCTTTGTGTTTATCCTGTATTTTATAAGTAAAATCATCTATTCTTGTGAAAATAATTTCCTCTTTTTGCAAGCTTTGTTCAAGTTCTTTTGCCTCGCATTTAATCTTGTTTAAAAATATACAGGCTGAATTCGTATCGCAAAAGCTTTTTTCAAGCTCCTTCAACTCACCATCTGTATAAAATTCTTTGATTTTACTTATATCATAAAGCAAAATAATCCTTTAAAAGCAAATAAGCGGCCAAAGAATCACTCTTGCCATCCTTTTTTTTGGAAGCTTTAGACCTTAAACTAGCAGCGTTTTTGCTAGAAAAACTCTCATCTACAAATTTAACTTCTTTATCGAAGTCAAGCAAAGACACAAAATGCTTTATTCTAAGGCTCATTTCTTGTTCGCTTGAAAAGCCTTTTGGAATTCCAACGAGCAAAAAAGAGATGTTGTAATCTTTGATGAGCTGTTTTATATCTTGTGCAGCAGAGTTTCTATTTTTTCTAAATACCGCATCAAGTGGCATGGCGACTGTTTTGTTTATGCAAAGTGCTACGCCTATCCTTTTTAATCCAACATCCAAGGCCAAAGCATTCATACAAGCACCTTAACAGAGGTTCCGTAAATTTCTATCTTGCCATTTAGTTCGTATTCATAAAGCAAATCACCAAATTTTTTTAAAATTTTTTCAACCGAGCTTTCTTGCTTGCAAAATTTTATAAACTCATCATCCTCTTTTTCATCAAGATTGCCAAAGGATGAGGCAAAGGCGTGAAAATCATTTATCAAGCTTGCTTTATTGCTAGCTAGTAATAAATTTGTTCCCTTGCTTTCAAAGGCTCTTTGAGGCAAAACAAAAAGCTTTTTTTGCATTTGTTCGCACAGTCTAGCACTTTGCATAGAACCGCTTTGTAAATCAGCCTCAGCTATAACAACAGCTTCGCTAAGTGCTATGATAATGCGGTTTCTTAGCAAAAAATCATAATTTTTAGCTATGTAATCAGGCTCATTTTCGCTTAGTGCAAGGGCGTTTTCGTATATGTTTTTTATTATTTTTTCATTGCTTTTTGGATAGATACTATTTAAGCCGTTTGCAAAGACAGCTATGGTGCTTGGCATAGAGCCTATGTGTGCGTTGATATCAACTCCTAATGCCCCGCCGCTAACAACAGCCACGCCGACATTTCTCAGCAAAGACGCCAGCTCTTTCACGCAGTTTTTAGTATAAATGCTAGCCTTTCTTGAGCCAATAATTGCAACCTTTCTTTTTTGCAAAAGCTCTAAATTTCCCTTAAAATACAGCTTTTTAACGGGCTTTTTAAGACTTAGCAATTCTTTTGGTAAATTAGTAAGTTCCATAAATTTCACTTAAATACACTAGTTTTACCTCATTTAATACATCTTTGCTTTGCATTAAGGCTTTAAAGGTGTTTTTCTTTGGGTGTGCAATGGCTATGGCAAAGCCGTTTTTCTTGGCTAAATTCACAGCTTTTTTTATCTGTTTTTTTATGTAGTTAATATCATCGTAATTGTCTAAAAATATATCTCTTTTTATATAAGTTTGATTAAAATCCCTTGCCACGGTCCTAACCTTGCTTGAATTTGTAGTTAAAGAATCAACAAAGATTAAATCAAAATTATCTAAGGCTAAAAATAGCTTTCTCATAGCGTTTGCATCGCTTGTAAATAAACTTCCCGTGTGGTTGTTTATAAATTTCAAGTCTTTAAAATCATTTTTTATACTTTGTATTTTTGCACTAATTTGTTCTTGGCTTTGATGGGGTTTTAGGGTTTGAATTTCCTCGTTTTTGAAATTTAAGGCAGCCAAGGGCAAATGCACCATAAAAAAGTCAAATTCTTTGGCGTAAATATGTGTGTTTGGGTGATTTTTATCTCTTGGAAAAAATGAAGGATTTAGCTTTAAGCCCGTATTTTTAAGGGCTTTTACCTGTTCTTTTGATGACATATCGTCTATTATTATGGCTAATCTTGCTTGTTTATCCGCTTTAAAATATGTGCTTTTTTTATTTTTATTAAAAATTACACTTGAGTTAAATTCAATACTTGTGGTGTTTTTTTCAGAGCTTAAATTTCTATCACTTAAATTTATATCTTTTATATCATCACTTAAATTTGTATCCTTTGCTTTGCTGCTTAAATTTACATCTTGTATTTTAGGCTCTAGTATGCTTTGCTTTTTCTCCTCTTTTAAAGCTTCTTTTACCTTTTCTTGCTCTTTTACAAAAAAATCATCTTGCAAATGCGTATCTTCCACGCTATCATCGTAGTCGGCAAATAAGCCTTTTTTTAGCTTAGTGGTATTTACCTCGCTTTTGATATTTGCTGTGCTTTTGTTTATTTCTAGGGCTTTTGTATCGACTACTTCATTTTCTTGCCTTAGAAAAATCAAGCCAAAAAGTAGCATTAAAAGTGCAAGAGATAAAACAATGAGTAAAAATTTTTTCATAATCAAATTTAACTTTCTTTAGACTAAATTCTAATTATAGCAAAGTTTTTTGGTTATAATTTTTAAGCTTAAAGGAAAAAAGTGAAAGAATTTTTAACTTCTTTAAATTACGGTCTATCTTGCGATAAAATCAAGCCAAATTTCAAGGCACTTAGCAGGGAGCTTTTAAATTTATCAGTAGTAAAACTTTACAAAAATAAATTATACCTAAACAACGGCTTTGTCTTTGGAAAAATGGACATTTCAAGCAAGGGTGTGGGCTTTTTACAAAGTTTTGACGAGAAGCATAAAGTTGATTTTTTGATAGAAAATAAGGACTTAAACGGGGCAAACTATGGGGATTTCGTAGTTTGTAAGATTATAAAATCAAGGAAAAAAAGAGCCTGCGCTAAGGTTTTATTGGTTCTTAAAAGAGCTTCTAAAACATCTTTGCTCATAACCAAAGCCTTTGGTAAAAATGTTTTAGCAATAAATTTAAAAACAGGCTTAACCGTGCCTGTAAAAGCTAGCGCGAAGTCTTTAAAAGCCCTGCCGCTTGGCACTGTGCTAAGGGCTGAAAATGAGAATAACGAAATAATAGAAGTTGTAGGCCATATAGACGATGAGATGATAGATGAGAAAATTTCTTTAGCACTGTTTGATAAAAACGATGAATTTTCAGAGCAATGCCTAAGTGAAGCCAAGGCAAATGGTGATTTTGTAGATATATCCATGTATGAAAATAGAAAAGACTTAAGAAATCTTAACTTTTGCACAATAGACCCAATAGATGCTAAGGATTTTGACGATGCGATATTTTATGATGCCAAGAAAAGAGAGTTATTTGTAGCAATTGCTGATGTAAGCGAGTATGTTTATGCCTACAGTGCACTTGATAAAGAGGCTTTGCACAGAGGATTTTCCATATATTTTCCGCATAAAGCAGTTCCAATGCTGCCTCGAGTTTTAAGCGAAAATATCTGCTCTTTAAAGCCAAATGAGGATAGACTAGCCTTTGTTTTTAAGATAAGTTTTGATGAAAATTTCACCGTTTTAAATGAGGAACTTTTTGAGGCTGTTATAAATTCTAAAAGAAGGTTTAATTATGACGAGCTCGATGTTTTTTTAGAACAAGGCGGCGATTTAAATGCTTGCAATTGGCTTTATGAACTTTATGAGCTTACTAAAATTACTAGAAAACAAAGACTTTTAAATGCTTTTGAATTTAGAACAAAGGAGCTAAGATTAGGGCTTGATGAGAAGCATAATATAATCTCAACTCGTTATGAAAGTGATACTGCTTCGCATAATTTGGTGGAAGACTGTATGCTTTTTGCAAATAAAGCAGCCGCAAAGCTCATCAATGTAGGTGTTTTTAGAAATCACGGTGCTATGGATGTTGCTAAGATGAAAAAGCTAGCACTTCAGCTAATTAGCATAGGCATAGATGTGAAAGTAAAGACAAATTTAAGAGAGTATATAAAAGATGTGCAAAGTTTGGCTGCTGAGTTAAATTTAAGAGATGAGGTCGATAAACTGATAATAAAGGCGCAAAAAAAGGCTGTTTATGCGAGCGAAAATGAGGGGCATTTTGGGCTTGGCTTTGAGAAATATACGCATTTTACAAGCCCTATAAGGAGGTATTCTGATTTATTGCTTCATAGGCTTTTAAAGGCGAAATTAAAAAATGATGAAAAGCTTTTTTCTTATTTATTGTTAGATATAAAAAGTACCTGCGAGAATTTAAGCATTTTAGAAAGAGAAGCTGATAAAGTCGCGCTTGATTTTATGGATAGAAAATTTGCTAGATGGGCTAAGAAAAATATCGGCAAAGAAGTTAGGGCTGTGGTAAGCGAAGTATCTAATATCTGTGTAGCAAAGCTAGATGATGAGCTTAAAGGGGCTAATCTTTATCTTAGAGAAAATAAGCTAGCTTTGTTTGAGAAAATCCTTGTTCAAATAGTTGATGTGGATATAATTTATGCTAAAATTTTTGTTAAATTTGTAAAAAGATTAGAGGTTGAAAATGTATAGAAAGGACTTGCAAAGGCTTTTAAGCACTTCGTATTTTCCAAATTTTTTTGCTCTTTATGGGATTTGTAATTTTCAAATAGAACTTTTTGCAGATTTTATAAAAAGAAAATTTAATGCTGAGGAAAAATTAGTTTTATATTTTGATGAGTATAACTTCCAAAAGGCTGTGAATTACTTAGACCATAGCTCCTTATTTAGCGAGAAAAAGCTACTTGAACTCAAGGTAAATAAAAAAATTCCAAAAAAAGAGCTTGAAAAATTCATATCCTTATGTAAGCAAGATAAGGACAAATTTTTTCTTTTAGAATTTTATGATGAATCTTCTAAGCAAAGCGAGCTTGAGACGGTTTTTGAAAATAATTTTGCTAGATTTTTCAAAGCAGCTAACGCAAAAGAGGGGGTCGAGCTTTTAAGCCTTAAGGCTAATGAATTAAATATCAAAGCTACCCAAAATGCCTTATATTTGCTTTATGAAAACTTCGATGAAAATTTGTATCTTTGTGCTAGTGAGCTCAATAAATTTAAAGGCTTAAGCATAAATGAAGAAAGTATCAAACAATACTGTTTTAGCTTAGCCGTACTTGGCTTTGATAGTTTTTTTGATAAAATTTTAAAGGCTGAGGATATTAGAAATGATTTGGATAAAATTTTAGAAAATTTCAATGAAATATCCTTGCTTTCGTCTTTGAGTGCAAATTTTTACAGACTTTTTAAGATAGTTTTATATGCTAAGATAAATGGCAAGGTTGATTTAAAGGACTTGCTGGGGTATTTGCCTCCAAGTACTGTTGCTTCTAAGCTTCAAAATCAAGCTTTTGCCATAAGTTTAAAGCAGTACAAAAGCATTTTTTTCTTACTTTTAAATAGCGAGTACGAGCTAAAAACAAATTCCAAGCTAAGCAAGAAAGAATTTCTAATCTCTATGTTTTTAGACCTTTCGCGTATATTGAAAGCTTAATTTAAAGAAAATTAGATACAATTTGCCTTTCCTTGCTCATAATTTATGGGCTTAATATCCACAAGGAGAATGTATGAGACATTATGAGGTTTTGTTTATACTCAAGCCTACTCTTACTGAAGAGGAGGTTGAGGCTAGGTTGAATTTCGTAAAAGAAGTTCTTACTAAAAATGGTGCTAGCATTGCTACCGTTGTTCCTATGGGAACTAGAAAGCTAGCTTATGCTATTAAAAAATACGAAAGAGGCACTTATTTTGTTATTTATTTTCAAGCTGAGCCTAGCTTGATTGCTGAACTTGAGAGAATTCTTAGGATAAATGAAGATATTATAAGATTCTTGATTGTTAAGTATGAAAATAAAAAAGAAATAGTAGCTTGGGAAAAGTTAAGTCAAGGCATTAAGCAGTCTAAGAAAGAGATAAAAGCTTCGCCTAACATCGAGTAAAAGGCTTAATTTATGTTTAACAAGGTTATTTTGGTAGGAAATTTAACTAGAGATATAGAGATGCGTTACGCACCCTCAGGAGCTGCCATCGGCTCTTGTGCTATAGCTGTAACCAGGAGATTTTCTGGTTCTAGCGGGGAAAAAAGAGAGGAAACTTGTTTCATAGATATAAGTTTTTTTGGCAGAACTGCTGAGATAGCAAATCAATACCTATCAAAGGGTTCTAAAATTCTAGTAGAGGGTCGTTTGAGATTTGAGCAATGGAATGACCAAAATGGACAGCCTCGCTCAAAGCACAGCGTAGCCGTTGAAAGTATGGAGATGTTGGGTTCTACATTGAATTCAAACCAAAAATCTTTACAAAGCTCAAATCCATACCAACAAAATACATACGCAGACAATGCTAGACCGTATCAAAATAACAGTTATCAAGAAGAAAAGATAAAAGAAATAGACATCAGTGAATTTGACGCTGATGACAAAAACGAATTACCATTTTAAAAAGGAAAAAATATGGCTGAAAAAAAGAAATATTCAAGAAGATATTGCAAATACAGTGAAGCTAAGGTTGAATTCATAGACTATAAAGATACAGCTATGCTTAAGCACGCACTTTCTGAAAGATTTAAGATAATGCCTCGTCGCTTAACAGGCACAAGCAAAAAGTATCAAGAAATGGTTGAGGTTGCTATAAAAAGAGCAAGACATGTAGCCTTGATACCTTACATCGTAGATAGAAAAAAAGTAGTTTCTTCAAATTCTTTTTAAGGATTTTTACCTGCTCTAAATTTGCTAGAGTAGGTAACTCTCCACAAGTTTATGCACTAGTAAATTCCAACCATCCACTAAAACAAAGATTAATAGTTTAAACGGCATTGATATCATAACCGGTGGCAACATCATCATACCCATAGACATAAGCACCGAAGAAATCACCATATCTATAACCAAAAACGGCAGATATATCAAAAATCCTATCTCAAAAGCAGTTTTTAGCTCAGAGATTATAAAGGCTGGAACTATGATGGTAAGTGGAACTTCCTCCACTGTTTTAGGGTTTGGCAAATCTCTTATGCGGTAAAAAAGTGCCAAATCCTTTTCCCTTGTGTTTTTAAGCATAAAGTCTTTAAATGGACGCGAGGCTCTGTTAAAGGCCTCTTCGTATCCTATTTGCTCCGCTAAATACGGCTTAATCCCCTCATTATAAGCCTTGGTTGCCGTAGGCTCCATAATGAAAAAGGTAAGTATCAGTGCAAAGGTCACCAAGATAGTGTTTGGCGGCATGGTGGTTGTTCCAAGTGCTTGTCTTAGAAAGGAAAATACCACTAAAAGCCTTAGAAAAGATGTTGCTACAAACACTATGCTAGGCGCTAAAGCAAGTATGGTTAATACTATCATCACATTGAGCACGGTTACTAGCTGCTGTGGGCTCTCAGGAGCGCTAAGGCTTAGATTAACAGTAGGCACCGTAACTTCAGGCGCCGCAAAAAGCATGGATGATAAGCAAAATATTAAAAGTAAAATTCTCAATTTCATTCCTAGATTATAGCAAATTAAGGCTTAAAATTAAACAGCTTCATAGCCTTTTCATAGTCTTGCTTGCTGTCTATACCTATGCTCTTAGTTTGAATTTCAAGCATTTTTATCTTTTTTGAATTTTCTAATGCACGTAATTGTTCTAGTTTTTCGGCACTTTCTAAATTTGAAGCCTTGAATTTACAAAATTCTTTCAAAGCCTTAACCGTGTAGGCATAAATACCCAAATGAGCCTTAAAGCTTTCTTTGTATTCATCTCTTTCAAATGGTATTTTAGACCTTGAAAAATACAAGGCAAAGGAGTTTTTATCGAGCACCACCTTTACTAAATTACTATCATCGCAGTCTTTTGAATTTGCTTTTTTGTAGCAAGACGCCATAAAAGCGTCTTTGTGTAGGCAAGTTTTTGCAAATTCTTTGAATTTTTTTATATTTTCTTTTTCTATAAAGGGCTCATCTGCTTGGACATTGATAATTATCTCATCATCGTTTAAATTTAATATCTTGCAAGCCTCATTTATCCTATCTGTCCCGCTTTCGTGTTCTTTTGATGTAAGAACGGCTTTTATGTTGTGTTTTAAGGCTATTTGCAAAACCTCCTCATCATCCACCGCTACGCATACTTCATCCACTTCTTGCATATTTTTTGCTGTCAATACAAACATTGGCAAAGAATTTATCTTGCATAAAATTTTCTTTTCAAAACGGCTTGATTTTAATCTTGCGGGTATGATTATCATAATACAAACTCCAAAATGGCGTTTTTCACAGCGTCTTTTTGATAAATTTTAAGCTCTTTTTGCTTTTCATTAAAAAGGTCTAAAATTTCCCTTTTTATGCCTATCTCATAATACTGTGCTATGTCTATAAGTGCGTCTTGCTCATCTATAACTTCCTTATCAAACAAAGCTTCATACATGCTTGGTGCGAATTTAGTCCACTCTGCAGTGGAGCTAATTATTTGCGTTTTATTGTTATCCACTAGTTTAAGGCAGGTTGCGGTGTGAGGGTCTATTATGCAAGTTTTCGCAAAGTCTTTTATGTAGGCTTTGCATTCTAAATCAGTGCAAAAATTAGCCTCAAAGTCCTCTTGTAAGAGCTCTAACTCATCTTTGTTTAGTTTGAAAAAGTTATTTTCTTTTAAGGAAGTAAATAATTCCTTGCACCTTTTATCTCCAAAAAGATGAAATATTAATCTTTCTATATTCGATGATATGAGAATGTCCATGGCCGGCGATATTGTTTTAACTAGCTTTTTGTTTCTTAAGTCATATTCTCCTGTGTTGAAAAATTCGCTCAAGATATTGTTTGAATTTGCTGCAATCTTGATTTTACCTATCCTAGCACCCATTTTTTTCGCATAATACGCACCCAAAGCATTGCCAAAATTTCCACTAGGAACTATAATATCAATCTCTTTATCAAAGCTTAGGCAAACATAGTAGTGATAGATGATTTGAAATAAAATTCTGGCAAAATTTACGGAATTTGCAACTGTTAGCTTAAAGCCTTGCTTTGCGATATCTTTTTTAAATTCCTCATCGTTTAATAAATTTTTTAGTATGCTTTGCGCTATGTCGAAATTACCTTCTATCGGGAAAGTTTTTAGGTTCTTGGCCTTTAAGCTATTCATTTGCATGGCTTGAATTTCGCTTGTGCCTAAGTGAGGGTAAATGCAAGCTACCTTGATATTTTCTTTATTTTCAAAGGCTTTTAGCGTTGCAGGTCCTGTATCTCCGCTTGTTGCGCATAAGATTAGGAATTTTTCTTTTTCGGCCAAAGCGCTTAAAAGAACGCCAAATGGCTGAAGTGCCATATCTTTAAAGGCTCTTGTAGGCCCGTGATAAAGTTCGTTTATGTAGAGTTTATCACTAACCTTAAAAATATTTATAGGACAGTTCTTATCATCAAAGCTATCATAGGCATTTAAGGCCTTTATAAACAGCTCATCAAGCTTGAAATCAAAACTTTGTATAAGCTTTAACGCAAAGTCCTTGTAACTTAGGTTTTTAAACTCATATCCATTAAATTTTGGCAAGCTTTTTGGTGCGTACAAGGAAGAATCTTGTGTGCTAGGGTTTAGCACCGCTTCTTTAAAATCCACCTCATAGTTCACATCTCTAGTTCTTACAAGCTTCATCACTGTCCTTTATGTATTTTTTTATAGCGTTTTTTAGCTTATCTTTAAGTTCGATGTTAAGTTCTATAATCTGAGTTTTAAAGCCCATATCTTTCACCTTTACAAAGTCCTTAAAAGTAAGCATAAGTGTATCGCAATTATGCTTTTTAAGCAAGTTTTGCAACTCCTCTTTTTTAAATTTATAATGGTCTTTAAAAAAATAACAAGCCCTGGCCTTTATAAAATGCTCATAAAGCCTAAATGGCTTTGCGATAGCTGTTACTAAAATGGCTTTCATATTTTCCTTGCACATAGAATATCTTAAAAAATCCTCCTCCTCAAGTGCCACAAAATCAGCTTTTTTCTTGTAACGCAAAGGCAGTCTATACGCCCCGCTTGGCAATGTGAAGTTAAAATAAGGACGAATGGTATTTTCAAGCAAAATATCAAATTTTTTGATATGAAATTTAGAAAAAGCATCATCTAGTAAAATCACCTGTGCACCGAGTTTTTTTGCTTCTAAAATGCCTTTGCTTCTATTTTCGCTTACTATAACACAGCTTATATCCTCGCAGTAAGCGTATTCCATAGCCTCATCTCCGCTTTCATTTACAGAGCATAAAATTTCATCCTTAAATTTAACTACTTTTAAACCCTTACTTTGCCTTTTATATCCTCTTAAAACTATGTAAATTTCTTGCTTTAAGCACTCTTTTTTTAAAAATTTGGCTATGGCTTTACACATGGGAGTTTTTCCAGAACCGCCAACGGTTAAATTTCCAACGCTTATCATAGGTATTTTAAAATCTTGTTTTTTTCTAAATTTGGAGTTTAAAATAGCTAAAACAAGATACAAGGCACTAAGCGGTAAAAGCAAAAAGGCTAAGCATTTTTGTATTAAATTTGGATTGTAAAAATAAGAATCAAGCCAAGTAAATTTAGAATTCATCTAATTTTGCTATCTTTGGTAATCTTTGCTTAAAGGCATTTTTGGACATTCTTGTTTGCACCATTTCTTTTAAATCCTCGCTAAATTCAGCAAGTTCATCCCCTCGCTCCATAGCCATTAAAAGCTTGTCTATTTCTTTATATGAAAAGCCAAATTCCTTTTCATCGCTTTGATTTTCATATAAATCCGCACTCGGTTCTTTTTCTATAAAGGAAGCTGGTAAATTTAAGTAAGCAGCAAAGTCAAAAATTTCACTCTTGTATAAATCCCCGATAGGATTAAAAGCATGCGCTAAATCCCCGTATATAGTGCCATAACCAAGTTTTAGTTCGCTTTTGTTGCTAGTGCCAATCACAAGATATGATTTTAAGGCAGAATAATCATAAAGCAAGGCCATCCTAAGCCTAGCGGCTAGATTGCCTTTTCTTATTTTGTCTAAATTTTTAGAAAGCAAGTAAAGCTCATCTAAGCTTTTGCTGATGTTAAGTATCTCATACTGTATATTTAAGTCCTTGCAGAGCTTAAGTGCGTCCTCTAAATTTGTTTGATTAGATGAATTTGTTGGCATTAAAAGCGCAAAGACATTATCATTTAGTGCTTTTTTTGCTAGCACAGCCACAAGAGCTGAATCTATCCCTCCGCTAATTCCTAAAACTACGCCTTTTGCACCTGCTTTTTCGCACTCATTTTTTATAAAATCGCACAAAAATAATTCTATTTTTTTATAATCTCTCATTTTTTAAGCTTTGATATAATTATTCTTTGAAGTATTGTATTATTTAAGGATAAACGGATGGATATAAAAAGAAAAGCTTGCGGGGCTTATGAAACAAACTGCTACATTTTAAGCATAGATGATAAAGATTTCGTTATAGACCCCGGAGAAAAAGCCCTTGACTTTGTAAAAAGCGAGTGTAAAAATTTAAGGGCGATTTTAAACACTCACGGGCATTTTGACCATGTTTGGGATAATGCTTTGGTTAAAGAGCAATTTAGCGTGCCAATTTACATACACGAAAAAGATGCTTTTATGTTAAAAGACCCGTTTAACACCGGGCATAAACACAGCGAGGCTGATTTTTTAGTAAAAGATGAAAATGAAATTTACATAGATGGCGTAGGCTTTCGCTTTTTATTCTTTCCCGGGCACACGCCTGGTTGCTGCATGATAGAGCTTGTCGGTGAAAATTTGGTATTTAGCGGGGATTTTTTATTTAGAGGAAGTATAGGAAGGTATGATTTTCCTTTTTCTAATCAAGAGAATATGAAAGATAGCTTAGAACGCATTTTAAGTTATGATAGGGATTTTAAGCTTTTGCCGGGACACGGACACGAAAGCACTTTAGCTGATGAAAAGCAAACAATTAGGTATTTTTTAAGGAGTTTTAATGCTTGATAGTTTTTATGTTTTTATAAATTATTTTTTGCTTTTTCTTTGTTTAGTTTCAATCCTTGGCTTAAATTTTGTAAAAAAACACAAAGATGCAGAGCAGGGCAAGAGTGTGAGATTTAAAAAACTTTATAAGCACTGCCCTTGTAGAAAGGCTGTAGATAGTGGCTTTTTAAGCGTTGTTTGCACTTATAGCGGGGTTGGTGCTTTTATGCTCAGCGTTTTAAATATGGGTTTCATAGCAAATTACGAAAAAAACATAATCATAATGTTTTTCTTAAGTCTTTTTACAGTGGCCTTTGCCTTTATACTTAAAAAGTAAATATTAAATTTATATTTAGAAAAAATATACTTTGGCACTTTTTTTGCTTATTTTATGTTAGAATTTATTATCACAATAGAAGGAAGGTAAAGATGAAGTTGAATGTAAAGTGTCCGATTTTGGGATTTGAAGATACGAAAACTGTTGAGTTTTCTAACATCGATGATATATTTTCAAAGGTTCAAAGCTTAGATGGTAATGAATTTACCTTTATACTAATCGATTCTCAGTTGATTAGGCCGGGTTATGATTTTGACATACCTCTTTATTATCAAGAGCTGCTTAACTTAAATAAAGACTCAAAAAGACAAGCCTTTATTATAGTTGCTTTGCACGAGCAAGATATCAACGACTCAAGGCTAAATTTCTTAGCTCCTGTTTTAGTAAATTGGGATACAAATTCTATGGTTCAAATCATATTGGACCCTAATTCTTACCCAGATTATTTTCAGGCTGAAAAAATTTCAAATTATATGAAAAAAGACAAAGATGAGAGCAAAGAACAAAAGTGAAATTTACATCTTAGGAAACGGTGCTATGGCTAAGGCTTTAGCTTTAGCACTTAAAGATGATTATGAACTTTATGTAGTCGCAAGAAACACTAGTAATCTTTCTTTTTTCAAGCAAAATAATATCAAGACCATGTTTTATGATGAGTTTGATATGAGTGGCAAGACTGTGATTTTAGCTTTCAAGCCTTATGTTTTAAAGCTTATGAAAGATAGCTTACAAGCTAGGGCTAGGATTGTGATTTCAGTTTTAGCCGGTATAAGCTTAGATGAACTTAGTGTTTTAAACGCTGATAATATAGTAAGAATTATGCCAAATATAGCCGCTAAATACAAAGCTTCAACAACCACATTTATAAGACAAAATGAGCTTTATAAGGATGAAATTTTAGAGCTTATACAAAGTTTTGGCGATGCTTTTGAGCTTGAAAAAGAAGAGCTGTTTGACGCTGCGATGGTGATTAGCGGTTGTGCACCGGCCTTTTTGTCAATAATAGCTGAAAGTATGGCAAATGCTGCTTTGTGCGAGGGTCTTACAAATAAACTTAGTTACGACCTGGTTAAATCTCTTTTTAAAGGCTATCATAATCTCTTAAGCAATGAACATCCAGCCTTGATAAAAGAGCAAATTTGCTCACCTGCTGGAGTTACCATAAAAGGCGTTAAGGCTTTGGAGGAAGAGGGCGTAAGGGCTGCGTTTTTTAAGGCTTTTGCTGCGTCTTTGGGAAAATGAGAGCGTTTTCCCTTTTAGAAACGCTTTTTAGCATACTTATCTTATCTATCTTGTTTTTATTCCTCTATAATTCTTACTTGGTTTTTGCTAAAAATACTTCCATTGTGTCCTTAAATCAAGAGCTTTTTAATCTAGAAAAAGAACTTTTAAAGCAAAATTACACCCACAGTGTCAATATAATACTAAATGACAAAACCTTGCACGACTTACATCTTAAGGAAAGTAGCGTAAAAAGCGAGCATTTTATCTTAAAGAGCTTAAAAGCCTTTGCCGATGATTATAAACAAGAATTTAAAGATGAAAAAAGCTTTTAGCTTGTTGGAGGCCATTTTAAGCTTGGCTTTATTTTCGCTTTTGCTTATTTTGTTTTCAAAGCCTCTTATGAGTATTAGTGATTTTTATTCTAAACATAAAATTTTAACGCACAAGCAAGTGAATGCAAATTTAGCCCTTTTGTTTATAGATAAAATTTTGCAAGACTGCATAGAGCTTTCCTTGTCAAATTCTGGTTTTTCATGCTTAAAGAGGGATTTTGATAATGTTTTGTTGCAAAGAAATTCACAGTTTTTTATAGGCTACTCTGGCTTGCTTTTGCAGGATGCAAATTTAAGTTTTTATTCTCCTAAAAGCTTGTTGCTTGATAAAAATAGCAATCCTTCGGTGCTTCTTAATCAACAAACCTTGCATAATTTTAAAAAAGATAATTTGCTTTTTTACTCTCTTAAAGATAAGAGCTTGTACGAGGCTAAAATTTTAGATAAAGAGCGGATTTTATTTTTAAAAGATAGCTTTGAGGGCTTTTATGTCTTGCTTGATGCAAAGCTTACTTTTAGACTTAGTGGCAAAGAGCTTATCTATGAGTATGAAGCTGATAATAAGCTTTTTAGCTCTATCTTGCTTGATGAGGTCGAAAGCTTTGAGCTAAGAAAAGAAAATGCTATGTATGAGCTTAAAATTTGTGCTAAGGATTTTTGTATTAGTAAGTGGAGTTTAAGTGCGTAGAGCGTATATCTTGCTACTTAGTTTGATTTTACTTATCTTTGTAAGCTTTGTTGTTGTTTTTAATATAGACAAGTCAAGCTACTTGCCAAAATACCTTAAAAACACCTTTTTATACATACAAGCACAGTACTTAGCCAAAGACAGCGTAGAGCTTGCTAAGTATTTTTTATACGAGGCTAAGAGAATGAATTTAGAATGTCTTGATATGGTAGAGCTTAATTATCCAGGCAAGGATGATGTTATTTTGCTTCAGTATTTTTACCCCTTAAGAGAGTGCAAAAATAATAAATTTACATACACAAATCAAGACGCAAATTTAAGCAAAGACAATATCATCATAGTAAATATATCAGTTCTTTTAAAGCCCATTTCAGGCGTAAATGAGGAAGTTTTCGTAAATAAAAAGGCCTTTTTGTATCCAAACAAGGACTTTTAATTAATTAAACCCTAGCCAAAAAGGCTAGAATTTATACAAAAAAGGCCATCTTTGCTAGGATGACTATTAAAAGGCTTAAAAATAAGATTATATGATGAGTTATTCTTATAGGATTTTCTCTTTTTAGTATGAGCCTAAACACAAGAGCATTTAGAACTAAAAAGACTATAAGTAGAGCTAAAAGTATCTTTATCATCAAAAGCTTTTGTAAAGGTGTGTTAAAAAAGCCAAGCTCTGAATTTAAATAAGTACTCATCATAGCTCCCCCGCTTAAAACCAAAAGTAAAAGGCATAGAGGCACTATCTTAATAGCTCTTTTCATCATAGGAGCAAAAAGTTCATCTGCCTTTTCTCCTAAGGATCTTTTAAGCACAGAAAGCAAAAAGACATCAGTAAATACAAAGCCTATAAATACTATGGCACAAAGCAGATGAAGCGTTAAAAAGTAAGGGTACATAACTTGCATTAACTTACCTTGAAGTAGGAGTGTCGTGAACTATGCTTACAGCACCGTTTATATCGCTAAGTATGGCACAAGCTGCTTCAACGCCACTTCCCATAGCACAAGCTATCATAGTAGTTACTCCAGAAGCAAGTCCAGCTACATAAATTCCATCTTTTACCATTTGTCTGCCGCTGTGCTTTAGGCAAATTTTATTTGGCTTATTCATAAGCTTATGGTCTGTTACTATGTCGCCAAGCCCTTTTATATCAAATCTTGAAGCACCGGTTGCTAGTATTATGTAATCTGATTTAAATTCCTTATCCTTTGTCTTGCTTATGAAAGCTCCTTTTTCTCCGCTTATCTCAAGCACAGTATCATCTACATAATTTACTGTTAAAAATTCAGCGATTTGCTCTCTTGTTTTTTCTAAAATTTCTTTTCCTTGTATGGCTTTTGGAAATAAAGGCACATTATAAACTGCAACAGCACTTATATCAGCTTTATTATCATCAACTATAGTTATGTCAAAGTCAAGATCTTTATTTTTAGCAGAGCCAAAAAAAAGTGCAGCACTAAGACCTGATATGCTTCCGCCAACTATGAGTATTGATTTTTTCATCGTATCTACCTTTCGTGTTAAAATTTCTTTAAATTTAAGCCTTTTCTTGCAAATGTAAGGTAAATACGATAAATTTAGTTTTAATTTTTCTTTTTGATGATGATTTCCTTATCCTTAGCGTCTATTACTATCTCATCGTCTAGTTTTAGCTCATCAGCTAAGATCATATCGCTAAGCTTATCCTCTATCATATCATAAATGGCTCTTTTTAAAGGTCTAGCACCAAAATCCACATCAAAGCCCTCATTTGCTATTAAAAGCGCAGCATCCTCGCTAAGCTCAGCTTTTATACCCTTGTTTTCAAGCGATTTTTGCAAGTCTTTAAATAAAAGCTTAACTATCTCATAAGCCTCATCCTTGCCCAAAGGATTAAAGGTAATAATATCATCTAAGCGGTTTAAAAACTCCGGCTTAAAAAAGTTTTTAAGCTCGTTTTTTATGGCTTCTTCTTGTTCTTTACCCTTTAGGTTCATAATGGCATTTGAGGCTATGTTTGAGGTTAGGATGATGATAGTGTTTTTAAAATCAACCGTAACCCCCTTGCTATCAGTTGCCCTGCCATCATCTAAAATTCCTAAAAGCACATTAAAAACATCTTTGTGAGCTTTTTCCACCTCATCAAACAAAAGCACTGAATAAGGCTTTCTTCTAACTGCTTCTGTAAGTTCGCCGCCTTCTTCGTGTCCTACATAGCCCGGAGGTGCTCCTAAAAGCCTTGATACGCTATGCTTTTCCATAAATTCACTCATATCAAATCTTATCAAAGCCTTTTCATCATCAAATAAAAACTTAGCTAAAGCCTTAGCAGACTGCGTTTTTCCAACCCCGGTAGGTCCTAAGAATAAAAAGCTGCCTATAGGTTTTTTCTCATCATTTAATCCAGCCTTGTTTCTTTTAATAGCCCTTGCAAGTGCTGATATAGCCTTTTCTTGACCCACTACGCTTTCTTTTAGATGTTTTTCAACTTCTAGGAATTTTTGCTTTTCTGAAGTTAGCATTTTTTGCACTGAAATTCCTGTCCATTTGCTAAGTATGGAGGCTACTAAATCCTCATCCACTTGATTTTTAAGCAAAACTCCTTCCTCACTCATTTTTTGCCACTTATCCTCTAGGCTTTTTAGCTCTTTTTCTATGCTTGGAATTTGTCCGTATTCTATCTCAGCAACCTTTTGAAACTCGCCCTTGCTTTTTGCTAAATTTGCCTCATTTTTAAGGCTATCTATATCTTTTTTCTTTGAATTTATCTCATTAAATACAGCCTTTTCGCTTTCAAATTTAGCATTTAAATTTACTTGTTTTTCCTTTAAATCGCTAAGTTCTTTAGCAATTTCATTTAATCTTTTTTCATTTTTTTCCTTATCTTCCATTTTCAAGGCTTCATTTTCAACCTCTAAGGTCTCTATCTCTTTTCTTGCCTTTCTTAAAGAGCTTGGCTCACTTTCTATTTGCATTTTAAGCTCAGCTGCTGCCTCATCTATTAAATCAATGGCCTTATCAGGTAAAAATCTATCACTTATATACCTTTTTGAAAGCTTTGCAGCTGCGACTAGGGCACTATCTGTAATGCTTACATTGTGATGAATTTCAAGCTTTTCTTTTATGCCTCTTAGCATAGCTAAGGCCTCATTTACATTTGGCTCAGCAACAGTTATAGGCTGAAATCTTCTTTGTAAAGCTGCATCTTTTTCAAAATATTTTCTGTATTCTTTAAGCGTTGTAGCTCCTACGGTGTGAAGCTCTCCTCTTGCAAGAGCTGGTTTTAAGATATTTGCAGCATCCATTGAGCCCTCGCTGGCTCCAGCTCCAACTATGGTGTGAATTTCATCTATGAAAAGCACTACATTTTCACTTTGTATAGCCTCATTTACCACAGCTTTTAATCTATCCTCAAATTCGCCCCTATACTTTGCACCGGCTATTAAGGCACTCATATCAAGGGCTATTATTTTTTTATTTTGCAAGGATTTTGGCACATCTTTTTTTACTATCCTTTGTGCTAGGGCTTCAACGATAGCTGTTTTTCCAACTCCTGGCTCTCCTAAAAGTATAGGATTATTCTTTGTTTTTCTTATCAAAATTTGCATAAGCCTTTGAATTTCTTCTTCTCTGCCTATGATGGGTTCTAGTTTATTTTCCCTAGCTTTTTGTGTTAAATCAACTCCAAATTTATTCAAGGCATCAAAGCTTTCATCGGCACTTTTGCTATCTATTTTTTTACCAGCTCTTATGTTTTCAAGCTCTTTTTTAAAGTCCATTAAGTCTATAAATTTGCTTAAAAGCTCTTTATACTCTTTGTTGTTTTGAAGTTGAGATATTAAAAAGGTATCAACTGATAGATAAGAATCTGCGTTTGCACTCATCAAAGCCCTAGCATTTTCTAAATCCTTTAAAAGCTCATTTGAAATTCTAATATTATCCTTGCTTACATTTGAGCTTGTGGCAAGATTTGAAATTTTGCTTTTTATTTCTAGCTCTAGGGCATCTTTTGAGATATTTTTTTTATTTAAAACTTGATTTAATAAGCTCGTGCTATCAAGGCTTAAAGCCCATAATATGTGTAAAGAAGATATTTCATTATTTTTTGAATGTATAGCTAAAGAAGCCGCACTTTCCAAAGCTTCTAGCATAGAAGTGGTTAGGTAATCTTGTATATTTGCCATAGTATTCTCCTAAAGTTTTATAGTGATGATATTATATAACTTTAGTGAGTTATTGTCAAGTTTCTTAAGTAAAAAATTTTAATATTTTAAAAAAGCATCCATAGCCTTTTTAAATTCATCTATCTTTTTTTCATTTTTATCCTCTAAGGCTTGTAAGATACAGTGGCTTAAATGCTCTTTTAATATAGCCTTAGCCGTGCTTGAAATTTCTCCTCTTACCGCGGCTAGTTGCACCACCACTTCACTACAATCCCTGCCATTTTCTATCATCCTTTTTATAGATTCTAAATGCCCTATGCTCTTACTTAGTCTGTTTATCATAGCTCTGTCGTGCCCGTGAGAGTGGGCATTTTTCTTATCTGCTTGCATTTAAGTCCTTTAAGCTTAGGTTTTTATCTTTTAACTGAAGCTCTATATTTTCAGGTAAGCTTGGGATTTCTAAGATGCTAGGATCTATCTCATCTACGGATAAATTCTCATTTTCATCAGCTAAAATTTTACCCACATCTTCTATCTCATCTATCTTTGGAATGCTTAAATTTTCATCTATTTTAAGATTATCATCCTTTTTTTTATCCTCTTTTTTGTCTTTATCATCTTTAAATTCATAGTCTTTTAAAAAGCTCTTAAGCTCTTCTATATCAAATTTTTGCACCCCTTTTAGTTTTATTATATATACTTCTTTGATGTCTATCTTGTATTTTTGTTTTATGTATCTGCTTAGACTTTGTTTAAATCTTAGCTTTCCAAGCTCTGTAAATATATCCTCATAAAAAAAGCTTGAAATTACAGTGTTTGTGGCGTCTTTTAGCTTGTTTTGCTCTAAGTTTTCTCCCTCAAATTCTAAGCTTAGCTCTATCTTTTTAAGTATATTTTTGCCTTCCTTTGAGTACAGCTCTGTCCTTAAATCCTCTATTTTAAAGCTTTGAGCTTGTATGAAAAAAAGGCTTAAAAAAAGAAAAATTAGTATCCTCATCAACTTTCCTTAGATATTTTCTTCTAGCATTATAAATTCATTTTTTTTATAAAAATCAACAACAAGTTTATCAAATTTCAAAACGCTTTCAAAATGTTTTCTAAAATTATAAGCTTTTGAATAAAACAAGATTAAATTTTGTGGATTAGTAGCTCTTGATAAAGCCACATAAAGCTGCCCTTTTTCAAATATATCATCTATATCACAGGCTAGTTTTTCTATGCTCATGCCTTGTGATTTGTGTATGGTTATAGCATAGGCTGGTTTTATGGGAAACTGCGTAAATGAGGCTAAAACAGTGTCATCTTCTTGCGTAAAATCAAGCAGGTTAAAGGTAAAGGCTTTTAGATGGATTATCTTAGAATTTGTTTTTTGAATTTCAAGCACGGTTTCGCCCTTTTTTTCAAAAATATCTAAAATAACTCCTTGTTCGCCGTTGTAGTAAGTGTCACCATCTTCGTATTTATTAGTACAAAAAATAATCTTAGCACCGATTTTTATCTTTAGTTTTTTAGGCACGGTTAGGGTATTTACCCATTTTTGATACTGCTCATAGCTTAAGTCTTTCATATCCTCTTTTGCAACAAGTTCTATAAATTCGCCTTCAATCATTGCTAATTTTCTTTCATTGATATAATCAGCCTTTTTATTTATCGCACAAAGTATGCTAAAATCGTCCAAATCATCCAAACTAACATCTTTTAACAAAAAATTAGAAAAATACTCAGCGGTTTCATCATCAAGCTTTGTGTTTCTTAGCTTTGATAGATTTTCGTAAAATTTTTTATCACTTGTTCTTTTAGGAACGCTTAAAAGCACATTTTTTAAATTTAAACTTTGCCAGGCAGGCGAAGAAAAGGCGTAATGAGACTCTATAAATATATTTTTTGTATTCTCATTTTTCACTACAGGAGGTAGCTGAAAAAAATCACCCACAAATAAAATCTTGCCCTTATACTCAAGCAACCTAAGCCTTATCATCTCAAGCAAATTTGAGCTTAGCATTGAAATTTCATCTATGATTAGCAGGTCTATTTCTTTGATTTTTTTATCAAGTTTTTTAAGCTTTTTTCTTTGCTTTTTATCAAAAATTCCCAATTCTTCTAAATTCGAGCAAAGCCCAAAGGCAAAGAAGCTGTGCACTGTTTGTCCTTTGATATTTATAGCTGAAATGGCGGTTGTGCCAAGACTTACAACTATTTTGCCTTCTTTTATATAGTCATCCTTTATAAGCTTTGTAGTGTAGGATTTGCCAACCCCAGCACCCCCACTTAAAAAGACATTGTTAGTTTTTAATAGCTCTTTGATTTTTTTAGCAGCCAAAATCAAAACTTATCCTTTATACTTTGATTTAATTATAGCATTAAGCATAAAATTTTGCTAAACTTACATTCATTTTTAAGGTTTAAGATGAGAGTGTTTGTTTTTATATTTGCTTTATTTTTTATATCTTGTTCATCTAAAGTAGAGAATTTAAACTCAAAATATGCTGATTTAAAATTCAAGCAAGACATAAATAGCTTAGTTTTTTTTGATGAAAAGATAAGTCAAAGTGCAAGTTCTTACAAGGCTAAGTTTTTTACTCCTTGGCATAGCAAGCTAAGCAAAAAAAGCTATAAGCAAAAGGATATTTTTTGGTCCTTTGCCCTTTACTTAAGTGATAGGAAGTATTATTTTTTTAACAAACAAGAAATAAGCAAGTCTTATTTTAAAAAACTTATAGACAATGCAAATGTAAAAGATTTTTTAAGCTTAAAGAAAAAGGCTATCATAACAAAAACTTCAAATTTAAAAAATCTACCAAGCAAAACAGCCATACTTTTAAATCCTTTCAAAGAGGGCGAGGGTTTGCCCTTTGATTATTCCTTAGACTCTGTTTTAAACATAGGTTCGCCTGTTTTAATATCTCATTTTACTAAGGATAAAGAATTTGCCTTTGTCTTAGCTGAAAGTGGTTTTGGCTTTGTGGAGGCTAGAAATTTAGAGCTTTTTACAGAGCAAAGGGCAAAAACTTATGAAAAGTTAAACTTTATTACTCCTATAAAGGAGAGATTTCCGGTTTTATCCTTGGATAATAACTTTGCCTTCGAGCTAAGAGTAGGTGCGATTTATCCATACTATGCCTTTGAAAATGGACATTATATAGGTAAAATTGGGGATTTAAAATACAAAATTCCAAGTTATGCGGTTTCTGCTTTTCCTCTTTCTTTAAACGATAAAAATTTAAAAATGCAGTTAAAGGAGCTTTTTGCTAGACCTTATGGCTGGGGCGGATATGATTTTGAAAGGGATTGTTCTTTATTTATCAGGGATTTGTTTGCTTCTTTTGGCTTTTATTTGCCTAGAAATTCTTACGCACAAAGTCTTGCCTTAAAAAGATTTGATATAAGCAAGTTAAGCAATTTACAAAAGCAAGATTTTATAAAAAAATACGCTAAGCCTTATACCACTTTGCTTTATCTAAGAGGGCATATAATGCTTTATGCTGGTGTTTTAAAGGGTGAAAATGTAGCCTTACATAGCATTTGGGGCATAAGAACAAAGGATGATAAAAGGCTTTTAGTGGGAAAGAGTGCCCTTACCACTCTTGATGTGGGAAAAGAATCAAGCGAGGTTGATGAAAAAGACTTGATTTTAAGCAGATTAAGTGCAATTTCTTTTTTATCTTTAAGCGAAAATGAGCTTTTGCGTATAAATGAAGCCTTAGAAAAATACCATTGAAGCTATGTATGCAAAGACAAACAGGATAAAAGATACAAAGCAAAAGCTGAAAAACACGGCTATGGAATTTATGGGAGCTCTTATGCCTTTAAGCTCCTCAAAGTCGCTAAAATACACAAAAATGCATTTCATAAAACAAAACAAAAGCAAGGATAGCAAGATTTGATATACAAAGTTAAGGTTTTTAAACAATAATATCATCAAAACAAGGGCTAAACTTAAGCCCCAAAATAAATCAAAATTAAAATAATGTATGAAAGTATCTCTTAGCCTGTAAGATTTGCCACAGTTTTTGCATTGTAAAAAGCTTGTATGCACGAAAAATATAGTTTCAAGATTTATTTTATTTATCTTTGAGTTGCACTGGGTGCAGTTTTTATAAAAACTAGCCAAGAAAATCCTTTAAAATCACCCCATCAACACCCAAAACAAAGGCTTTTTCAAGCTCTTTAAGCTCATTTAATATAAGCAAAATTTTACTATCAAATAAATAAAACTCAGCCGCCTTTGAGGCAAAAGAAGCTAAACTTTCATCATCAAGTAGGATAAAATCAGCCCCCAAAGCATTTGCTAAAAAAAGCTCATCCTTTTGCCTTACGCATATAGCCCATTTTTCCTCGCTTTTTTGCAAGAGTTTTATTAAGCTTTCATCATAAGTTTTTATGAAATTTATCTTATTTTTATGTATCTTATCTGTAAATAGGGCAAAACTTTCAGTTTTTATTAAGTGGTGTCCAAAGATTAGCATCATATCTTCCTAAATTTTAAGTTTAACATATACTCTTTTTGGTGCGTCATAGCCCTCAAAGCTTAAATTCTCATCCTTTTCATCCAAAAAATCCTCAAGCGAAAAGCCATCTATCCACTGCGTTTTTCTTTGCTCTTCTTTTGTGGTTTTGTTTTTATGTAGCACTTCAAAGCTTTTAAATCCAGCCCTTTCACACCAGTTTCTAAGTGCTAGGATAGAGGGCACAAAATAAATATTTGAAATCCTTGAGTAAGTAGATCTAGGCACAAGTGCGACCTCTTTATCATCTTCTATATACATAGTATCTAAAAATACCACTCCATTTTTATTTAATGAAGCTTTTAGCTCCTTTAGCATTTTTATAGGATCTTGCCTGTGATAAAGCACTCCAAGACAAAATATTACATCAAATTTAAACTCATAACTAGGCAAATCCTGCACTCCTAAAAGCTCAAAGTTAATATCCTTTTTTGCTAGAGCATTTATAAGGCTAAATTGTAAAAAACATCTCACACTAGGATCAAAGCCTATGAGTTTTTTAGGCTTAAATTCAAGCATCTTAAACATATAATATCCATTATTACAACCCACATCAGCTACTATCTTATTTTCAATCTCACTCATAAAGGGCTTTAAAATTTCAAATTTCATAAAGCTTTGCCACTCGCTATCTATGAAAAGTTCATTTAGTCTAAAGGGTCCCTTTCTCCAAGGTTTTAGCTTTAAGGCCAAATCTTTTACCCTCTCATCAAAGTCTTTTTTAAAGTTTAAATTTACAGATTTATCCAAGCTAAATTTAGCTTCGTTTAGCTCTTTTTTAAGTTCATTTATTTGCATTAAAAGTTTTTTTTCTTGTTCGTTCATAATTTAGCCCGTTTTTGCTTGCATTTTAGCATAAAAAATTTGCTATAATCCTTTTATTTCAAAAGGTTATTTATGCTTGATTTTATCAAATACAAAGGCTTTAAGCTTCCTATGATTTACGAGGAGGATAAGAGCTTACCTATAGTTTATGTGAAATTACTTTTTAAAAATAGCGGTCGTGCCTATGATGATGTAGCAGGCCTTTCCTCGATGTTTGCAAGGCTTTTAAATGAAGGTTGTGATGATAATTTTTTCAAAGAACTTGAGCTTAGAGCGATAAATTTAAGTGCAAGCTCTGATTTTGAAAGTTTTGAGCTTAGTATATCTTGCTTGAAAGAAAATTTGGACTTTGCTTTAAAAGCTCTTAAAAATTTGCTTTACAAACCTCGCTTTGATGAAAAGCTTTTAAATCTTTTAAAACTTACAGCCCTTGGGGAGTTAAGCAGTAGAAATAGCGACTATGACTATCTGGCAAAAAGGCTTTTGGATAAAACCGTGTATCCTTACGATGAATTTTCATCCTCAAATGATGGCGATGAGTTAAGCATTCAAAAGATTTCTTTAAAAGAGCTTAAAGATTTTCATAAAAAAAATTTGTGTTTAGAAAATTTGATTTTAAGCTTTGGTGGCGATATAAAAAAAGAACAGTTCAAAGATAGCATTTGCGTTGTTTTAGATGAGTTAAACACGGCTTCTAGTACAAAAGAAAAGAGTTTTGCTTTTGTAAATTCTAGGGATGTTTTTGAAAGCAAAAAGCAAAGCAAGCAAGCCTACATCTACTTTGCCACGCCTTTTGAGCTGGATTTTACAGATAAAGGCTATCATCTTGCAAAGATAGCCTTGTTTGTGCTTGGTGCAGGTGGCTTTGGCTCTAGGATTATGGAAGAGGTACGCGTAAAAAGAGGCCTTGCTTATAGTGCTTATGCTAGGCTTGATTGTCATAGAACTTATAAAAGGGTCTTTGGTTATTTGCAAACAAAAAATGAAAATGCCGCTTTGGCCAAGGATTTGATAAAAGAAATTTTAGCTACTTTTATAAAAGATGGCATTAGCGAATATGAGCTTACGCAGGCAAAGAATTTCTTGCTAGGCTCGTCTTGCTTGCATTATGAAAGTCTTGCAAAAAGGCTAGATGTGGCCTTAAGCGAATTTTACAAAGGTCTTAAAATAGGCCATTTAAAAGAAGAATTAAAACTCATAGAAAAAACAAATTTAAAGGATTTAAATTCCTTTTTAAAAGAGCAAGAAAAGTTAAGTAAAGTAGTTTTTGCAAGTGTTTTGAATGCAAATTGACAAAAAAGACTTAGAGCTTTTAACAAGGCTGAAGCTTAAAAATATCATAGATTTGGCTCTTTTTTTGCCTAAAAAGATTGAAAATTACACTCTTAGCAGTAAGCCAAGTGAGAATTTTTGCACTCAAGAAGTGCTCATAAAATCCATACGAACAAACCAAAGTTCAAGAACGCTAAGCGGCGTAGGATACTGTGAGGCTTGGGGGATTGATGTTGCTTTTGTTTTTTTTAATCCTAGCA
Source organism: Campylobacter avium LMG 24591 (assembly GCF_002238335.1). Taxonomy (NCBI): domain Bacteria; kingdom Pseudomonadati; phylum Campylobacterota; class Epsilonproteobacteria; order Campylobacterales; family Campylobacteraceae; genus Campylobacter; species Campylobacter avium. The sequence continues at coordinate 608,307 of NZ_CP022347.1, forward strand.
AATGGCACTACGCACTTTTAAAGCCAAATTCTAAGCATAATTTTTACGCTAAATTAAGCCTTTTTAATGGATTATACAGCTTTCAAAACCCAAAAATTCTTTCAAAGACAAACTACTTTTGCCCCAAATATCAAATTCAAGGCGTAAAAGATGAAAAAATAGCTTCTTTAATAAAAAGCTACATAAATGAAAATAGCTTAAAAGCCTTTGATTTTTTAGAGCAAAAACATATAAATTTGATACTAAATTTGCATAAATACGACGAACACTCGGTTTTTATCTTAGAAAATTTAGAGCAGTTTAAAAATGAGCTTAAATTTATAGAAATAGCGAATTTTTTATCAAGATTAAGAAAGAAAAAACAAGTTTTTAAAAGCTATGAAATAGAGCTTTTTGACATAGCTAAGTGGCTTGAAAATTTGCCCTTTAAGCCAACTTTAGATCAGCAAAATGCCATAGCTGACATCAAAAAGGATTTAAGCTCTAATGAGGCTAAAAGACGCATTATAATGGGTGATGTTGGCTGTGGCAAGAGCTTAGTTATCTTAGCAGCAGCTTTAATGGTCTATCCAAAACAAGCTATTTTAATGTCTCCAACCACTATCTTAGCTAAGCAGTTGTATGAGCAAGCACAACAGCTTCTACCAAGCTTTATGGATATACTTTTCTTAAAGGGCGGAAAAAAGGAAAAAAACCTTGATGAAAGACTTAAAAAGGCAAATTTAGTGATAGGCACTCAGGCACTCATTCATCTTGAAAAACATAATGCCGTGCTTGTGATGATAGATGAGCAACACCGCTTTGGCTCAAAGCAAAGACAAAAGATAAATGACTTGGCCAAAGCTGAGGGACAAAGCCCGCATTTCTTGCAATTTTCAGCTACGCCTATACCAAGAACCCTATCTATGCTACAATCAGAGCTTATTTCATTTTCATTTATAAAGCAAATGCCTTTTAAAAAGGACATTCAAACCATATGCTTAAAAGAAGAGAATTTCAAAGAGCTTGAATCTGCGATAAAAAAAGAGCTTAGCGAGGGCAAGCAAGTGGCTATAATTTATCCTTTGGTGGAAAAAAGTGAGGCTTTGAATTATCTTTCCTTAAATGAGGCTAAAAATTATTGGCTTTCTAGATATGAGGATGTTTTTGTAGTGCATGGCAAAGATAAGGAAAAAGATGAAATTTTAGAAGAGTTCGCAAAAAATGGCAAAATTTTACTAGCTACAACGGTGATAGAGGTTGGAATTTCTTTGCCAAGGCTTAGTACTATAGTTATAGTTGGTGCTGAAAGATTAGGCCTTGCTACGCTTCATCAGCTAAGAGGTAGGGTCGGTAGAGTAGGGCTTAAGTCTTATTGTTATCTTTATACGAAATTAAAAGAACTTCCGCAAAGATTGCTTGATTTTTCAAAAACTCTTGATGGCTTTAAGATAGCAGAGCTTGACCTTAAAAACCGCCTTAGCGGAGATTTGCTTGATGGATCTTTTCAACACGGAAATGAGTTTAAGTTTTTTGACTTTGCAAATGATGAGGAAATATTAAAACAAGCCAAGCAAAAATTAGGCTAGGGTTTTAAACCCTAGCTTTTAAGGAGATTGAGTTAGTTTTACTTTTAAAAATCAGCTCTTATCGTAAGCCAATAATTTCTGCTTGGTAAAATTCTTTGATAGACTTGATTAAGGCTGGTTCCTACTAAGTCATATCTTGTGAAATTTGTGTTGAAGAGATTGTTTATCATGGCACCTACTGTTATGCCGTTAGAAAAGGTATAATTAGCGCCCAAATCAACCACATGAGTATCCTCAAAATATGCCTCATTTGCAGCAGAAGCCCTGTGAGTGTTTGCTGTTGTGGTTTTCATCTTGCCAACCCATCTTAGATAAGTATCAAAGTTTTGTCCCTTGTAAGAAATTTTACTTGAGGCATTGTGTCTTGGTATGTCGTTTAAAGGCTTGCCTTTGTTAGCACCTGAAAGCTGTTCTGTTTCTGTAAAGGCGTAATTTATGTCTAAAAATATGCCTCTTGGTATGAAGCTTGTGAATAAAGGCTTTGATTTTATGCCAAGTTCCACACCAGCAGACTTTGCAGAATCTACATTTGAGTAGGTAACACAAGAGGCGTTGTTACATATTCCGTGTCCTGGCACATCCACACTATTGGTATAAGAAGTTGATTTTATAGCATCATTAAAAGAGGTGTAAAAGCCTGTTACGGAGATATTGGCCACTTGCGTGTCTATTATGGTGCTTACTTCATAGTTCCAAGTTGTCTCTGGTTTTAAATCAGGATTTCCATAAGACATTTCATCTGTAGTTATGCTTTCATTATCAACCCTATATGTTAAATTTGGAGTTTGAAAGCCGTTTGCAACTCCTAGCTTAAAGGTTAGCCACTCGGTAGGATAGATGTTAAAATAAAGCCTTGGAGAAAAATTTGTGCCGTAAGTTTGAACCTGATTTACTCTAAGGCCTGCGGTTGTTGAAAAGTATTCATTTATAAAATACTCACCCTCACCAAAGATAGCTGCTTGATACATGCCTGTAGTTTGATGAGGTGCGTTTCTGTTCATCAGCTTTTCCCACTGAAAATAAGGCCCTAAATTTAAGATAAGCGATGAGGAATTACCAAAATCAAAATTTGTTTTAAAATTCGTGCCATAAGCAAAGAATTGATTTTCCACAAGCCCTTTTCTACTAGGCTTACCGGCATTACCTCCAACCGGTACATCTACATGAGGCACACGGCTTGAGTTAAAATACTGAAAATAGTTATTAAAAATACCAAAATCATAATTTCCATCGTGATTTAAGACAAATTGCCATCTATGATGGTCTCTTATCGAGGTTACAGAATTTCTTGAGGTGTTTAAAGAACCAAATCTTTGAAAGGCATAATCCACATCAAAATAAAAATTATTCGCATCATCTGCTTTGTAATTTAACCTATAACCAAATGATGAGTTTTTAAAGCCTGTTGGGCTGTGGCTTGTGTAAGGATTGCCATTAGCTGAGGGAGCTGCACCAAAATCAGAGCGTAAAAACTCATTTGCCTCGCCAAACATATACTTACCTCTAAAATTTATAGATAATTGTTCATCAAGCGGGGCAAAGACATTGAAATTTAAACCATAGTGATTTCCCCAATTAGAGCTTTCTTGCAACCTTGTTTCTATGCCTATGCTGCCTGTGACTTTATCTGCGTGTTTTTTGGTGATGATGTTTATAACCCCGCCCATAGCAGAGCTTCCATAAACCAAAGACGCAGGGCCTCTAATGACCTCTACTCTTTCTATCATGCTAGCAGGAGGCAAAAAGCCAGATGTTGCGTCAAAACCGTTTCCATCAAAGCCTCTAGACATATTTACTCTTTTTCCATCCACAAGTATGAGAGTGTATGCAGAGCTTAGACCACGCATTTGTATATCTTGTGAACCTGTTTTTGAAACGGAGGTGCTAACGCCCGGAACTTCCTGGACTATGTCTCCTAAATCTCTTATAGGTCTATTCATAATTTCATCCGAAGTTATGATAGATATGCTAGCTGGAGCTTGTTTTATCTCTTGTTCATAACCTGAGGCAGAAATGACGGTTTCGCCTAAAACATGACTTTCTGTTAGCTCATCAGCCAAGGCATTGCTGCAAAAAAGCAAGCTTGTGGCACAAATGGATAATTTTAATCCTTTTAGTTTTTTCATTAAATTTACACTCCTTAATAATTAATATAATTGTTATCATAATTATTAAAAATCATGTTTTAAATTCAGCTTAAAAATGAGTAAAATTGTGTTTTTTTTTTTTTTTGATTTTTAGAAAATGACTATTTTATAGGCATTATATGAATGTGTGTATTATTGCTAGTGTTAAATTTGGTATAAAATATTTATAAATATTGATAAAGAATTTAAGAATTAAATTTTATTTATAAAGAACTGTTAAAATTTCTTAAAACAGGAAAGGCAAGCTATGAAATACGACACTATAAACAAGGAAGCCATAGATAAACTCATGGAAATTTTTTATGAGAAAATAAGAATTGATGAGAATTTAGGCAAGATTTTTAACGCTAAAATAGGCACAAGCAATGAGGCTTGGAAAGAACACAAGGAAAAAATTTCAAATTTTTGGCAAGGCATGCTTTTAGGGCAAGGTGATTATAACGGCCAACCTCTAAAAGCTCACATGGACTTAGAGCCTTTTCCTAAAGAATTTTTTGATATATGGTTAAAGCTTTTTGAGGATAGTTTAAATTCTATATTTAACGAGGAAATGAAGGCTGTTATACTTCAAAGGGCAAATATGATAGCTACAAATTTCAAAAGAGTGCTTTATGCTTAGCAACTTGGCATAAAGCTAGATTTTAAACTTTTTCCAAATATAAAAAAAGCCCTACTAGGGCTTAGTCTTTCTTTATTAAAATTTCTTCCTCTTAGCATCCTCTAGTATGTCATTAGCTATAGAGCTAACACTATCTGATATTGAGGCTGAGTTATTAGCTATTCTTACATTATCTCTTGTAACACTTTCTATCTGTGCTACAGCATCATTGATTTGAGTTATGCCTGTTGTTTGTTCTTTAATGCTTTCAGCCATATCATTTATACTTTGAACTAATAAATTTATATTAGCCTCTATCTCACTTAAAGATTTTTGAGTTTTTTCTAGCTAATTGTCTTACCTCATCAGCAACAACAGCAAAGCCTCGTCCATGTTCACCTGCACGAGCAGCTTCAATAGCAGCATTTAATGCTAGTAGATTTATTTGTTCTGCTATATCTCCTATGATATTTGTTATGCTTTTTATTTCCTCACTTTGTGCTATAACATCTGTTGTTTTGGATGAAACATTTTGCATACTTGAAGTGATTTCTTCTAATGCTGCTGCACTTTCTTCTAAAGATGAGGCTTGAGACTTTGATGAGTTTTGTAGTTCTTGCACTGCTTCTTGTAGTTTTGTGCTATCAGATACTAAGGAATTTGCAAAGTCATTTGATTGTTTTAGCATCTTAACTATTTCTTTACCTAAGGTATTTGCTGTTACTTCAACATTACCCTTAGCATTTGCTATTTCTGTTGTGAAATCAAGTGCTTTATAACTATCAAATACTCTTCTAATCTCATTCATATTAGAACCAATCTTTTCTTGTAAGACATCAAGCATTTTATTTAAAACATTTTTTAGTTCTATTAATTGAGGATTTTTAGGATTAGCACTAATTCTTGCTGTTAAATCACCATTTTCTACAAGATGAACTGTATTAACACTTTGAGATACTGCTTGTTTATCTTGTTCTAAACCTAATCTAGTGTTTTCAATGTTTAAATTTATAGCCTTTGCTATTTGGCCAAATTCATCATTGCTTTTTATGTGTATAGGAGTTATTGTTTGTTTTTTGTGATTTAAGAAATCAAAGAAGTTGTTTAGGCCTTGTTGGATAGCCTGCAAAGGTCTTATGCTTCTTGCGATGATAATTCTTACTATTAAAAGTGATATAAGCAAAGATACAATTCCAACTATAGCTGATGATACGAGTTGTTTTTTAACCTCATTTTCATACACTGAAGCTTGAGTTACCGAACAAGCTTTATATGAAGGATTTATGGTATTGTGACACATTATGGCTTGTTCTATGCCATTATCATCTACTTCATAAAAGATATAATCTGTATGTTCTGGGTCTAAAATTCTAGGTTCTACTTTTACGGCCTCAGCTATTGCTTGAGATAATTTATCTTTTTGAAGCATTTTTTTCTCATCCATATGAAACATTATGGAGCCGTCATTAACATTCACAACAAAAGAATCTGTCGAGGCTGATTTTCCAAAATTTAAAACCCCGTGAGAATATACAGTCAAATCAAAATCACCTGCCACAACGCCATAAAATTTGCCATCTTTTATCAAAGGGGCCGAGTAAGTCATTTCGAATTTACCTGATGTATTTGATAAATAAGGTTCAGAAACTACCAATTCCCCCTTTTCTTTAGCGGCTTTATACCAAGGTCTATTTAATGTGTCATAACCGCCTTGCTTATTTCTTTATATTTCCATTTGAGTAGTAGTTATTGCCATTATGTTCAAGTGCTATGTAAGCTATCGAGTAGCCAGCACTTTCTTTGAGCATTTTGGCTAGTTCGATTAAATCCTTTTCATTGTAGCTGTCTATATTTTGCGATAAAATCTCAGCAGCCTTTCTCATAGCATTTCTTTTAACATCTGCATAAATATCATAAGCACGAGATACATCCTCAACTGTCTTATTTTGCACCGCTGATAGGTGTTGATAAACTGTGGCTTTTGCGTTTTGATACATAACTAAGGTTATTGCTGTTAAGATTATTAAAAATAATAAAGCAATAAATAGAGTAAGCTTTGAGCTGACTGAAGTTTTCATAATGTATTTCTCCTTAAATGTGGAAATTTCTTAAGTTTATTGTTATAAAATTTGAAGCATTATAACAATTTTTTTATTAATAAAATATTTTTTTAATAATTTAAGATAAGAACGGTTAAAATCCTAAAAATCACTAAAATTTTAGGATGTTAAATTTGCCTCTCTTTTATCAAGTCTAAGCCTTAGACATATCTAACATCTTCTTTTTTTCTTTAAAAGCTTTCTTAAAGCTTTCCCTTTTGTCCATTTATAGAGTGTAAAAAAGTATAATCTATCTCTATACTTTTTTCATTTTTTACGCATTCTGCTAGTCTTTGTAAAATAACAGAAAAATCTTTAAATAAATAATTAGCCAAAGAGCCTGGATTTGGATTTATCTCATTTAAATACACCTCATTATCTAGCACGAAAAAATCACATCTTATTAAAGCACCCTTAAAGCAAGGATCATAAATTTTAACAAAGGCTTCTTTTAATTTTTCTTTAAGCTCATCTTTTAAATCAGCCTCCTTAGCCTCTGTGCTTGAGCTAAAAGAAAGATATTTTTGCTCAAAGTCTAAAAGCTCATTTTTCTTAGGCTCTTCTATGATAGAAAAAATCATCTCATCTTTAATCTTACAGCCTGCTAGGTTGTATTCTTTAACATTTTCTATAAAATCTTCTATTAAAATTTCATCATCAAATTCAAAGGCTAAATCCTTAGCATACTCAAATTCTTCTTTATTTTTAGCCACTGCTAAACCTATGCTACTTCCTAGCCTTAAAGCCTTTAAGATACAAGGATATTTTGGCTCTTTATACTGCTTATCACTTTTTTTTAAGATAGTATAAGGTAGGGTTTTAACTCCAACTTTTTTAGCATAAAGCTTTGTTAGCTCTTTATTATAAGAAAGCACAGAAGCTTCAAGTCTTGGACCTATGTATCTTATATTAAAAAACTCCATTAAGGCAGCTATTTTTCCATCTTCTCCGTCTTTGCCGTGTATTAAATTTATATACACATCTGCATCTAGTAATTTTTCTTTTAATAAGCTTTTTTCATAGAAGCCGCCCTGTTTTAAAAAAACTTGTTTTTCATCCTTGTAAGCACCTGAAGAAAAGGTTTTTGCATTCATTTTGTTTGGATTTATTAGATAAAAATTTCGCTCTTTATCACAAAAAACAAAGCTTAATTTTCCTCTAAAAACCTTTTTTAAAACTATGGCAGAAACTATACTTATCTCGTGCTCGTAAGAATTTCCACCAAAAATAAGACCAAAGTTCATATTTTTTCCTTTAAGATAGTTTTTTTAAAGCTTCTTTTATAAGAGTGCTAAGCTCTTTTGACTCACAAGTAGCAAGTGTTTGCAAGATTTTATCTTGCTTAAAGCCCAAAGATAGCAGTGCGGCTAGGGCTTGAGAATTTAGCTCATCACCCTGTGCTAAATTTAGCTTCTTATCGCCAAGCTCGATAATTATGCGTTTAGCACTTTTAGCGCCAATTCCAGGTACTTTTTTAAGGACGCTTTCATCGTTTGAACCTAAAGCCTTGTAAAAATCATTTACAGTAAGTGTGGAGCAAACGGCCATAGCGGTGCTTGTGCCAACTCCATTTACTTTAAGCAAGGATTCAAACATTATTTGTTCGTTTTTATCCAAAAAGCCAAAAAATTTATTAGAATCCTCTTTTATGATTTGTGTGATTAAAAGCTCCGTTTTTGAGCCAAGATTTAGCGATGAGGAGCAAAATAAAGATACAAAAACCCCGTAAGATACGCCACTAGTACATTTTATAACAACAAAGGTTGGTTCTTTTTTGCTTATCACACCTTCTATAGCAACTACCACTTAGTATCCTTTTCATCAAATTCATTTTTATGCACGATTTTTGGCTTTGCATTATCATCTAAGTCTTTTTCAAGCATTAATAATTTGATATTGTCATTAGCGCGCGTAGAATAAAGTATAGTTGAGTTTGGATAAATAAATTTAAATTTAATCTCATTCATGTCAGTCCATTTGCCATCTTTGTTTATCAGCTTTGCTTCAAATAAACTTTCTTGCAACTTAGCAAGCTCCGCGATAATATCTTTTGCTTCTAGTTTTAAGTCAGCTTCTTCTTTTACCAAGGCTTGAACTTCCTTGCTTGAGCTTTGATAATCCCTAACAATTTGCAAGAAATTCATAGGAATTTTTTGTCCCTGAGATTTTAAATAATCAATTTGTTTTATAATCTTTTCCACAGCTATCTTGCTAGAACTCATATCGCTTTGTAAAGAATGAATTATGTTTGGTATCTTTTCTATCCTTGTTTTGATTTCGAGCAATCTTTTTTCATAATCCTTATCTTTTTGCTGTATGCTTACTAAGAATTTGTTATTTGTTCCCTCGCAGCGCTCTATGACAACTGTTTGCGTAAAAATTATGTTGTTATTGCTTGATATGGACATGATTAAGGCCTTGTTAGCTTCTACTGTTGAACCTAAGGTTTTTTTAATCTTTGCCGTGTCGGCCTTTACATAGGCATTTTCCAAAACATCTATATCTGCTATATTGCTTTGCAAGTGTCCTTTGTGCAGGGATATATAGGCATTTTCAGCCTCAATCGAACTTTTGCTGTGGGTTTGCCCATAGATTTTTAAATTCTTTGCTTTTATGTTTGTGTTGCCGGCTATATTGCCTGTTATATGGACATTTTCGCATTCTATATAAACGCCAGAACCAACAGCTTCATCAATTTGCGAGGCGTTTTTTATGTTTAAACTCACTCCTGTATCAAGCCCGGCGTAAATTATGCCCGTGTCTTTAAAATTTACTGATGATAAATTAAGCTCGGTTTCTATATCAAATTTACCAGCTGTTTCGCTTATAAAACCGCTTTTTTTGGCTATATATTCATCGATTTGACTTTGTTCTAAAGGATTAGTTTTTTGTTTTAACTCGAAATTTTCGGAGCAAGAAAAGTCTATTTTATTTTCCTTTGGCTCTCTAGCTTCTATAAAAGAAAGCTTTAAATTTCGTCCCTTTCTTGACTTGCCCGGTTTTATGTGCTTAAAGGCCAATTCTCCTTCTTTTATGCCTATTATGCTTACTTTATTTACTCCGTGTGCCTTTCTTGCCTTATCTTGATAGGCAAATATAAGCTTTTCTTGCTCAGCAGAAACTGTTTTCACGCCCTTTGCTATGAGAATTTTTACCTTTTTTTGTTTTAATTTATTATCTTTAAATTTGGACAAGATGTTTATTAGTTTGTTTTTAAAATCAAAAATTCTAATGCTTAAAAAAAAGCCCTCTTTAATCATCTTTTTATACACATCTTGCAAAATTTCCACGGCTAAAGAAGTGTTAAAGTTTAGCTCGCTTAAGTCTAGGCAAAGAATTAAGCTGCTTATGTCTTTATTTGTTTGCAATGAAATGCTTGAGCTAAGTTTTGATGAGGCTTCGTTTAGCTCGGTGATTTTGATTTTATAGCTTTGATGAAGCTCTAACTTTTCGTTTAAAAATAGCTCATCATCATCAAAGATACTTAATTCCTTTTCGCTTATTTGCTTGCTTTCGCCTTCTAAAGTGTAAGTGGTTGAAAAACCAAGTATTGTAAAATCAAGCTTTGAAAGCTCTTTTCCTGTGTTAGCACTGAATTTTAAAAGCTCTTCATAAGGGTTTGTAGTAACAACGATGTCTTGCATTTTTACCCCCTTACATAAAAGTTTGTCTATTTTAACAAATTTTCGTTAGAATAAAAAGTTTTTTTGAGGAGATTATGAAAAAGAATATAATATTTAAAAACTTCATAGTAAATTCTTTAGGAATTTTATTTTCCCGCGTTTTAGGACTTGCAAGGGATGTCATTTTAGCCTTATTTTTAGGTGCAGGGCTTTATAGTGATGTCTTTTTTGTGGCACTTAAAATGCCAGCTTTTTTCAGACGAATTTTTGCAGAAGGAGCTTTCAATCAAAGCTTTTTGCCAAATTTCAGTGCTGCGAAAAAAAAGGGAGCTTTTACGATAACAGTTTTACTGCATTTTACTGTTATAGTTTTTTTATTCTGTCTTTTAGTTAGTTTTTTTGCTGAATTTTTTACAAAGATTTTTGCCTTTGGTTTTAATGCCCAGACCTTAGCCATAGCCGCTCCTTTGGTTGCCATAAATTTTTGGTATTTGTTTTTTATTTTTTTGGTTACCTTGCTAAGTGCTTTGCTAAATTATGAACATAAGTTTTTTGTGAGTTCTTTTTCAAGCTCTTTTTTTAATCTTTGCATAGTTTTGTGCGCCTTTTTTGTGGAGAAAAATGACGCTTATAATAACCTTTATTATTTTTCTTACGCCATAGTTTTAAGCGGCTTAGCCCAGCTTATATGGCATTTGCTAGCCTTAAAAAATAATAAAGTTATAAAGGCCATGTGTTTAAGCGTGAAATTTAAGCGTTATAAGGTGAAATTAAAAAGATTTTACTCAAATTTCTTTCAAGGAATTTTAGGCTCATCAGCAACGCAGCTAAGCTCTTTGATAGATACTACCATAGCTTCATTTTTAATTACTGGTTCTATATCTTATCTTTATTACGCAAATAGAATTTTCCAGCTTCCCCTAGCACTTTTTGCTATAGCTTTAACTCAGGTTTCTTTTCCAAAAATTTTAAAGCATTTGAAAAATGACGAAGAGGATATGGCTTTATTGTTTATGCGAAGAGCACTTGCATCACTAAGCATTATCTTGCTTTTATCAAGCATAGTGGGCATAGTTTTTGCAAAAGAAATCACGCAGCTTTTGTTTGAAAGGGGTGAATTTAGTAGCAAGGATACCGAGCTTACGGCCTATGTTTTAATGGCTTATATGCTAGGTTTGCTTCCTTTTGGTTTGCAAAAAATCCTTTCTTTATGGCTTTATGCGAAATTTAAGCAAAAAATAGCCGCGATAATAGCCTTTAAGTCTTTGTTAATAGCCACTGTTTTTGCTATAGCTTGTGTGTTTTTGATTAAAGATGAGGAATTTAAGGTTTTAGCAGTGGCACTTAGCTCATCAATAAGTGCGATTTACTTGCTTTTAGCAAATATCAAAGAATTTGGCTTTAAAAAATTTATAAATCTTTTTTCCTTAAAGGAAGTATTTTTAGCTATTATTTTTCTTGTTATTTTTACTGTGTTTTTGGTAGAGATTAAAGATGTTTTCGTGAATTTTCTAATCTCTTCTTTTATTTTTATTAAGGATTATTTTTGAGATTAAGCGACAGTGTTACTAAGAATAAAATAGAGCTGGATAAAAAAGAAGTTAGCATTTACTTGTGCGGGCCTACTGTTTATGATTACGCACATTTAGGGCACGCAAGGTCTGCTTTGTGCGTTGATTTGCTCGTAAGGGTTTTGAAAAATAGCGGTTTTAAGGTTTTATTTGCTAGAAATTATACTGATATAGATGATAAAATTTTACAAAAAATGCAAGATAGCAAACTAAGCCTAACAGAGCTTACAACTTACTATATAAACGCTTATGAAAACGATATGAAAGCCTTAAATGTTTTAGAACCAAGCTTTAAACCAAAGGCTACGCAGTATATAAAGGAAATGATTGCTTTTATAGAAAATCTTAGTGCTAAATCTTTTACTTACAAGCTTGATGATGGAATTTATCTTGATACTAGTAAGGAAAATATTTATTTTCATCTCATAAAAAGAGACTTAAGCGAGGCGCAAAGTAGGCTGGAAAAACAGTCTCTTAAAAGAAATGACAGCGATTTTGTTTTGTGGAAATTTGATGATGAATTTTATGAAGCTTCTTTTGGCAAGGGAAGGCCTGGCTGGCACACAGAATGTGTTGCTATGATAGAAAGCATTTTTAAAGATGGTGTTGATATACACTGTGGCGGGATTGATTTGTTATTTCCGCATCATGAAAATGAAAATGCACAGTGCCGCTGTCTAAAAGATAAAAACCTAGCTAAAATTTGGTTTCATAATGGCTTTGTAAATATAGACGGAGAAAAAATGAGCAAAAGCCTAAATAACAGCTTTTTCGTGAAAGACTGCTTAAAGGATGTTCCTGCCGAGGCTTTGAGATTTTATCTTTTATCTTCGCACTATAGGGCTCATTTTAACTACAGTGTTAGCGATTTAAAGGCTTCAAAAAAGAGGCTTGATAAATTTTATAGACTTAAAAAAAGGCTAAATTTAGCTGAATTTAATGACTTGCAAGAGGATTTAAAAGAGCTTAAAACCAAGCTTGCAAAGGATATCTTAGTCGCTTTAAGTGATGATTTAAATATATCTAAAGCCCTATCCTTGCTGGATGAGTTTATAAATGAGGCAAATTTAAGGCTTGATAAAGAGGCGAAAAATAAAGAATTTAAAGAGCTTTGTAAAGAGAGCTTAAGGGAAAGTGCTTTAATCTTTGGCTTTGGTTTTTTAGAGCCTTTTTCTTACTTTCAATTTGGCTTAGATGATGAGCAAAAAGCTTACATTAAGGAGCAAATTTCATTAAGAGCTAAGGCAAAAGAGGAGAAAAATTATGCTCTAGCGGACGAGATAAGACTCAAGCTTTTAGAGCAAAATATAGCCTTAATGGACACCGCTAACGGCGTTATGTGGGAAAAGATAGATGAGTAAGCAAAAAAGTATGAATTTAAAGGATGTGCTTGTAAGATTTAAGCCTTTTTATAAAAAATACACGTGGTATTTTGTGCTAGCTATGTTTGGCATGCTTTTAGCGGCTGCTGGAACTAGCGGAAGTGCTTATATGGTAGACCCCATCTTAAAAAAGATTTTCGTAGAAAAAGATGAGACCATGCTTTACATAATGCCTTTAGGCGTTATAGCTATTTATTTTTTAAAAAATTTAGGACTTTATACACAAAGTTATTTTATTTCATACATAGGCGCAAATATCTTAAAAGAGCTAAGAGCTAAGGTGCTTGAAAACATACTAAGGCTTGACATGGCTTTCTTTCATAAGTATAGAAGCGGAGAGCTTATGAGCCGCTGCACAGGCGATATAGGAGCCTTACAAAGCATAGTTTCAAACATAATCCCTGAATTTTTAAGAGACCTTATAACTGTTATAGGGCTTTTATCGGTGGTGATTTATCAAAGTCCAAAACTTGCTTTTTTCGCTCTTGTGGTAATTCCTTTTTCGCTTTTAATTTTGACAGTTTTTGCAAGAAAGCTTAAAAAACTCGGCAAAAGGTCGCAGGAAAAAGGTGCTGATTTGATGTCAAGACTAAGTGAAATTTTTTCAAATTTAGAGCTTATAAAAGCAGATAATACTCAAAAAAAAGAGCTTGATAAATTTAATATCCAAAACAATGAATTAGCAAAAATTTCTATAAAAAATGCAAGGATAGATTCTCTTGTAAGTCCTATAATGGATATTTTTGGTTCTGTTGGCATAGCGGCTGTTATCATGATAGGAGGCGCTGAGGTTATAAGAGGAGAGCTAGAGATAAATTCCTTTTTTAGCTTTTTAACAGCACTTTTCATGGCTTACACTCCTGTAAAAAAGATAAGCTCAGCCTACGCAAAGCTTCAAGTAGCAGTAGCAGCTAGCGAAAGAACCTTTTATCTACTTGATTTAAAGCCTAGCATAAAAGATGGTGTAAAAAAACTAGAAAAGATAGATGAGATAAGGTTTAAAAATGTGCATTTTGAGTATGTAGAAAAAAAGCCGGTTTTAAATGGTGTAAATTTTGACTTTAAAAAAGGAGAAATTTTAGCCTTAGTAGGGGCTAGTGGAGGCGGGAAATCCTCTATCATAAATCTTTTAATGCGTTTTTACGATAAAAAAAGTGGCGAAATTTTGCTAAATGATGATGACATAAATTCCTACACTCTAGCAAGTCTAAGACTGAAAATAGCCTTAGTTACCCAAAATATCTACCTTTTCAACGAAAGCATAGCTGATAATGTAGCCTATTCGCAAGACTTTGACGAAGACAAGGTTATAAGAGCTTTAAAAGAGGCAAACGCCTATGATTTTGTAGAAAATATGGGCGGAATTTACAGCATCATAAAAGAGCACGGCAAAAATTTAAGCGGAGGGCAAAGACAAAGAATAGCTATAGCAAGGGCCTTATACAAAAAGCCTGATTTGCTTATATTTGACGAGGCTACCTCAGCGCTTGATAATGAAAGCGAAAAGGCCATAACAAAGACTATCGAAGAGCTTAAAAAAGAGCATTTGATCTTGCTTGTAGCTCACCGCTTAAGCACTATAGAAAATGCAGATAAAATAGTCGTTTTAGACGAAGGACAGGTTCTAGACATTGGCACAGATAAGGAGCTTATGCAAAGATGCGAGCTTTATCAAAAATTTAAAACAAAAGATAAAAATATGGATTTTTAAGTTAAAATAAGCTTTCTTAACTAGAATTCCTCAAAGGAAAGACATGTACGATTTGATAAAACCTATACTTTTTAAGCTTGAGCCAGAGCTTGCGCACTCTTTGGCTGAGTATTCTTTAAAGGGTTTGGAGTTTATACATCCAGCCTTGCTTAATCTTTTGGCAAATAAATATGTTTATGATGATGATATGTTAAAACAAGAGCTTTTAGGCTTATTTTTCGCAAATCCGGTAGGTATCGCGGGTGGCTTTGATAAGAATGCAAATATTTTAAAGGGTCTGTGTGCTCTTGGCTTTGGCTTTTTAGAATTTGGCACTGTTACTCCTTTAGCACAAAAAGGCAATGATAAACCTAGGCTTTTTAGGCTTATAAAAGAGGAGAGCTTGCAAAATGCCATGGGTTTTAATAATAAAGGCAAGGCTAAGGTCTTACAAAATCTAAAAAAAAGCTACCCTTTTGTTTTGCCTATTGGTGCAAATATAGGTAAAAATAAAGATACTAGCAATGAAAACGCCTTGCAAGATTATCTTAACTTGCTTTCATCTTTTAATAATTTTTGTGATTATTTCACTATCAACATTTCCTCTCCTAATACCAAGAATTTAAGAACCCTACAAAACAAAGACTTTTTGTCATCTTTGTTAAAAGAGGCGAAAAATTTAAGCTCCAAGCCTATTTTTATAAAAATAGCGCCTGATTTAAAGCAAAAAGAGGCTTTAACTTTATGCGAAGACTGCTTAAAAGACGGCGTAAGCGGTTTTATAATAGCAAACACGAGCACAGATTATTCCTTGCTTGATAATAACAGAACCTTTGGAGGCTTAAGCGGTCAGATTATAAAAGAAAAAAGCTCTAAATTTTTTAAGGCCTTGGCTAAGGAATTTTTTAAAGATACGGTCTTAATATCAAGTGGCGGTATTGACAGTGCAAACGAAGCTTATGATAGGATTAAAAATGGTGCGTCTTTAGTACAAATTTACACAGCCTTAGTCTTTAAGGGACCATCTTTAATAAGAGATATCAACAAAAGCTTATGTGAGCTTTTAAAAAAGGATAAATTCTTAAATATCCAAGAAGCCGTGGGAGCGAACATAAAATGATAGCCTACAAAAAGGAAGTTTTGAAAAATAAACTTGAAGTTTATGCCTTTGATGTGAATAAAAATAGCGGTGTAATTAGCGTAGATATTTTTTACAAGGTTGGCTCAAGAAATGAAATTTTAGGAAAAAGTGGCATAGCTCATATGCTTGAGCACTTAAATTTCAAAAGCACTAAAAATTTAAAGGCTGGAGAATTTGACGAGATAGTAAAGGGCTTTGGAGGCGTTGATAACGCTAGCACAGGCTTTGACTACACGCATTACTATATAAAATGCTCTAAGCAAAATTTAGACAAGGCTTTGTGGCTTTTTGCTGAGCTTATGCAGAATTTAAACTTAAAAGATGAGGAATTTCAACCCGAAAGAAAGGTTGTTTTTGAAGAAAGACTTTGGAGAACTGATAATAATCCTCTTGGTTATCTTTATTTTAGACTTTTTAACAATGCCTTTTTATATCACCCTTACCACTGGACTCCCATAGGCTTTAAGGATGATATATTAAATTGGAAAATTGAAGACATAAAAGACTTTCATAGTACATATTATCAGCCAAAAAATGCTTTTTTAATGGTAAGTGGCGATATTAATAGTGATGAGGTTTTTGCTTTGGCTAAGAAGCATTTTGAGCATATTAAAAATACAAAAACCATACCAAAACCACATCAAAAAGAGCCAAAACAAGACGGCGCTAAAAGAGTGCTCTTAAAAAAGGAAAGTGATACGGAAATTTTAGCACTAGCTTATAAAATTCCGCCCTTTAAACATAAAGACATAGCGGCTTTAAATGTCTTAGCCGATTTGCTTTCATCTGGTAAAAGTTGTATTTTACAAGAAATTCTCATAGATAAAAAGGCTTTGATTAATGAATTTTACGCATTTTGCAACGAAAGCATAGATGAGAATTTATTTATAATTATTTGCGTTTGCAATCCTAAGATAAAAGCACAAGAAGTAGAAAAAGAGCTTTTGCAAATTTTATCTGAGCTTAAAAAAGGCAAGATTAAAGATGAGGATTTGTTAAAAATTAAAAATCAAGTAAGAAGGGATTTTGTATTTTCTTTAAATACCGCTAGTTCTGTGGCGAACATCTACGGAGATTACATAGCAAAGGGAGATTTAAAGCCGCTTTTAAATTATGAAGAAAATATAAAAAAATTAGAGCTAAAAGACTTAACATCTTGTGCAAAGAGGTATTTTAAAGAAAAATTTTCAACAACAGTAATACTTAAAAAGGCTTAACATGGATACAAATATCATAACCGGTGCTATGACGGCGCTGATTACACCATTTAAGAATGGCAAGCTAGATGAGGAGGCTTATTACTCCCTTATAAAAAGGCAGATTTCGTATGGTATAGATGCTGTTGTTCCTGTGGGAACTACCGGAGAGAGTGCAACCTTAACTCACGAGGAGCATAGAATTTGCATACAAATAGCGGTTGAAGCTTGCAAAGGAACCAAGGCAAAGGTTTTAGCAGGCGCTGGCAGTAACGCCACTCACGAGGCCGTGGGCTTGGCCAAATTTGCCCAGGATAATAATGCGGATGGAATTTTAAGCGTAAGCCCTTATTACAACAAACCAACGCAAGAAGGGCTTTATAGACATTATAAAGAAATAGCAAAAAGTGTTGATATACCTGTGCTTTTATACAATGTCCCTGGTCGCACAGCTTGTGATATAGCTACTCAAACGATAATAAGACTGTTTAGAGACTGCGAAAATATATATGGAGTTAAAGAAGCAAGCGGCAACATAGATAAGTGCGTGGATTTACTAGCTCATGAGCCTAAAATGATACTTATAAGCGGTGATGATGCTATTAATTATCCTATATTGTCAAATGGCGGCAGGGGCGTTATCTCGGTTACTTCAAATTTGCTTCCTGATATGATTTCAAAGCTAACGCATCTAGCCTTAGATGAGAAATATAAAGAGGCAAAGGCTATAAATGACAAGCTTTACAATATAAACAAAGCTTTGTTTTGCGAGAGCAACCCAATTCCAATCAAGGCCGCTATGTATCTAAGCGGGATAATTAAGCACTTAGAATACCGTCTTCCATTGATAGAACCTAGTTTAGAGACTATGAAGCTCTTAGAAGATGTGCTAAAACAATATGAAGTTTTAAAATAAGGACTAGAATGAACCGTTTTATATGGCAGTATATATTTACCTTTGTTTTTATAGTTTGGGTTTTAATTTCTTACACGCCTTATGATGATTTTACGGCAAATTTCATAAGAATTGTAGGCGTATTTTTAGTTTTTGTTGGCATTATAGGCAGAATTTATGCCACCATTTTTATAGGTGGTATGAAAAATGAAGGTGTTGATGGGAGCAAATTTATAGATTATGGTGCTTATAGCATTTGTAGAAACCCCTTATATCTTTTTTCTTTCATAGCCTTTTTAGGACTTTTAGCTATAAAGGCTCAAATCATTTTACTTATAATTGGAGCCTTATTTTTCTTAATCATATATCACTACACCATAAAACAAGAAGAAAGGTTTTTAAGCTCCAAATTTGGACAAGCCTACTTGGAATTTTTGGAAAAAACAGCTAGATTTTTTCCAAATTTTTCTAATTTTTACTGCCCGGATAGGATAGAGGTGAGGCCTGAATTTTTACATAAAGAATTAAGAAGAGCGATAAATTGGGCTTTAGGGCTTTTTGTGCTTTGTTTTGTTGAGCTTTTGCATCATTTTGCTTATTTGCCAAATTTATTTTATTTATTTTAAGTCATTTTTGGATATAATTAACATTTTTTAAGGATTGATTATGAGTGATTTTTTTAAAGGAAAAACCCTGGTAATAAGTGGCGGAACTAGGGGTATTGGTAAGGCTATAGTCTATGAATTTGCTAAGGCTGGAGTAAATATAGCCTTTACTTATAATGCCAATGAAGAGCTCGCTAAGGAGATTACAAAAGATTTAGAGAGTAACTACAAGATAAAAGCAAGGGCTTATCCTTTCAATATCTTAGAGCCCGAAAGCTACAAAGAGCTTTTTGAAGAGATAGATAAGGACTTTGACCGCGTGGACTTTTTCATATCAAATGCCATTATCTCCGGTCGTGCTGTTGTTGGTGGTTACACTAAATTTATGAAACTAAAACCAAGGGGTATAAACAATATCTTCACAGCAACAGTTAATGCTTTCGTAGTAGGTGCTCAACAAGCTGCAAAAAGAATGGAAGCTGTGGGTGGCGGAAGTATTATTTCTATCTCATCTACCGGAAATTTAGTTCATATAGAAAATTACGCAGGACACGGCACAGCAAAGGCTGCAGTTGAAGCTATGGCTAGATACGCTGCTACAGAGCTTGGCGATAAAAACATAAGGGTAAATGTAGTAAGCGGAGGACCTATAGAAACCGACGCTTTAAGAGCTTTTACAAACTATGAGGAAGTAAAACAAGCCACTATAAATTTAAGTCCATTAAACAGGATGGGACAACCACAAGACCTTGCCGGTGCTTGTTTGTTCTTGTGTTCTGATAAGGCTTCTTGGGTTACCGGTCATACCTTTATAGTAGACGGCGGAACCACTTTTAAATAATAAAAATATACTTGATTTTATTTTTAGAGAATTTAAGGAATGGATTGAAAGCTCAATCCATTTGATTTCTTAACCACGAAGGCACATTTTCTATATGTTCTAAAACCTCATCTCTATTGAAAGTTCCTGTTTTTCCAAGACTTTGAACATATAAATTTCTTTTATTTTCTGCGATATTTTGCTCATCTTTTTTTGGATTTTGTGAATTTGCGTTGCTATACTCAAAACCTGTCGCCACAACTGTAATTTCAATTTCATCGATAGACATAGAATTATCACTTAAGTCTCCGTGCTTGACTATAACATCTTCTTCTAGCATATCAGTTAGTTTTTCTAAAACCTCATTCAATGCCATAAAAGGAAAATCCTCATGTCTTCTTGTGTGTATGATAACTCCTTTTGCTTTCTTTACATTAAAGCCGTCTAGTAAAGGAGATTCTAAAGCACTATTCATGGCCTCCTCAGCCGCATTAGGCCCTTGAGCGTATCCAACACCCATCAAGGCTAAGCCCCTGTGCTCCATAGCATTTTTGATATCGGCAAAGTCTACGTTTCTTTCTGAATTATCAACAAGTATAGAAACCATACCCTTAACAGCCTTAGCTAGCACATCATCAACTATTTCATAAACCTTGCTAGATGGAGCTGTTTTGTCTATCAAATTCTTTACTTTTTCATTTTGAACTACTAAGATAGAATCACTTTCTTTTTTAAGCTCTGCAAGTCCAGCTTCTGCTAATTTCTTTTTTCTAGCGCCTTCAAAGTTAAAAGGCATTGTAATAACACACACAGTTAAGGCACCAACTTCTTTTGCAGCTTGAGCTACTATAGGTGCAGCACCGGTTCCGGTTCCTCCTCCAAAGCCAGAAGCTATAAACACTATATCGCTTTGGTCTAAACAAGCTTTTAATTCTTCATAATTTTCCCTAGCGCTCTCAGCACCTACTACAGGGTTACCACCAGCGCCAAGGCCTCTAGTTGTTTTTTCGCCAAGTTGAATTTTAGTCTTTGCTAAAGATTTTGCAAGAGCTTGTCCGTCGGTATTTGCAGCTATTAAGTCTAATTTATTTAATTTGTCAAACCCGGTTTTCATCATATGATTAATCATATTTCCGCCGCCACCGCCGCAGCCTATTATTTTTATCCTAGCTCCTCTTGCGTGTTGTGCTTCTTCAACAACAAATTCCTTCATTATCAGCTCTCCTATGAAAAATTAAAATTGATTTACTATTTTGTTCCAAAACTTAGACAAAAGACCATCTTTTTTATCTTTGCTTACGCTATCAAGTTCTAGACTATCTCTTAGTGCTATTGTATCATTTTCTTTTGAATTTTCAGTATAATTTTCACTTTTTTCATCCTCTATTTCATCAACAAATAGTTCGTTTTTTATGGGTTTATTAGATAGTTCGGGTTCTCCCTTATATCTTAACTTGTCCTTAGAATCAAGCTCATAAGGAGTAAAATACCCAGCCCCATACAAACAAAGTCCTATAGCACAAGTATTTTCAGGGTCTGTTATAACATCGCTAAAACCAAATATCAAATCATTTGTTGCCGAGGCTATTCTCACAGATTTATTATCAAACATAGCGTAGCTAAGCTCATCAATCCTAGCTAATTTAGTCATTCCGCCCGTTAATACTATGCCAGCACCAGCGTTGTTTGCGTAAGAATTTTCGCTTAGCATTTTTGCTAAGATCATTAAGGTTTCTTCAGCCCTTGCGTAAATAACATTAGAAATTACTTCTAGTTTTACATCATTCATTTTTTTCTCATCGCCAATAGACGGCACTTTTACTAAATTTTCAGGCTCTTGGGACAAATTTGCGTAGTTAAGCTTGATTTTCTCAGCCTCTTTTAATGGAGTGTGTAAAGATACTGCTAAATCCTGAGTTATATTTATAGAGCCTATTAAAAGGCAGTCGTTGTATCTTATAGAATTTCCCATATGTATCACTATATCACAAATTGCACCACCCATATCAACTAAGATAGCTCCGAGCTCTCTTTCGCTGTCATCTAAGCAAGCTATGGAGGAAGCATAGCCAGATAAGACTAGATTATCAACCCTTAAATTTGCTAAGGCCACAGCTTTTTCTAAATTTTTGATATGAGAATCCTGAGATATTACTATATGCGTTAAAACCTCTAGTCTGTTGCCGCTCATTCCAAGAGGGTCATCTACATTTTCAAGGTCATTTACTTTAAAGCTGTAAGGTAAAACATGCACAACTCTGTAACCGGTAGGTATGTTAGCAGTGTGTTTTGCTGTGCTTACGGCTCTGTGAATTTCTTTTATACTGATTTCATTTCCTGGTATATTAACAACCCCAACGCTATTTACGCTCTTTGCATAAGCGCCAGATATAGACACTACAACCTTATCATAGTGCATACCAGCTACCATTTGCGCTTCTTTTACTGCTTGAGCTATGGAATTTGAAGCGTTTTCTATGTTTGTTATAGCACCTTTTTTTACGCCTTGAGTTTTTACCTTGCCAAAACCGATGATATTAAGGCGGTTATCCTCGTCTTTTTGTGCTAAAATCGCACAAGTTTGAGTTGAGCCTAAATCAATTCCTAAGATATTCAAGTTCAATTCCCTTTATAATAAATTTCAATCTTTTGTTCTTGCTTGAGTTTTTTTAGCAAATTTTCTTTAAGCAAGGAAGCCTTTATGGAGGCTAAATTTTCTTTTAGGTTGTTCTTGTATTGCTCCATTTTTGAGGTATTTAACAAAGTTTGGTCTTTGATTTCATACAAGATAGCCTTGTCATCAAAAAGCACGAAGGATTTCTTTTTATCTTGATTAAATACATTCATTAAAAAAATACTAAATTCAGCGTCATTCATCACAGTATCAGGCACTCGCATTGAATCTTTGCTTGTGTCTCTGCTAACTGTGCCGATATTTTTTCCCTTGAAATTTTCAAGAGCCTTTGTTGCCTTTTCCTGCAAGATTTCTTTACTTTTAAAGCTTATGTAAGATGGTAAAATTTCCTCTCTTGCTTCTTCAAAACTTTTAGTTCTAACATTATCTATAAATTTAACCTTGGCTATCATGTAGCCTTCTTTTCCATTTTCTTTAAATTTAAATGGTCGCAAAACATCGCCAGGCTTTGCTGTTCGCAAAATTTGCAAAGGAAAAAATACATCAAATTCGCTCACATTTATATCTTTTTGAAATTTATCCTCTCCCTTGTTTAAAGCCATATATTTAACATTTGCTTCGTTTTTGTATTTATCAAAAGCGTAGTCTTTTATAAGATCATCTTTAACATCGTTAAGAGGTAAAATTTTACCTGTAAAATCCTTGTAATTATGCTTGTTTGCCTCATAAAAAGACTGCAAAGAATTTTCATCTATGTTTGATAAATCAAGCGGCATAAAATATGTCATAAGCTCATATCGTTTTTCGGTCTTATAATCATTTTTTCTTTCGTTCCAAAATTTTTGCAATTCCTCTTCATTTATAGCGCTGTTTGAAAGCTTGTCAGCCTTTATAGGCTCGATACTTAATACATCTTGCATAAAGAAATTTGCTGCTAACATTTCCAAGTCCTCATTAGAAACCGGAACATTAAACAAGACAGATAGTTTTTTTAGTAGAATTTGATCCGCTATCATTTGTTCATACTGCGTTGTTTTGATGTTGTTTTGAGCTAGAATGCTGTAGTAGAGGTTTTTATCAAACAAGCCGTTTTGGTCCATGAAATTTTCATCACTTATTAAAACCCTTAAAATTTCATCATCGCTCACACCTATACCTAGTTTTTTGGCAAAGGAGATTAAAAGCTTATCATCTATTAAAGTTTGCAAGGCTAGAGCGTCCAAGCCCCTTTCTTTTGCTTGCTGTTCGGTTAGTGTGCCGTTGTTTAACTCTTGATAGTAAGAAAAAATTTGAGCATATCTGTGTCTAAATTCTACCGGGCTCACCTTTTCATCTGCCACTTTAGCAAGCGAAGAGGAACGGTCTGTGTTAAAATCATAATCACCCCAGCCGACAAAACCAGCACCAACAAATGCTATAACGCTTATCCAAATAGTTACAACAAGCCATTTTTTGTGTCTTTGCATCCAAGTTATCATTAAAAATCCTATATAGCTTAAAAGTCATTATTATACATTAATAAGGTTTAAAATGTAACAAGAATTTTGCTATTATTTTAAATTAAATTAGTAAAAAGTGTTTAGGATGTCTTGTAAGCATATACCTGTTTTGTTGGATGAAGTTTTAAAATGCACAAAAGATATAGATGAAAATGCTTGTATGCTTGACTGTACCTTAGGTTTTGCAGGGCACAGCAAGGCTATGCTAGAAAATACTAAAAATACAAAACTTATAGCTTGTGACAAAGACGATGAGGCGATTTCTTTTGCTAAAGAGGAGTTAAAGAATTTTAAAGATAGGGTAAAGATTTTTAAGAGTGATTTTAAGGATATTTTTAAAAAATTAAATGCTGATGAAATCAAATCTTTGAGATTGATACTTGCTGATATAGGGCTTTCTTCCTATCAGCTAGACAAAGACGAAAGAGGTTTTAGCATAAGGTCAAATTTTTTAGATATGCGTATGGATACAAGCCTTGATTTAGACGCTAAAACAGTCATTAACACATATAGCAAAGAACAGCTAGCAGAGCTTTTTATAAATTATGCTCAGTTAAAAGATGCAAAAAATTTAGCTGAGAAAATTTGTGCTTACAGACAAAAACATTACATAAGCTCGGCCAAGGAGCTAGCACAGCTTATAGGTAATGAAAAGCTTAAAAATAGGTCTATTTTAAAATCCGTTCTTGTTTTTCAAGCACTAAGAATAGAAGTAAATCAAGAGCTAAAAGCCTTGCAAGAATTGCTAGAAACCGTGTCTAAAGCAGGGCTTAGAAACTGCAAATTACTCATCATATCCTTTCATTCTTTAGAGGATGCTTTGGTTAAAACAGCGTTTAAACAATGGGCAAAATCTTGCATATGCGATGAAAATCTTTATAAATGCGTTTGTGGAAACAATCACAGTTTAGGTAAAATTATAAATAAAAAACCGCTTGTTGCAAGTTCTAGTGAAATAAAGATGAATTCTCGCTCATCTTGTGCTAAAATGAGGGTCTTTCATTTTATTTAAGGTTTGAAATGTTAAATGATGATTTTTTGCAAGAAAGACAAAGTATTCGTGAAAAAATGCTTAAATACTCGCGCGCCATAAAAGAGGGCAAGCAAGTAAATTTAGACGATGATTTTAATGTAAAATTAGAAGATGATGAGAATTTACTAAAAAAAAGAGTGAGCAAAAAAAATAAACATAGCCTTGATGATTTTTATCACTTATATGAAGAGGAAAAACAAAGCAGCGGCAATATCTACTTAAAAAAGGATTTAATAAATGTGAAATTGGAGGAAAAAAAGAGGGCTAATTTTGCATTTTTTAAGAAAAAAGATAGAAAAAAAAAGAAAGAAAATTTAAAAAAAGCCCAAGAAAAACCACAAACTATAAAAATTCCAAAAAAAGAGCCAAAAAAACAAGAAAATAAGGCCCTAAAAGAAGTAAAAAATACAGAAAGCGAAAATTCGGAAAAAACCAAAACCATGCTGCTTGACGGCTATAATCAGGCCATGGCCGAGGTAAAAAACTTAAATTTTAATAATCTTTTATTTTCTATGCTGTTAATCGCCTTTGCTTGCATAGTGTTCATCCCACAAATTTACATAAGAAATAATATATATTATCTAAGTAGGGAAATAGCAACCTTAAGAAGTCAAGAAGATGTTTTAAGCGAGGAGAATAAAGAATTAAGATATGAGCTTGAGTATATGAAATTTCAAAATCAAATTTTGGATTATTTGGAGTAAAAATGCAAGAAAAGGATATAGTGTTTTTAGACGGGGAATTTTTACACAAAAATGAGGCAAAAGTTAGTGATTTTGATAGTGTTTTTACCTTTGCTGATTTGGTTGAAGTAGCTCCTGTTATGTTTGGGGTGTTGGTATATAAAAATGAATTTTTTGCCAGACTTAAAAGAAGTTTAGAAGCCGAATTTGTAGACTTTGTTTTTAATGAGGATGAATTAGAGGAAAATTTGCAAAAGCTTATTGAGAAAAATTCCCTTAAAGAAGGTTTCTTATATTTTAAAGTAAGCAAGGGAGTATCTTCAAAGGATTTTGACCTTGTTGAGTGGTTTGAGCCAATTATTATGGCCTATGTTTATGAGTATAAGATAGAAAATAATCCTCTAGTAAAAAGCGGCGTGACCATTATTTTACTGCCTGAGATTCAATGGAAAAAAATATATAAAAAAAGTGGTTCCTTCGCAGCACGGTGCTATGCCCAAAAAATGATTACAAAGGCTAAGGCTTATGATGGCTTTTTTGTAGAAAATGACTATATAGCATATAGCTTAAATTCATCAGTCTTTATAATAAAAGATAAAAATTTAATTGCCAAACCGCTACCAAACGATAAAATTCTAAGCTTTGCTAGCGAGCTTGGGCTTAAGGTAGATGAAAGAGCCTTTAGCATGCAAGATGTTTATAATGCCGATGAGGTTTTTATTTACGCTGCTTCATTGCCAACACTACCCGTTGTAAAGGTTGATGAAAGACTTATAAATTCTGGAGAAGTAGGGGAATTTAGTAAAAAACTTATGCAAAGATATATACAAAATATGCAAGATGAAGCTAGAAAAAGTAAGTATTTTGCCTTATAATAAAATCATCTTAGCCAAAAGCAAAAAGCTAAAAAATCCCAAGGCATCGGTTAAGGCAGTTAAGATAACGCTTGAGCCAACCGCTGGGTCGTAGCCTAATTTTTTAAGCGTAAGAGGTACTACCGAGCCTATAAAGCCAGCCAAGCCTAAATTTATAAGCATGGACAGTGCTATTACAAGACCTAGCATTGTGATATTAAACCAAAAATAAGCAACAAGTCCCATAACACAAGCAAAAAAGGCACCGTTAAACAAAGAAATTCGTAGTTCCCTAAAGATAATATGCTTTGCATTAGAAAATTTGATATCTCCTAAGGATATTTTTCTAACAGTAACTGTGAGTGCCTGAGAGCCTGTGTTTCCTCCCATTGAAGCAACTATAGGCATGAGTATTGCAAGGGCTACTAATTGTTCGATTTCTCCTGAAAATAAAGATATGATATTTGCTGAAATCAAAGATGTAAAAAGATTTATAAATAGCCAAAAACCTCTAGCCTGCGTAGCCTTACTTACTGTTTCTTCCTCTGCTTCATCTGAAACGCCTGCTAGGTTGTAAATTTGCTCTGTGGCTTGTTCTTGCAAATAATCATGTATATCATCATAAGTTATGCGACCCATCAAATTTTTGTTTTTATCAACCACGGCTACAACGCTTAAATCATAGCTTTTAACTAAATTTACAACGCTATGTATATCATCGTTATCATAAACAAAATTTTTTATTAATTTATCGCTATTATCTTTCATAATATCTTTGAAAGTGGTGTCAAAATTCCACAGCAAAGCCTCTCCAAAAGGCAAGCAGTATTGCAAAACCCCCTTTTCATCGGTGACAAAAAACTGCTGCACCTGATCTAATTCCCCGCTTTGCTTAAGTTTTTTGTATCTTTGCACAGCCTCTTGCAAGCTCTCATTTAAAAAAGCTTGCAAAAACTCTGTTTGCATGTAAGCCCCAGCCGAGTTTTGCTCATAAGTTTTAAGTAAGGATATGTCTTTTTTGTGTTCTTTTTCTATGCTATTTAAGATGAGTTTGGCTTTGCTTTCGTCAAGGTGTTCTAAATTTTGTATCAAATCGGTAGCATCATCGCTTTCAAGCTCTTCGATAGCCTTTGCCACAGCTGAGGTACTAAAACAGTTAAGCAAGTCATTTAGCATATAATCAGGCATTAAAACAGCTGTGTTGGCTAGGTTGTTTATGGTTAGTGCTTTTAATGTGTTTTCGTAGAATTCTTCATCAAGTTCTTTTACGAGCTTTAAGGCCTCTATCAACTCATCTGCATTGCAGTCTTTAACAGAGGCTTCTTTTAAAAAGCTTTTTGCACTATCAAGCGCTTCAGACATCAAAGCTCCACATAGTTTTCAAAAGGCAAGGATTCTTTTTTAGGAACTGTGTTTTTATTTTTTATAAATTCTTGCAATCTTTCTTGATACAAGACAATCGTATTTTCAAATTCCTTTTTCTTGTCGCCTTTTAGTTCTGACCTTGAAATTTTAACTACAGATAAAGGATTTATCGCTCTGTTATTTAGATATAAACCAAAGTGTAGATGAGGTCCTGTGCTAACTCCGGTTGAGCCAACATAAGCTATAGTTTGTCCTTGCTTTACCTTTTGGCCTCTTTTTATGGCAGCAAATCTACTAAGATGTGCATAAAGCGTGCTGTAACCTTGTCCGTGATTTACTTGAACTGTTTTGCCGTATCCGCCCTTAGTTCCTACAAAGCTTACAACCCCGCTTCCTGCACTTCTAACGGGAGTTCCTGTCGGTGCTGCAAAATCAACTCCTAAGTGAGCACGGTATTTTCTAAGCACCGGATGATATCTAGACCTTGTAAAATAAGAGCTTATCCTGGTGTATTTAACAGGCTGGGTTAGCAAAAAGGATTCTAATTCTTTACCATTAGCATCATAATAGGTATCGTTAAAGAAAAACACGCTATTAGGCTTTTTATTGACTTCGACAGTAACCATTTTAACCACTATATCACCAAATCTTTGTCCCAGCCTTTCCTTTCTTTCGTAAAGTATGCTTACCTTGTCTCCCTTTTGCATAGCTGTAAAATCTATACTTCCTCTAAAAGCGTTTCTCATGGCTCTAGCAAGTGGGGTGCTACCGCTTATAGTTTCAACATCTTGATATGCAGAACGTTCTATTTCTATAGAAAGCACCCTTTCTTCCACTTCGTAAGCAACAGGGGTAAAGCTTAGGGTGAATTTATCGTTTATGTCTTTATATATGTGAATTTGCAAATCAGAGCCGTTTATTGGGATTAAAATTTGCTCTATCTCGTTTTTTTCATTATCCCATAAAATTTGATACTTTTCACCCTCTTTGATTTCTGAGGCAAGCTCTCTATCTTGCGGGTCTAAATCCCAATACAAAGACAAGGGCAAGGAATTATGCTCTAAAAAACTTAGGAAAAATTCATTCTTTGCCCACTCCCTTTCCTCCATAACAGAAAGCGAAAATAACGGTAAATATAAACAAAAAAACAATGCAATTTTTTTCATAATGATGATTAATCCTTTTGTGAAGCTAGAAAAAAGCCTATTTTACTTTAAATTTCTTACAAAAATGTAATAATTTTAGATTATAATTTGGAAAAATTTGCAAAATCAAAGGAGTTTATTTGTATTTTAAAGCCTCTTTTTATTTTTTATTTTTTTTCTTGTTAAATTTATACGCCATTGCTCCTGTGGATACAAAGATTTTTAAGATTGAAAACAATGAGTTTTATATACAAAACAACAATATACAAACAAAAATTGGCGCAAGTGCTGTTGTCATACAAAATATAGCAGGTATTGAAACTGCCATAGCTAGAGTAAGTGTTAATGATATACAAGATGAGTTTATAAAGCTCAAGCTAGAAG
This sequence comes from Campylobacter avium LMG 24591, assembly GCF_002238335.1. Classification (NCBI taxonomy): domain Bacteria; kingdom Pseudomonadati; phylum Campylobacterota; class Epsilonproteobacteria; order Campylobacterales; family Campylobacteraceae; genus Campylobacter; species Campylobacter avium. The sequence goes on from NZ_CP022347.1 coordinate 637,240, forward strand.
AATACGACATTATCAAGCAAGAAGCCTTGCCAAGACCAGATACAAAGATACAAGTTGGGGACACGGTTCGTTTGAATTTCTTGTATGATAGGGCTATGCTAATCGCACCAAATGAACAAAGCTACAACGAAGTGGAAGCTAGATTTAGTCAAATTTATTTCTTACACCCTGATATTTTGGGTGCTTATATGATAAGAGAATATAAGCTAAGTCCTAAAAAAGAGGATTTTGAGCTTATGTGCTCTAATAATGCTTTGGGTCTTATAGTGTTTGCACTTGAAAAGTCGGTTGTTTTTGTGGATTGTTGGAGCTTTTCTATACTTTATGAAAACGAATTTAACTTTTCATCAACTGAGGTGCAAACCCCGTTTTACTCAAGGATTGATGGTTATCAAAAGGTTATATTTAATTTTTTTGAAAGCAGGGTGAAAGATTATTATGCTTATTATAAAAAGCTTATAGGATACAAAGATGAAAGCTGAATTTAAGTCGTATTTTACGAAACTTTTGGGTGATGATGCCAAATTTGATGAGGTTCATAAAAGAGCTTATAGTTATGATGCCACTAGAAAGCATTTTTTGCCAGATGGGGTACTTTTTCCTAAAAATGAGAAAGAAATAAGTGAAATTTTAAAATTTTGCAATGAAAATAAGATAATAGTCGTGCCAAGAGGGGCTGGTTCTGGCTTTACGGGCGGAAGTTTGAGTGTAAATGGTGGGGTAGTTTTAGCCCTTGAAAAACACATGAATAAAATTTTAGAAATAGACCTTGAAAATTTAGTGGCAGTAGTGCAGCCAGCACTGATAAATTCGAAACTACAAGAAGAGCTTAAAAAACACGGACTTTTTTACCCACCTGATCCTGCTAGTATGGATTTTTCAAGCATAGGCGGAAATGTAAGCGAAAACGCAGGTGGTATGAGAGCGGCAAAATATGGCATAACAAAGGACTATGTTTTAGCACTTCGAGCAGTTTTGCCAAACGGAGATATAATAAGAGCTGGAAAAAGAACGATAAAAGATGTAGCAGGATACAATCTAGCAGGAATTTTAATAGCTAGTGAGGGAACCTTAGCAGTCATCACTGAAATTTGTTTAAAACTTATGCCCTTGCCAAAGCTTAAAAAAACTGCTCTTGGGATTTTTAAAAGTGTGGATGAGGCTATGAAAGCTGTTTATACCTCTTTAGCAAAGGGTGTTAGACCTGTATCTATGGAATTTTTAGACAATCTTAGCATAAGAGCGGTTGAGAGCAAATTTCAAAAAGGTCTGCCTGTTGAGGCTGGCGCTATACTTATAGCCGATGTTGATGGCAATGTAGAACAAAGCTTGGATGATGATTTAAAAATGCTTGAGGCTTGTTTTAAGGAAGCTGGGGCTAGTGAATTTAAGATAGCAAAGGATGAAAAAGAAGCTGCTGATATATGGTTTGCTAGAAGAAACTGCTCTCAAAGTATAACTGTGTATGGGAATTTGAAATTAAATGAAGATGTAACCGTGCCAAGATCTAAGCTACCTGCCTTGCTTAGCGGCATAAATGAAATCTCTAAAAAATACGGCTTTAAAATTCCTTGTTTTGGGCATACCGGAGATGGAAATGTGCATGTAAATGTTATGGTTGAGGATAAAAACGACGAAGAGCAAGTAAAAAAAGGGCACGAGGCTATCACTGAAATTTTCAAACTAGCCATAAAGCTTGATGGCACACTAAGCGGAGAGCACGGCATAGGGGTGAGCAAGGCTCCTTTTATGAAACTAGCCTTTAGCGAGGCTGAGATGAACATTATGCGTGCGATTAAAAATGCCTTTGATCCAAATAATATCTTAAATCCAAACAAAATGGGACTTTAATGCTAAGAAAAACCATAGGATTTTTAGCACTTTTCAAAGATAAGGAAGTGATGAATCATAGTGCTGCACTTAGTTTTCACACTGTTTTGTCTTTGATACCTATACTGTTTGTATGTTTTTCTGTTTTTACTCAAATTCCTAGTTTTGATGTGTATTATGATAGGATTAAAAATTTAATTTTTACTTTTTTGATACCAACACAACAAGAGCTTATCTCAAGCTATCTTGATACCTTTTTAAAAAATAGCGTAAATATAGGTATAATAGGACTTGTGGCCATGGCTTTTACATCTTTGGCCTTTTTTTCAAGCTATGATTACACTATAAACCGTATCACAAAAAGCGAGCCTAGAGGGCTTTGGCATAGCATTAGTGCTTATTGGACGCTATTAACCTTAGTTCCTTTGGGGCTCGGACTTTCTTTTTACATTTCTGCTTACATACAAAAAACACTTGATGATTTTAAAATAGGCCTGAATTTCTTTGAGATACTGCCATTTATCATCATTTGGGCTTTGTTTTTTATATCTTTTTCAAGTTCTTTGCAAAAAGGGAATTTAAAATACCTTTTAATCACATCTTTGGTAAGTGCTACTGTGTGGTATATAGGTAAGAATTTATTTGTGTATTATGTAGTGTATAACAAGGCTTATACTAATATTTATGGCTCTTTTTCTGTGCTTTTATTTTTCTTTATATGGATTTATATATCGTGGATTATTTATCTTTTTGGCTTTAAGACTTATCATTATTTTAGCTTATATGTAGAGCAAAATAAAGGGAATAACATTGGCAAGAACAACAAAAAAAGCCAAATAAGCAAAACGCATGCTAAGCAAAGATAAGCATACATAGCTTATAAAAATATAAAAATTAATGCTGATGTTTTTTGCATAAAATTTGATAGAGAAAAAGTCAAGTAAAAGGTCGTCTAAAATATATCCAAAATTTAAGATATGTAAGCACAACACCAAAGGATAAAATACCACAAATAGTACAGATAAAGGTATGCAAAGAAGCTGTTGCAAGCTAATTAATGGGAAAAAATACAAAACAGGCACAATCATAGCAAAAAAGGTCCATAAATTTAACAAGACTACATTTGTGAAATTGCTAAAGAATTTAGAAAAATGATTCATGTATAAAAAGATAAAAAAGACGCCAAAGATTGAGAAAAAGAAGCCAACGCTAAATAAAAGTTGCGGAAACAAGGCTATACATATGAGGATAGAGAAAAATAATGTGGAGTAATTTAACAGCCTTATATTTTTTAAAAGCAGGTAAAAGGCAAACAAGGCCATCACCAAAGACCTTATAAAAGATGGCACGAAGCCTATTAAATAAGCGTAGCAAAACAAAAATATAAAAATCAGTACCGATATATCAAGCCTTAAATTTCTGTAAGGAAAATATCTTTTTTGCAAAAAGCTATAAAAAGGATAAAGTATGAAAAACAAAAAAGAAAATATAAGCCCTATGTGATAGCCACTGATAGCTATTAAATGTGCTATACCGTAGTAATTTACATCTGTTCTAAGCTCCAAAGACACTGGCAGGGCAAAAAATAAGGCTCCGTAAAATTCTTTTATCTTTTCATCTTTGTGTTGCTTTAAAAAATAAGTTATGATAGGATTTTGTTTATATGTGTTAGTACTTGTGTTTAAATCATAGCTTGGCATGTAAAAATTTTTTGATAAAAAATCCTTAAAATTTACAGAACTGTTGATAACTCTTAAATTTAAAAGCTCATATCTGCTGATATTATTATCTTTTTTGCTTGTTGTGTAGAAGTTGAAATTCTTGTATTGTAATTTCAAAACACCGTAAGTTCTGCCCTTTTCGTTTGTTTTATTATAACTTTGTAAAACTAGGGCATTTTCTAATAATTTATGCTTATTTTCCTTAAAATCTATAAAGCAAAGATACTCATAAAGTAGATTAAACGCAAAAACAAAAAGACAAAAAGCTGTTAGCGTAAAGAATTCTTTATGTTTTTGCGAAAATTTCATTTAGGTTTTTTTGAAAATTTTGACAAATAAAACCACAATAAGATTAGTAAGATTAGCAAAAATATAGGCACAAGATACGAATACTCAGAAAAAGCATCCACTACATAAGATATAGAAGCACCAAAGGCAAAGCCAAGGTATCCAAGCCCTACAGCCCAGATTACAGTAGCTAGAAGATTTAAGATAAAAAATTTCATAAAATCATATTTCGCAAAGCCTGCTGCAAGTGGTATGAAGGTCTTAAGTCCATAGATGAATTTTTGAAGCAAGATAAGGCTTACTCCGTGCTTTTTTATCTTAAGCTGGGCTAGGGCTATTTTGCGTCTGTGTTTTTTAAAATAAGGCATTATGTCTTTTTTGCCATATCTACCCAGCAAGAAAAGCACGGTTGAACCCAAGGTGTTTGCAAAAAAAGCTAAAAAAATACAAAGTGCTAAAGAAAAATGCCCAGAAGCACTCAAAAGCCCAGCCGCTAAAATTCCTACCATTCCACCGCCTAAGGAGTAGATGAAAAGTATGGCATAACCCCAGCTAAGCAGGGTGTCAATCATCTCTTGCATGGCTTACCTTGCGTAATCCACAGCTCTAAGCTCTCTTATGACATTTACCTTTATTTCGCCAGGATACTGCACTTTTTCTTGAATTTCATCTGCAATTTCTTTGGCCAAAAGTACCGATTCATCGTCATTTACAAGCTCTGCATTAACTATTACTCTTATTTCTCTGCCAGCATTTATCGCATAGGCATTCTTAATACCTTGTTTTGATTTTGCTATATCCTCAAGTTCGCTTACTCTTTTTAAGAAAGCTTCTAAAACCTCGCGTCTAGCACCCGGTCTTGCAGCACTTAAGGTATCAGCCGCACATACAGCCGCACTTTCTATGCTGGTTGCCTCCTCGTGTCCGTGGTGCGCGTAAATGGCATTTATAACCACATCGTGTTCTTTGTATCTTTTGCAAAGTTCAGCTCCTAAATCCACATGAGAGCCTTCAAAATCATGTGTTAAGGCTTTTCCTATATCGTGTAAAATTCCAGCTCTTCTTGCTAAATTCTCATCGCCCCCACACTCAGCTGCTATAATTCCAGCTAGATGTGCTACTTCTAATGAGTGTGCTAAGGCGTTTTGTCCGTAGGATGCACGGTATTTTAATTTACCTATTAATTTAACTATTTCAGGGTGCATTTTAGAAATGTTTAAATCCATGAGTATGGTTTGCCCTTCCTCAAGTATACTGTCTTCAAATTCTTTGCATACCTTTTCGTAAATTTCTTCTATTCTAGCTGGTTGTATGCGGCCATCTTCTACCAAAAGTTCTATAACCTTAGTTGCTATTGCTCTTCTGTAAAGGTTAAAGCAGCTAATTATTATAGCTCCTGGAGTGTCGTCTATGATGATATCAACGCCAAGTAGCATTTCAAGGGTTTTTACATTTCTTCCTTCCTTGCCTATGATGCGTCCTTTAAGCTCGTCATTTTTTATATTTATAACATTTATAAGTCTTTCGGCTGCAAATTCACCGGCAAAACGCGAGGTAGCTTGCGCTATGATGTAGTTTGCCTTTCTCTTGGCTTCGCTCTTGGCTTCCTCCTCATATTTTCTTACTATGTGCGAAATTTCATCTCTTGATTTTTCCTCGACCTTTTTAAGTATGATTTCCCTTGCCTCATTTTGCGTAAGTCCTGATGAGTGCTCTAAAACTCTTATAAGCTCGTCTAGCTTTGTGTTATAGCTATCCTTTAATCTCAAATTTTCATTGTAGAGATTTACAGCCTTGCTTTTACTTTTATCAAGCTCTTCTTTGCTTTTTTCGATTTCGCTTTCATAAGCTTTGATTTTTTGCTCTTTTTTGCTCAATTCCTCTATTTTTTGGTTGTATTCTTTTTGAACCTTGTGGCTTTTATCCTCGTATTTTTTCTTAATTTCAAGCTCGGCATTTAAGATATGATTTTTCGCATCTTTTAAAACAAGTTCGGCCTCGTGTTCTATGGCTTTTGCTCTTGCTTTGGCTTGTTCTACAAAGATGTTGTATTTGGCTTCATCTATCTTTTTAGCAACTAAATATCCTATCCCCACGCCTATGATAACGGCTATAAATATGTAAAATATTATTAACATTTGAAAACTCTTTCTTAAAATATTTTTTGTAAGGATTTATGAAGTAATCAGCTCTTACATCGTGTTTTTGAGTCAAATTTTCATTATAAAACAAATCAAGGCCTTGTATGAAAACTACAAGCGGTTTATAAGTTAAATTTGAAAAAAACATATCGTAAAAACCTTTCCCATGGCCTATCCGCTTTAAATTTTTATCAACCGCTATCACAGGAACAACGGCTAAATCCAGCTTTAAATTCAAATCAGACTTAAATGGCTCTAAAATCCCAAACCTTTTTTTATACAAAGGCAACCGTAATTTTACAATTTTTAAGCTTTTATCTTGCATAAATGGAACAAAAAGATTGCAAGTTTTGCTTAAATTTTTTCTAAAACGAAACAAATTTATCTCGTAATCCAAAGGTATGTATATCAAGACATTTTTTGCTTTCTTTTCTTTTATGATATGTTTTATTTCTTTAAAGACGGAAAAATCCCTTTTAAAAGCCCTTGTGCTGTGCTTTTTTAAAAGAGTTTTGCAAGTTTTTCTAATTTCATCTTTTGACAACATATCCTTAACCTTTTTCATATATAATCCAGATTTTATCAAAATAAATTTGGAGTTTGATATCATGACTTTATTAAAATTTAGCTCTTATTTTATCTTATTTTTTGCCGTATTTTTTATAAGTGCTTGCGATAAAACACAAGATGAGGATAAAAATGCCTCAGCTTCCTTAAGATCTAATGAGAGCATAAAATTTGACTTAAAATTAGACAATAACAAAAGCATTGCCATTAAGGCAAGTAATAATCTTTTGGAATTTGATAGCGAGCAAAAGGCCACTATGTTTTTCTTTATGAGTACTTGGTGCACTCCTTGTTTGGTTCAGCTTCCGCATTTAAATGCCCTGCAAGAAAAATACAGAGACGGCTTTAATGTCATAGGCGTGATTATAGATGATAGTGCAAATTTAGATATTGGGGATTTTAGACTTGCAAATAAGCTAAATTTCCCTTTAGCATTTGGGGATAATAATTTTTTACTTACAAAAGGAGTTGGCGGAATAAATGCTATCCCAACAATAATATTATATAAAAGCGATGGAATTTTTGCTAAAAAATATATAGGTATCATCCCTCAAGAAATGCTAGATATAGACATACAAAAGGCTATAATGTAATGATTTCTTATCTTAAAAAAACCATAGCGTCCTTATCTAAGGTTAAGCAAAATCAGCATCTTACTAAGGATTTGCTAGAGGAAATGCTTTTAGAAGCTGATGTGAGTTATGATGTTGTGGAGGAAATTTTATACTATCTTCCACCTAGTGATAAGGTAAATAAGGAGGATTTAAGAAGGGTTATGTCCTCGTATTTTATGTACGATAAGAAGGATATAAAAGAGGCAAAACCATTTGTAGAGCTTATTTTAGGAGTTAATGGAGCTGGCAAGACAACCACTGTTGCTAAGCTAGCAAATTTATATAAAAAAGAGAATTTTAAAGTGCTTTTGGGAGCTTGTGATACATTTAGAGCCGGGGCAACAAAGCAGCTAAAACTTTGGGCGGATAAATTAAACATAGATATAGTTGCAAATGAGCAGTCAAATGACCCCTCAGCCATAGCTTATGATAGCATACAAAAAGCACTTAGCAAGTCTTATGATAGGGTTTTGCTTGATACTGCTGGAAGATTGCAAAATCAAAAAAATCTCAATCAAGAACTCGAAAAGATAATAAGAGTATCAAACAAAGCCCTAGAGGGTGCGCCGCATAGGAAAATTTTAATCTTAGATGGCACTCAAGGAAATACAGCCTTAGAACAGGCAAGGGTTTTTAATGAGCTTGTGAGCCTTGATGGCTTGATTATCACCAAGCTTGATGGCACGGCAAAGGGAGGCGTGCTGCTTAGCATAGCAAGAGAGCTTGAGTTAAATATCCTCTATATAGGGCTTGGAGAAGCTAAAGATGACATAGTTAGCTTTGATTATAATGCTTATGTGAATTCCTTAGTCGATGGAATTTATGGTGAATAAAATTTTAGCAAAAAATTTATCCAGCCTTCACAGCCAAAGTCTTAAAGAGGCTTTAACGCAGGTTAAAAACACTAGATATAAGATTATTGTGAACGGGGGGGGGTTAGAAAATTCAAACATCCTTGATGTTCACACAAACGAGCTAATTTTTAAAGACAGTGCCACCTTTTACAAAGAAAAGCTTAAATTTTATGAAAAATACGAGCTTTATAAGGTTTTGTATTTTTATGGTTTTGCAAATGCTTATCTTTACATTTTACTTTTAAAAAATCCAAATTTAAAGCATGTAGTAATTTTTGATGATGATTTAGAGCTTTTAAGCTGTGTGTTAAGCGAGTATGATTATTCTAAGTATTTTAAAGAAAACAAACTCATACTTTTAAGCAAAAATGATGAAAATATAATGCGTTCTTTGTTTGTCTCTAAAGGCATTTTTGATAGCTTAAGAGTGTATTTTTTAGATATTTGCAGCGATTTTTATCTAAGATATGAGAGTGAAATTTTAGCCTTGCAAAATAAAATTTCAAGCCTTATAAAAGAAACTGTTATTTCCAAAGGCAACTCAGCCGCAGATACCTTAGTAGGCATGCGAAACACAGTTGATAATATACAAGATATGGTTTCAAACTCAAGCCTAAAAGAGCTTATAAGCCTAAGAAGAAAGGCTTCAAAGACGGCTATCATAGTATCTACCGGACCTTCCTTACACAAACAGCTTCCTTTGTTAAAAGCTTACGAGCAAAGGGCTAGTATTTTTTGTGCGGATTCTGCGTATTCTATCTTAGCAAAGCATGATGTTAAACCAGATTATGTATTGATGTGTGAAAGAACAGATGTGACGGCTAAATTATTTGAGCAAAATTTCCCTCAAATTGATAAAGATATAATCTTTGTCTTAACGTCCGTAGTATCTCCGCTTGCTGTTAAGTACTTAAAAGAAAGTGCTAGAAAATTCATCATAGTAAGCTATGAAGCAGCCTTTATAAAGTCCTTAAAACTTCAGGATTTTGGCTACTTAAACATAGGCTCATCCGTTGCTCATAATGCCCTAGAATTAGCGTATCAGCTAGAACATCAAAATATCATCTTTATAGGACAGGATTTAGCTTATGATAGTAAAGGTGCTTCGCATAGCAAGGATTATATTTACACTGAATTTTTTGAATCAAATGATTTGCAAGGCGAGGAAGAGCTTGTAGCTTATGGTGGCGTGGGAACTGTTAAAAGTCATAAAATTTGGAAGTTTTTTAAGGGCGTTTTAGAAAAAATGTGCTTAAACATTCAAAATAATAAAAATAAACAAGTAAGGCTGATAAACGCTACGCAGGGCGGTGCTAGGATAAATTACACACAAGAACTTAGCTTTAAAGACTGCGAAACCTTGCTTGATGAAGTCCTTAAAAAGCCTTTTAAGGACTTAGAGCCTAGAAAAAATGCACCAAAGCTTTTAGAAAAAATTTATAAAGAAATGCAAAAGTTAAATTTAATTTGCAAGCAAGGTATTAAGAATTTAGAAAATACCATGCTAAAAGCCATCGAGCTTTTTAACGGCGATAAGGATGATTTGCTTAAAAGTAGGGAAATTGTTTCGTTTTTGCTTGCTTTTATGGATGAATTTTCTGAATTTTTAGATAAAAATCCAGCTCTTTTGAATGTTTTAACAAGTGATTTGTCTAATTTTCGCCTTTCTTTTACTAAAATTTTTGTTTGCAAAACTTACAGCAATAGCGAGGAAGTGCAAAAAAATTTACAACTTATAAATCTCATCACAGAGGCCATGAAAAGCTTTATAATAGACCTTAAACTCCTAGATAGCTTGCTTGAAAAATATTTAGAAAAAAGTTAGAACAGTTTTTGCTTACACATCATAAATTTAAAATTTTTACGATAAAAATGTTAAATTTTTTCAGTTAATGTCGATATGGCATGTAAGGAGAAATCAATTTGCCATAGGGGAGGGGTATTAACGATGGATATAGGTAAGATAAGTAATGCAGATACCAACGTGTCTGCTAGTATAGCAAAGCTTGGTTCTTTGCAAAGACCGTCTCATGCTGCTGTGTTATCCAATGATAATCCTAAGGATAGCAAGCAAGGTGATGAGAACATCGGCTTAAATGATTTAACAAAGAGTTTAAACGAACAGATGAGCTCTCTTAATGCTAATGTTAAATTTGAATTTAACGATGAGATTGGCGAGCTTTACATCAGTGTCGTAGAAAAGGACACCGGAGCTTTGATTAGACAAATACCAACAGAAGAGGCTATGAAGCTTAAGGAACACCTTAAAAATATAGTTGGTATGTTATTTGATAAGGAGGGATAAAAATGGCTTTAGGACAATTAGGAAGTTTAGGTATTGCTTCAAATGTACTTACATCAGACTTAATTAATAAAATGAAAGAGCTTGACGAGAGTAATCAAATAAAACCTTATGATACCAAGATAGAAATAAATACGGCTAAAAAGACTGCTTTAACCGAGCTTACAACAAAGCTTTCAGCTTTTAAGACTGCTATTTCTTCCTTGGGCGATTCTACAGCCTTTTCTAACAGAAAGGTAGACGCTAGCGTAACAGGAGACAATGCCGCAGCTTCGTTGGATGCAGCAAGTGGTGTTAATATACAGGATTTATTAGTAACTGTTGAACAAATAGCTAAAAATGATGTGTATCAAAGCAAAGGCTTTAACAAAGACACAGACATGATAGCACCAAATTTACCTAGCGGAACAAAGGCTACATTTACCTTGGTGCAAAATGATAAAGAGTACAGCATAGAAGTGGATTCAAACACCACCTTTAGAGAATTAGCAGATAAAATCAACAACGCCACAGGTGGCAATATACAAGCAAAGATTATCAACACAGGCGAGAAAACTAATCCTTACAGATTAACCCTCACAAGTAAAGAAACAGGAACTGACAATGCCATAGGCTTTTACGCTGGAACTAAGAGCAATGGTATATATCAAGAAGATTCTAATGCAGTGCAAGTCTTATCATCGCTTGGTTGGAATTTAAAAACAACTGACTTTGCTCCTGATAACTTTAAAGGCTTTTCGTCAAGCTCTATTAACAAAATCAACTTAGGTTCTAGCACAACAGGCTTACAAACTAGTCTTGGTATAGCGCAAGATACAAAATTCACTGTTTTTGTTGGAGAGGAAGCTTTTGAGATAGAGGCTAAGACTACCGATACTTATCAAGATTTAATAGATAGAGTAGACCAGGTAACAGGCTCAAAGGTTCAGCTATCAGCTGCTGGAAATGTTAAGGGCGAGTTTAATTTTAGTTTTTCAGCTGGTGTTAATGCTCCAAATGGTGCTACGGTAACCGTTTTTGACGGGGCTCAAGATGGTGGTGTTGGCTCTGGTGGGAATTTCCAAACAGATGCGAATGCTTCATCTTTATTAAGCAATACTTTGGGCATAAATGTAGTTAAAAAATACGGCGTGGATGACCCAAACGGCGAGTATCATATAAAACAAGCTCAAAATGCTATCTTTACAGTTGATGGCGTTAAGATGACAAGACAAAGCAATGAGGTAAAAGACATAGGAACAGGCCTTACTCTTACTTTAAAAACAGCCGGTGAGATAAATTTCAGTATCAAACAAGATACAGAGAGCTTAAGCACCGCTATGGAAGAGCTGGTAGAAAAGTATAATGATTTAGTAAATTATCTCTCAGAAGTTACCAAGTATGATACCGAGACAGGCACTAGCGGGGATTTGCAAGGTGTAAGTGAGGTAAATAACATAAGAACAAATTTAGTTTCCATACTCTTTCAAACCCAAACAGTTGCTGGAACTATAAAAGATGAAAACGGAAATGACATACCTGCTAATGTCGCGGTTTCATTGCAGGATTTTGGTTTAAATATGACTGAGGACGGGCTTTTAACATTTACATCAAGTGAATTTACATCCAAGATGTCAGAGGATATAAGCTTTGCTGAGAAGTTCTTCGCCGGTGTTTCTGGCTTTGAGAATTTAAACTATGTTGGCGAGCAAATCAAGCTAGACCAAGATATAGACTTTAAAGACTCAGGCTTTAAGATAACCTTTAATGAAACAACTTATGATTTGTCAAAAACAGTCGATGGAAAAGACTTTGTTTTAACAGGAGCTGACGCTGCTGAAAGAGCTAGAAAGCTTTTAGAACATATAAATAGCTTTGGCATAGAGGATTTAAATGTTAGCTTGGAAGAAGTTTCTGTTACAGACGCTCAAGGACAAAAAACAACGCAGTATGCGCTTAAATTTGATAGCGACAATGGCTCTGATTTTAAGGTGGAAGGAAAAGATGATTTCTTAAAAGATAAGTTAGGTTTAAGTGCTACTCAGCTTTCTCCTCAGTTAGAGCAAGGAACTGGTGTTTTTGCTAAGCTTAATGACTATTTAAAGGGCTTAACCGGCACAGACGGCACACTAACCCTTTATGAACAACAGCTAACAACCGAAAACAAAGCTTTGCAAGATAGCAAGGAAAAAACCCAAACTTCAATCGACACAAAGTATGAGACCTTAGAGGAAACTTGGATACAATACGAGCTTATCATATCAAAGATTAATACTCAAGCTCAGGCTGTAAATGCTATGATAGCTTCTATGAGTAGCAGCAACTCAAATTCATAAAAGGATTAAAATGCAAAATAATCTAGCCTATAATGCCTACACTGAAAATCAGGTAGGCATTGAATCGCCTCAAAAATTGATAGAAATGCTTTATGAGGGTTTGCTTAAATTTTGTTCTAGGATTAAAGTCTGTATAAAAAATGAGGATATAGAACAAAGAACATATTATGTAAAAAGAGCAACAGCGATATTTATCGAGCTTATTAACAGCCTTGATTATGAAAAAGGCGGAGATGTGGCGTATTATCTTAATGGGCTTTATATGAGAGAAATTCAGCTCTTATCTTTAGCAAATTTGAAAAATGACGAAACCAAGGTGGATGAAGTCATAAATGTAGTTAAAGGTCTTTTGGAAGCTTGGAGGGAAATACATCAAGATGCAGCAATGGATAAATGATTTTAAACTAGCTATCATAGATGAGGATGTAAATTCTATAGAAAAGCTACTTGACACGAAAATATCAAGTACGGATATGAATGAACTAAGACAAGCAAAAGCCCTTATGGATGAGGCACTCACTTTAATGCAAAACAAAAAAAACAAAGTGGCTGTTCAAATACAAAAAATACAAAAGGCTAAGAAGTTTTTTGAACAGTAGTTTATTCTTTGTTTTAAAAAAACTGTTACTATCGCATTTTATATCATAATTAAAAAGTGGTGTTTTATGCTTAAAAATTTTTTTATACTGATTACCCTTTCTTTATTTTTTATTTCTTGTAGCACTAAAGACGATGAACTTTATAATCTAAGCTCTTCGCAGTGGTACAAACAAATTATCAAGGATTTGCAAGATAGAGACTTAGAAAAGGCTGATGAGCATTACACATCTATGTCAAGCGAGCATGTATCTGACCCTTTGCTAGAGCCTATCGCTCTTATATTGGCACAGGCACATATAGATGAGGAAGAATATAAAATGGCTAATTTTTATCTGGATGAAAATGCTAAAAAATTTGGAACCTCAAAGAATTTAGATTTTATAAGATACATGCAAATTCGTTCTAAATTCGAGTCCTTTGCCCAGCCAAACCGCGAACAAGGGCTTTTGATAGAAACTATGAACCAGATAGATGAATTTTCAAACTCATATCCAAATACTCAATACAGCATTTTAGTAGGTACCATGCTTACTAAATTTCGCTTAGCGTATTTTGCCTTGGATGAGAGCATAGCTGATTTATACAAACGCACAGGCAGAGAGGAAAGCTATGAGGTTTATAAATTAAGACTAGAAGAATCAATGCTTAAAGATGTGCCTATGATAAAGGCAAGAAGTGCTTGGTATAGAAGAATATTTGAATAAGGAATAGATATGGAAATTGATAATGTGCAAAATTACCCCACCAAACTTCCCATAATAGTAGAGGATGAGTTATTTTTATATCCCTTTATGATAACGCCTATTTTTCTAAGTGATATGCAAAATATCAAGGCAATGGAGCTTGCCATAAAAAACGAAAGTATGGTTTTTATAGCACCTTCAAAGGTGGATGGTGCTAGGAGCTTTGATGATATTTATGATTGTGGCGTTATAGGCATGATCATGAGAAAGGTGCCTTTGCCAGATGGTAGGATAAAGATTTTGTTTCAAGGCTATGCGAAGGCCAAGATCATAGAAAGGCTTTCTAGCAAACCTTTACAAGCAAATATAGACTTGATTAAAGAGGATTTAAATTTAGGTAAAAAGGGCGAAGCCTTACTAACTGTGCTAAAAGAAAAGGTTAAGGCCTTAGCTACCATAAGTCATTATTTTTCTCCTGATTTGCTAAGAACTATAGAGGAGGGCTTGGACGCCTCAAGGATTTGTGATTTAATCCTTAACACTATAAGAATTAGAAAACAACTTGCCTATGAATTTTTCATAGAAACAAATTTAGAAAGCAAAATTTTAAAACTCATAGAATTAATAGCCGAGGAAATCGAGACAAATAAATTAAGAAAAGAGATAAAAAGCAGGGTTCACTCTCGCATAGACCAGGTAAATAAAGAATATTTCTTAAAAGAACAGCTAAGGCAAATTCAAAAAGAACTAGGCAGCGACACTCAAAAAGAGGATGATACAAAAGAATACTACGCAAAACTAGAGGCCAAAAAGAAATTTATGTATGAAGAGGCCTACAAAGAAATCAAAAAACAAATAGAAAAATTTGAAAGAATTCATCAAGACAATTCAGAAGCTTCCATGATACAAACATACATAGAAACAGCTCTTGAAGTGCCTTTTGAAAAAGTATCCAAAAAAAAGCTTGACATTAAAGAGGTTAGCAAGCAGCTGAATAAAGACCATTACGCCCTTTTAAAGCCAAAAGAACGCATAGAGGAGTATTTTGCCGTAAGAGAGCTTTTAGAAAAAAGAAAAGTCTCAGATAAAGACGGCGCTAAGGTCATACTGTGCCTTTATGGGCCTCCAGGAGTTGGTAAAACTTCCTTGGCAAATTCTGTCGCAAGAGCTTTAAAAAGAGAGCTTATAAGAATAGCCCTTGGAGGCTTAGAGGATGTAAATGAGCTAAGAGGACACAGAAGAACTTACATAGGTGCTATGCCGGGACGCATTATACAAGGTCTTATAGAGGCGAAGCAAGCAAATCCTGTGGTTGTTTTAGACGAGATAGATAAATTAAACCGTAGCTTTAGAGGGGACCCTTCAGCTGTTTTGCTTGAAATTTTAGACCCGGAGCAAAATACTAAATTCAGGGATTATTACCTAAATTTTAATATAGATTTAAGCAAGATAATTTTTATAGCCACAGCAAACGATATAAGCAACATCCCATCAGCTTTAAGAGATAGAATGGAATTTATAGAGCTTAGCTCTTATACGCCTAATGAGAAATTCCACATAGCCAAGAATTATTTAATACCTGATGAGCTTAAAAAGCACGGCTTAAAAGCTAGCGAACTTAACATAAGCAAAGAAGCTATTGAGCTTTTGATAAGTGATTATACTAGAGAATCTGGAGTAAGAAATTTAAGACGCAAAATAGCTTCTTTATGCAGGAAGGCTGTGAAGCAAATTTTGTTAAGCGATGATAAGAAATTAAACATAAACGCCAAGAATTTAAGCAAGTTCATTGATAAAAAGGTCTATGAGATAGAAAAAAGCGAAAAAGATGCGAAGGTGGGCCAGGTAAATGGTCTAGCCTACACGCCTGTTGGCGGAGATGTGCTAAAGATAGAGGCGGTAAAGATAAGAGGAAAAGGCGAATTAACCCTAACAGGCTCTTTAGGCGATGTGATGAAAGAATCAGCACATATAGCCTTTAGCATGATAAAGGTTTTAATAGATGAAAACAAGATAAAAATACCTAAAAAGCTTTTTTATAAAGAAGCTCAAAATATCTATGATTTATACAACATACACATCCATGTTCCAGACGGAGCCACGCCAAAGGATGGGCCAAGTGCGGGCATAACCATAAGCACAGCCCTGGCTTCAGTGTTTTCTCAAAGAAAGGTTAGGGCGGATGTGGCTATGACGGGCGAGATTGATTTAACGGGTAAGGTCTTGCCTATAGGCGGTTTAAAAGAAAAGCTAATAGCTGCTTACAAGGCCGACATCAAATTTGCACTCATTCCTAGTAAAAATTACGAAAGGGATTTAAAAGACATACCAGAAGAGGTAAAAGAAAATATGAAAATCATCCCTGTAGATAGCTTTGATGAGGTTTTAAAACACAGCTTAGTTTAGAGCTAAAAAAGATAAATTTGTAAGGATGATTATGCAAAAGGCACAAACTGTAAAAAAAATTCCCGTTTTAACAATAGCCGGAAGCGATTGCAGCGGCGGGGCTGGAGTTCAGGCTGATTTAAAGACCTTTAGTGCTCACAATCTTTTTGGCATGAGTGTGATTTTAAGCGTGGTTGCTGAAAATACCGCAAGGGTAATCTCAGCTTATGATATACCTAAAAATGTTGTCGATGAGCAAATTTTAGCTGTATTTGAGGACATAAGGCCAAAGGCCGTTAAGATAGGCATGATAGCTTCAAAGGAGCTCATGGACTGCGTAGCCTTAAATTTAAAGAACTTTGAGGCCGAAAATATAGTCATCGATCCTGTTATGTTTGCAAAAAATGGTTTTGCCTTAATGCCACCGCAAAACTGTGAGCATTTTAAAAAAACCATGCTAAGCCTTGCTGATGTCTTAACTCCAAACATACCAGAAGCACAGTATTTATGTGGCTTTGAGATAAAAAATCAAGATGACATGATCAAGGCTGCTAAAACCTTAAGATCCTTAGGTGCTAAGGCCGTGCTTGTAAAAGGAGGCCACAGAGATGATAACGCCGATGATGTCTTGTATGATGGCAAGGAAATTTATATCTTAAAATCTCAAAAAATAGATACTAAAAACACACACGGAACCGGCTGCACGCTTTCGTCAGCCATAGCTTCAAATTTAGCCAAGGATTATGATTTGTACGAGGCGGTTAAAAAGGCAAAAGATTATGTTTATAGCGCTATCTTGCATTCTTTAGAGCTTGGCAAGGGTTGCGGGCCGACAAATCATTTTTATTTTCTTAAGGACTAGTCTTGAATTTAAGCTTTTATCTTGTGGCTTCTAAAGATAAGCTTAGCGAGGAAAAATTTTTAAATATACTAAAAGAGGCCGTAAAAGGCGGAGTTTGTGTAATTCAGCTTAGAGAAAAAAATCTTTGTGCTAGGGATTTTTATAAATTAGCGATGAGAGTAAAAGCACTTTGCGATGAGCTAAAAACTACTTTGATTATAAATGATAGAGTGGATATAGCCTTGGCTGTTAATGCCTGCGGGGTACATTTAGGACAAGATGATTTGCCACTAAAAGAGGCTAGAAAGCTTTTAGGAAATGAGAAAATCATAGGCATAAGCACTAAGACAAAAGAACAAATCGATGAGGCGTGTAAATTTGGTGCTACTTATGTAGGCTGTGGGGCGATTTATAAAAGCCTTACAAAAGATAGCTCCGTGATAGGACTTAAGGGACTTAACGAGCTTACAAGCCACATAAAAGAAAAAAAATACTCCCTAAAAACAGTGGCCATAGGTGGCATAAAGGATGAAAATATCTTATCTTTCAAGGGAATGTTTGTCAATTCTCTAGCCTTTTCATCCGCCATTATGCAAAGTGAAAATGTTTATCAAACCTGCTTGGATATAAAAAATAAACTTGAAGCTGTTTTGTCCAGATAAACTGCTTAAAATTGTATAAAATTTACACAAAAAAGCACTTTTTTATCAAAAATTCAAAAAAAAAGCTTTTACAAAAAAAAAAAAACGATAAAATAAAAATTTGCAAAAATAAAAACAAAAGGAAAATTCATGAAAAATATAAAAAAGGTTCTAGGTTCGCTCGCCTGTGTGGCCTGTCTAAGCACTGCTGCTGTGGCTGAGGATGATGGGCTTTATTTGGCTGTTGAGCTTGGTGGGGGCGAGGCTAAATTTAAGCAAGATATAGATACTACTACAAGCGTGGTGGGTGTACTACCCATACCAGCACAAAATAGAGTAGGCGACATCACAGCTAACAACAGCATGCCAAATTTGATGTTAAAATTCGGTGACAAGTCCTTTTTTAACGAAAATTTTGGTTATAGAAAATATGTGTATTTTGGTTATGGATACAGCTCTATGAAAAATGTATCTTATAACGGGGGCTTAAGCATTATGCAAGGCGTTTCAAACGGCTCTATCTTTACTACTACTAACAACACTTATTATAACAATGTCTTAGAGTATGGTATCGGTGCTGATGTGCTTTATAATTTCATGAACAAAGGCTCTGATAGCTTTGGTGTTTATGCTGGCGTGGCAATAGGTGGCGAAACTTGGATAGCAAATGGAAAAAGATATAAGCCTCAGCAAGGCCCGGGCGAATCTTATGCAAATTTCCAAACCATACTAAATGTAGGTCTTCGCGGAACTATAGCTAAAAACCATGGCATAGAAATAGGCGCTAGATTTTACATGCTTGAATCACAAATTTTTGAAGGACACGGCACATCGTCTTTAATGCAAGCTGCGGGAGATGCTATAGCTGGTGCTATTGGAGGAGGAGTGCCAATTACAACTACAACAGTTATAAACAACACTACAACAAAGATGAAAAGACCGGTAGTTGCTTACCTAAGCTATGTGTATAATTTTTAATTAAAGCCTCTCAAAGTCCTAGTGCTTTGGGAGGGAAATTCTTAGTTTTAAAATAATATTTTGAAAGCCTAAGCAAAAGAAAGCTTTTGTATAGGTTTTTTGTTTTTCTTTAAAGCTCACAAAGCAAATACATATCAAATCTCGGTTTGTCTTGGCTTGTGCGAATACACAAACACCAAAAAGCATTTGCTCAAAAAGCAAATTATATATTTTTTAAAGCTTTCTTATGTAAGACTTGCGGGTCTTAAAATTCCCACAATGTCTTGCGAAAAATTAAAACAGTGTTTAGGCTGTAAATTTAAGCGTCTTACTGTACTTTGTAGCTTTTAATTAAATTTATGAAATTTTCAATTTTTAAAGCAAAGGAGCCAACCAAAACACCGTCGCAGTCTTTTATGCTTAGAATTTCATTTATATTTTTATCATTCACACTGCCGCCGTAAAGTAAAGGAGCCTTAGTTTTAGAAGTCAAAAAGCTTAGCACTTCAGCTATATCCTTACTACCTGCACTAAGTCCTGTGCCTATGGAGTATATGGGCTCATAAGCTAGGATTAAATTTTCATAGGCTAAATCTATGTCTTTGATTTGTGCTGCTAAAAACTCTTTTGTTTTATTTTCTTTTTTTGTGTTTAAATCCTCTCCTATGCAAAAGATTATCTTGTATTTATGCTTTTTTGCAAAGTCAAATTTAGCCCTTATAAGCTCATCATTATCGCCCAAGGCTCTTCTTTCAGAGTGTCCTATCAATACAGCTTTTACGCCAAATTCGTCTAAATGCTCTTTGCCAAGCTCGCCTGTGAAAGCTCCGTTTATGCAAGGGTAAAAATTTTGCACTCCTAGTTCAAACTTAAAATCTCCTTGCAACAAGGCCGTGCTAGGAGGAAAGACAAAGACTTCTCTTTTATTTAGCCCTAAAAATTCATTCAGCCTTTTTGCGTAAAGTTCAAAGGAGGCTCTGCTGTGATTGCATTTTAAATTTGCTGCAAATATCACTGCTTTATCCTAAGCGGCTTAACTCCGGGCAATTCCTTACCCTCTATAAGCTCTAAAGAAGCACCACCACCTGTCGATATAAAGGTCATCTCATCAGCGTCCCCAGCCCTTGCAACAACATCAGCAGTATCGCCCCCACCTATAACAGTTGTAGCGTGGCTTTCGGCTATGTAGTGGCTCATCTTTATGCTACCCTTGCTAAATTTATCTATCTCAAAAACACCCATAGGACCATTCCACCAGATAGTATGAGCATCAGAAATCACTTCCTTAAAAAGCCTCACGCTAGCAGGACCTATGTCAAGCCCCATATAGCCATTTGGAATTTCTTGGCAAGGCGAAAAATGTATCATCGCATCTTGTGAGCAAGTTTGCGCACTTACCACATCAACAGGCAGGTAAATTTTCACGCCTAAATTTTTGCCCTTGATTAGAATTTTATTTGCTTCTTCTATCAAGTCTTCTTCTAAAAGCGAATTTCCTATATCATAGCCAAGTGCCTTTAAGAAGGTAAAGGCCATACCTCCGCCTATGATTAATTTATCAACCCTTGGTAAGAGATTTGTTAAAGCTTGTAGCTTCCCGCTTACCTTAGAGCCTCCAACTATGGCCACAAAAGGTCTAGCAGGTTTTTTTATCAAATTTTCAGCAAATTCTATCTCTTTTAAAAGTAAAAAGCCAGCCGCCTTTTTATCATCATCAAAGAAATTAGTTATAGCCTCTACACTAGCGTGTGCTCTATGACAAACCCCAAAGGCGTCATTTATGTAAATTTCAGCCATAGAGGCTAGTTCCTTAGCTAGGTTTTCATCGTTTTTTGTCTCGCCCTTTTCAAAACGCAAATTTTCAAGCATTAAAATTTCACTAGCGGGTAAGTTCTTAGCCTTTGTTTTTGCGTCCTCTCCCACGATGTCTTTAGCTAGTAAAACTTCTTTTTTAAGTAGTCTTGCAAGTCTTTTTGCAACGGGCTCTAGTGAGTATTTTGAGCTAATTTCTTTTGGGCGTCCAAGATGAGAGGCTAAGATAACAGCACAGCCATTGTCTAAACAATATCTTATCGTAGGGATTGCAGAGCGAATTCTTCTATCATCTGTTATGTTTAAAAACTCATCCTGAGGTACATTAAAATCGCACCTTATCAAGACTTTTTTACCGGCTAAGTCTATGTCTTTTATGGAGATTATCTCGTTTTTTTCATCTAACATATTTTTCCTTTAGTTCTTATCAGCCACATAAACAGCCATATCCACAAGCCTTGATGAGTAGCCCCATTCATTATCATACCAAGCTATAATCTTTACAAAATCATCGCAAATTACCTGTGTTAAATCACTTGCCACTATAGCACCATAAGATGAGCCTATGAAATCGCTTGAAACTCTCTCATCATCATCCACGGCTAAAAAGCCCTTTAAATTCGTAGCGGCTGCCTTTCTAAAGGCTTCATTTAGCTCATCCTTGCTTACTTTTTTGCCAAGCTGTGCGGTTAAATCAACGCTTGATACATCTATGACAGGCACACGCATACTTTGGCCGTGAAGCTTGCCGTCAAGCTCTGGCATAACAAGTTTCATAGCCTTTGCAGCTCCGGTTGTGGTTGGGATGATGTTTTGTGCTGCGGCTCTACTTCTTCTTTTATCCTTTGTTTTTGCGTCTATTATGCTTTGTCCATTTGTATAAGCGTGTATGGTAGTCATAAGTCCTTTTTGAATTTTAAAATTATCCTCTAAAACCCTACACACAGGACCTAAGCAGTTTGTGGTGCAGCTTGCATTTGAGATGATTTTTTCTCCTTTATAAAGATGAGAATTTACACCCATCACATAAGTAGGCGTATCATCCTTTGCAGGTGCTGACATAATTACTTTTTTAATACCCTTATCTAAAAAGTCCTTGCATTTTTCAAGCTTTAAATGCACTCCTGTGCATTCTAAAACTATATCAGCACCAAAGGCTGCAAAATCAAGCTCTTTTATATCTCTACTTTTAAATACCTTTATCCTCTTGCCATTTATGAGCAAATCATCATCTACGCTATCTATCTCGCCCTTAAATTCGCCATGCACGGTATCATACTTAAAAAGGTATTTCGTAAGTTCTATATCGGTAGTGTCATTTATAGCTACAAGCTCTACATCATCTCTTTGTAAAACTATCCTTGCTACACATCTTCCAATGCGACCAAAGCCGTTTATCGCTATCTTTACAGCCATTTTCTTTCCTTTTTGAAAATAAATGTTGAAATTCTACAAAAAAAAGGTTAAAATTAAATTATGAAGATAGCACTTTTTGGAGGAAGTTTTGACCCACCTCATTTTGGACACGATGCCATTGTCAAAAAAGCCTTGCAAAGCCTTGATATAGATAAACTCATCATCATACCAACTTTTATAAGTCCTTTTAAAAGCTCTTTTAAGGCTGATGAGAAAAAGAGATTTGAGTGGGTTAGTCTTATTTGGCGAAATTTAGAAAGGCTTGAAATTTCAGATTATGAGCTTTTGCAAAAAAGGCCTGTGCCTAGCATAGAAACGGTGGAGTTTTTTGAAAAAAAGTATGAGTGCGATAAAATTTATCTCATCATAGGAGCTGACCATTTAGAAAAGCTAAGCTCTTGGTATAGATATGAGGATTTACGAAAAAAGGTAGAATTTGTGGTTGCAAAAAGAGGAGAGATAAAGATACCAAAGAGCTTTAAAATTTTAGATATAAGTGCTGATATTTCATCAAGTTTTATAAGGGAAAATTTATATATAAAGGCGGTTGATACACATATAAAAGATGATGTATTTAAATGCTACTGCAAGGATAAGAATGAAAAGAGTTGAAGAGATAGTAAAAATTTTAGAGGATAAAAAGGCTGAGGATGTAGAAATTTTGGATATGAGAGATAGTGAGTATTTTGTGTCTTTCGTAGTCATTGCTACCACCTTAGCACAAAAACACGCCGCTTCTTTAGTGGATGAGCTAAAAATGAGGCTAAAGGCGCAAAATGAGAGCTTTTTAAATATAGAAAGCAGCGATGAATGGAGCGTACTTGATTTAGGCGACATACTTATACATCTTTTAAGCGAGGATTATAGAAAAATTTATGACATAGAAAGCTTTTTAAAAGAGCTTAAAAAGAGATAAGAAAGGATTTGTAAATGTCTAAATTTTGCCTAGCAAAGCAGGGCTTTGAGAGCAAGTTTGTTTATAATTTAAAGGGACTATATTATAGAACTTTTAGAAAAAATAACTTAGAAAAACTTTTATCAAAATTACTTTTAGAGTATGACGATAAAATAAATGAGATAAAACAAAGGCTTGATTATTACTGTGATTTTAAAGAGCTTCCTAAAATTTACAATAACACCTACTACAAAGACGGCGGCTCGGTGTATTGGTTCGATTTTTATAAATATTTTATTTTGATAAGAGCTTGAAATACAATCTGGAATTTGGCGATGTAAATTACGAGGCAAAAGAGCCCTCCTTTGCAAAAAGCAGGCCTGTAAAGATAGAAAAAAGTAATAATATTTTATTAAAACTTGAAGCAAGAAGGCATTTTAGATTTTTAAGCAAAGATTTCTTAAGCTCTGTGCCAAGATATGAGGATAAGCTAGATAAGGTATTTTTTAGGGGAGGGTGCTATCAAATTCATAGACGTGAATTTATGAGAAAGCATTTTGGCAAGACTTTTTTAAACGCAGCACATATAGGGCATAAAAATTCTTTAAAAGATAAGGAGCTTAAAAGCTGGGCTACAAATAAAAAAGCTTCCTTAAAAGAACATTTAAATTATAAGCTTATATTAAATCTTGAGGGAAACGATGTGGCTAGCAACTTAAAATGGCTAATGAGTTCAAATTCACTAGCAATAATGCCAAAGCCAAAATTTGAAACTTGGTTTATGGAGGGAAAATTAAAAGAAAATTTTCATTATCTTCTTATCAAAGATGATCATATCGACTTTGAGGAGAGAGTGAGCTTCATCTTAGAAAATACAGAGTTAGCAAAAGAAATCATAGCGAACGCAAATTTATACTGTGAGAAATTTAAAGATGAAAAGCTTGAAACGCTTTTAAATTTGCTAGTTTTAAGGAAATTCTTTTATCTAAGTGGACAAATTGATGTGAGTAATAAGGAGAGAATTTTATTTGAAGCTTAATTTTGCTTAAGAATAAGGTTTGCACCCTTAGCAGGACTAGTTTTAGCCACTCATTTGTCATAATTAGCTTGAGTTAGAATTTACCAGCCTTTTGAGCTAGTAAATTTCAGCTATCATACACTTTTTTATCAAGTGTTTTTAAATTTTTAGCAGTGCAAAGTGCCGAAGTCATAGCACCTGATACATTACTAGCTGTTCTTGCCATATCTATGATAGGATCTATGGCTAGTATAAGGCTTAACATCATAAAATTATCCCCAAAGCCAAGTCCAGCCAGCATGATAGAAGCAGCCATTGTCGCACTTCCCGGAACTCCTGCTATGCCCAAAGAGCCAAGCACGGCTACAAGCACTATCATAAGAGCAAAAGAAATATCAAATTCCACGCCCAAAGCAAAGCAAACAAATACAGCAGCCATAGCAGGAAAATATCCAGCACAGCCGTTCAGTCCTGTGGTGCTGCCTATGGAAGCTACGAAATTTGCTACCACAGGACTAACTCCTAGCTTTTTTTCTAAGACAGAAACCGTCATCGGTAGCGTTCCAAGAGACGATCTAGAACTAAAGGCAAAAAGCCACACGCTAAAGGCTTTTTTAGCGTATTTTATAGGGTTAAGCCCTTGAGAAAGTAGTAGTAAAAAATGCACTCCAAACATTATAAACATGGCTACATAAGTAAGCACTATGAAAAGGCCGGCCGTTTTTATGGCTTCAAAGCCATTGCTAAGTATTACATTTGACATCATGCAAACAACAGCGTATGGCATAAATTTTATAACTATTTTTGTCATGTTCATCATTATGCCGTGGGAAATATTTATGAAATTTTCAAAGCTAACAAAGGCTTTTTCATACTCTGCTTGTTTTGAAATTTGCTTTGCGCAAAGTCCTATTAAGAATGAAAAAATCACTATGGCTATTATGTTTTCTTTACTGTAAGCTGTTATGAGATTGCTTGGGATTAAATTTAAGATTATGCTTGAAAAGCTTTGAATTTCTCTTAGCTCTCTTGCTCCAGCATTGTCATTAAAATTAGAGCCTAAATCAAACATATACGCCAATGCAAGTCCTATAATAGCGGCTATTGCTGTGCTAAAAAGTATCCAAAAAAGGCTTATGCTAAGCAAGGAGGAAAGTTTGATGTTTTTATCGATTTCTATAATAACCTTTATTATACATACGCTTACAAGAGGGATTACAAGCATTTTTATAAAGGCTACAAACACAGAGCTAAAAAAGGAGAAATAATGCTTAGCTTCCTTAAACCACAGCACCGCATTTTCTTTGTCTGGAAAATCGGCAAAAAATTGCAATACAAATCCAAAGCCAAGCCCCACAATAAGCGCGATAAACATCCTAAACGAAAAGTTGTATTTAAAATCACGCATTTTTTTAAGCAGATAAAATATCACAAAAAGTGTGAGCAAAACAAACACGGTTTGCGGTGTAGAAATCATTATAAAATTTTGAAAAAATGCCAAATTCATACTTACCTTTCAAGTTTTTTGCCCCTATGCTATCAGCAAAAAACTTAAAATAAGATAAATACTATCTTATTTACTAAAGTAAGCTAAATTTGCCGCTAAAATACGCTAGTATTGAGTATAGGTCACTACCTATACTCTCCTTTCTCTCCAGCTAAGATAACCTTTACCTGAGCATCGTAAAAATAAGCTTCTTGTGAATTTGCGTAAAAATTTTTATTATGATTCCAAAGCAAAAGATCTAAATCCTTTTCAAAGCCTCTTTCTTTTACTGTGAAATTTGCATTTTTTACTTTTTCATAAAGCTTATGAGGAAATGAAATGGCATTTATAGCTTTGCTATCTATCACTTCTTGTATATGCTTTTTGGCCTTTTCATCAAAATTTTCCTCATTAAAAGTTAAGTAATAACTTGTGTAAAATCCAGCTTCTTTAAAAAGTGCCAAAGCCTTGTAATTACGACTTTCTATAATGAAATTTTTTATATCAAAATCACTTTCTTTTGAAATTTGCAAAAGTGTTTTTAAGGCTTTTTCTTTATTGTTTTCATCTAAATTTTTAAAATCAAGCCAAATTTTAGCTTCAAAACCACTTTCTTCCTTTCTTTTTGAGACTAAGTTTAGCATAGTTTTTAAGTCCAAATTTATAGATGTATCCTTGCCATCGTGTCCCACATCAAAATAATTATCTAAAAAATACACATCTATTTCATAATTTTGATAAATCTTGCTAAAATCCTCAAATTTCTTAATTTCATTAGTTCTGTGTAACCAAATTTTAGCAGGTGCTTTAAATGGATAAGCTTGTTTTAATTCTAAGTCATAATCCCTACTTTCCACATAAAGTCTCTTTCGTTTTTCATCGTAATTTTGCGAAAAGATAGAGTAAGTTTCATCATAATCCTTGCTATAAATTCCTAAAATATCTAAAAAAGAATGCAAGAAATTATCATTCATAAAAGCTTTTTCTTGCGCTTTTTGTATCCTTTGAAGTACTGCAGGATAAGAGCTTTTAAAAGAATCACTTAGAAAAATCATAAAAGGAATTTCAGCCATATATCTTGATGGTGAGACGTGAGTGTGCCCGTAAAGGTCTCTAAAATCATACACCTCATCGCCATGATCACTAAAATAAAAGATGATTGCTTCCTCGTCTTTAAAATGCTTAAAAATCTCACTCACAACAAAGTCGTTATAATACACTGCATTAAGATAATGAGACTTTATCCTAGCTTGTTTTTTGCTTAGTTTCTCACTTTCATTTAGTTTGTCAAGTTTGTTATCTTGTAAATCCTTTTCGCTAAATTTATCAAAGTTTTTAGGATATCTTTGCTCATAAGATACGTGAGTTCCCATAAGATGAAAGACATAAAATTCAAAGTCTTTGTCCTCCTTGATATTAGGAAGTTCTTTTATAAGCCCCTCATCTTTTGCGACTGATTTAGTAGAAAAAGCTTTGCCTATGTATAAATTTTTATGAGCTCTTCTTGCTATGCTTTCGGGTGCATTGCCATACACAGAAATAGCTTCTTGGTTAGAAAGCCAGTAGGTGTAGTATCCTGCCTTTTTCATCAAATCAACTATATTCATATGCTTAAACCAAGGTTTTGAGGCATTTTCATAATTTATAAATGTTAAGGCTCTACTAAGTGCTGGATTTGTATTGCTATGAGATGAGATCACATCCTTAAATACAAAAAGATTGCCTTCTTCTTTTATTTTGTCTAAATTTGGAGTAGTTTTTAAAGGATAATTATACAAACTCATATAATTTCTTTGCGTAGATTCGCCTAGTATTAAAACTACCTTTGGAATTTTAAGTTTATTTGTGACGGAGTAATTGTTTTCATCAAAGTCATCTAGAAGCTTTTTAAGGCTTTCTAACTCATTTATATATTTATTATTTTTTCCAAAAACAGAGCTTAAAACCTCGTAGTTTTGCAAAAGTATTATATCATCGCTTAAGTATGCTTCGTGTTTTTTTATCACTTGAAAAAGACAGAGCAAGAAAAGCAAAATTTTAAAGATGTCTAAAAGGTGGTATTTGTTTGGGATATTTATTTTTTTAAAAGGAAGTTTAAAGATTAAAACAGAAATGATTATAAAAAGAGCAATCCCCCCCCCCGTCTTCATTGTTAGGTAAGAGCTGAAAAATTCATTAATCTCTGCTACTCTTGTTAAAAACAAAACCTCAACAAAGGCAGCATTTAAAAAAGAATCAAATTGTAAAAACAAAAAAGTATTTACAATAGCAAGCACAAAACAAATGCCTACAAGCAGCCTTTGTAAAAAGGTATTTAAAAATTTTGGCAAAAAAGCAAGTATAAAAAATAAGACAAATAAAACAGCAAAATTTCGTCTCAAAAATACAGACATTTTTTCCAAAAACTCCCAAAAACCAGGATATACTAATGGCGATAAATGCACCAAAGCAAGCAAGAAAAGATTTGTAAAAAGAATGTAAATAAAAGCTCTGTTTATAATGACAGGCATAAAGTCTCCTTAATCTGAAAAAATACTTTTGTTTAGTATATTCTTTATAGTGTGATAGGATATAAAAACTATCATAAGGACTAAAGCAAGAAATATGAACAAGGCAAAATTCATAAAAAATGACGAAGCGCTTAATTCATAAGCTTTAAAACAAGCTATGCACATAGCTGCACTTGGAAAGGTAAAAGCCCACCAAGATAAAGCAAAATTTAGCTTTAAAAAGTTTTTATACATAAATACTAATAATATACTAAAAAACAAGGCTAAATTTAAAAGCATTATAGCAAAAACATCAAAGCTATTAGTTAGTTTTAAATAGTCTAAAAAGCCAACCGAAGGCGGCGCTATCATTATAAAAAGCGTTGGCATAAATTTATTTGGAAGTTGTGAGTGAAATAAAATCCTGTAAAAAATGATACAAAAAAGAACCAACCAAAAAAACATAGCCAAAGAAAAATAAAACCAAAGCCAAGGCTCAACCGTTCTAGCTCCTACAATTATAATCAAATTCCCAACCACTGGTATAAACCAAGCCGGGCTTGAATGCTCTATCTCTAAATTTTTATTTATCCAAAAAGAAATGATATAAAAGCTCAAATAAGTTTGAAGGACTAAGGCTATATAAAATAAAGTATCGTGCAAGAACACAAAATCTTGCCATAAATTTGCTAAAATCAGCAAAGATATAGGAAAGGTGGAAAAGAAATTTATCTTTATGGTATTAGAAAATTCTTTTTTGACCTCATCAAAATGTTTAAATATCTTAATAATATAAAGCAAAGTTATAAGACAAAACAAAAAGCTTACAAAAAATCTAAGAAGTATGAAATAAAAATCAGAAAAAAATGCTATTTTTATAAGCTCCCTATAAGCCATAGCAAAGCCTCCAAGCCCCATAGTAACGGCAAAAAACATAATGTGAAAATGAGCTAAATTCATAATTTTCCTTTTGTTATATATAAAAATTTATTTTATACTGTGTTTTTTAATGAAAAATTTATTATAATCTAAACTAAAAGGCTAAATAATGTTAAAAGTTGATTTAAATAGCGATTTAGGTGAAGCTTTTTCTATTTATAAAATGGGGCTTGATGAGGAAATTTTAAAATACATAAGCTCTGCTAATATAGCTTGCGGCTTTCACGCTGGCGATCCTATGGTTATGGATAAAACAATATCTTTAGCTAAGACAAATAATGTCAAAATAGGTGCTCACCCTTCATTTCCAGACCTTTTGGGATTTGGACGCCGGGAGATGAAGATTAGTTTTGATGAAGCAAAAAACTACACGCTTTATCAATTAGGTGCTTTATCAGCCTTTGCAAAGGCACATAATACAAAAATTTCTCACTTAAAAGCACACGGAGCTTTTTATAATATGGCTTGTAAAGATGAAATGCTTTCTCTTGCTTTATGCGAAGCGATAGCTTCATTTGATGAAAATATCATTTTGCTTGGACTTAGCTCTTCTTTAATGTGTGAGAGTGCAAGAAAAAAAGGACTAAGATATGCAAATGAAGTCTTTGCAGATAGGGCTTACAATGAGGACGGCACTCTTGTTTCAAGGTCTATAAAAGGCTCTGTAATAGACGATGAACAAGAGGCTATAAAAAGAGTGATCAATATGGTAAAAAATGGAAAAGTTAGCACTATAAATGGCAAGGAAATAGACATAAAAGCTGATAGTATCTGTGTTCACGGAGATAATGCAAAGGCTTTGGACTTTGTTAAAAATATAAGCTTAGAGCTTAAAAATGCCGGTATTAAAATTTCTAGCTTAGAGGAGCTTGTCTAATGCAAAACAAAACAGCCTTAATAGGAGCAGCTTTTTTAATGGCTACTTCAGCCATAGGACCGGGCTTTTTAACCCAAACTGCAAGTTTTACTTCTACCTTGCTTGCCTCTTTTGGTTTTGTTATCTTAGTATCCATCATCTTAGATATAGGAGCACAGCTTAATATCTGGAGGGTTATAGGAGTAGCTAAAAAAAGAGGGCAAGACATTGCAAATATGGTATTTCCCGGACTTGGTGCTTTTATAGCTATTTTAGTAGCTCTTGGTGGCTTTATTTTTAATATGGGAAATATAGCAGGCTCTGCCTTGGGCTTAAAACTCATCTTTGGTATAGATTTAATTAGCGCTGCTATTATTAGCTGTGTTATAGCACTTGGGATCTTTATCTTTAAAAAAGCTGGTGAGCTTATGGATAAATTTATAGTCTTAGCAGGATTTGTTATGATTATCATAACAGCTTATGTGGCTTTTTCGTCAAATCCTCCTTATTTATTAGCCTTAAAAGAAAGTTTCATACCCTCAAAGATAGACACCTTAGCCATAGTTACCCTAGTAGGTGGCACGGTTGGCGGATACATAGTTTTTTCAGGAGCTCATAGGCTAATAGATGCAAAATTAGTAGGTCAAGAAAATTTAAAACACATAAACAAGGCAGCTGTAAGTGGCATACTCGTAACTGCTGTTATGAGAGTTCTTTTATTCTTAGCTGTTTTAGGAGTTGTAAGCTCTGGTTTTATAATAGATAAGGAAAATCCAGCAGGTTCAGTTTTTAAAGAGGCTTTAGGGGACTTAGGGCTTAAATTCTTTGGAGTGGTCTTGTTTTTAGCAGCTATTTCCTCTGTCATAGGAGCTGCATATACTTCTGTTTCTTTTATAAGATCCTTTCATAGCTTACTTGATAAGTATAATCGCTTTGTGGTTATGTTTTTTATAGCCTTTTCAACAGCTGTTTTTTGTATCTTGGGACAGTCTCCTACCCAGCTACTTATACTAGCAGGAACTATTAATGGCTTTATACTGCCTATAACCTTGCTTGTGATGATTATAGCAGCGCACAAAACAAGTATAGTTGGTGATTACAAGCACCCAAAACTAATGAGTGCCTTTGGACTTTTAATAGTTGCTTTGATGTCTGTAATGGCGGTGCTTACTATGCTAAAGCTTTTTTAGATGTTTGATATATACATAAACAGCACAGATAGCATTTTGCTTAAATTTAAGCAAGAAATCAGCCCTGCTATAAATTCACAGGTTTTAGCCCTAAAAGAAAGGATAGAAAGGGCAAGGTGTAAATTTGAAATTTTAGGCATACAAGAGCTTGTTAGTGCTTATGCTTCCTTGCTTGTTTATTATGATCCTTTTAAACTTTCTTTATCCTCTTTAAAAGACTTTTTAGAAAATATAAAAAAAGAAAGACTAAACATAGAGCAAAAAAGCTCTTTGTGTATGAATGTTCCTCTATGTTATGATGAGGAATTTGGGCTTGATTTGGACTTTGTTTGCTCACATACAAGGCTTAGTAAAGATGAGCTTATAAAACTTCACACAAAGCCTTTTTATAGAATTTATATGTTGGGTTTTATGGCCGGTTTTGCATATCTTGGAGGGCTTGATGAGAGGCTTTTTACGCCTAGACTTAAAAGTCCTCGCACAAGCTTAGAAAGCGGTAGCGTTGGCATAGCTGATAAACAAACCGGAATTTATCCTATAAAAAGTCCGGGCGGTTGGCAAATCATCGCTAGAAGCCCGCTTTCATTTTTTGATAAGCAAAACGAAAGTAAGCCTGTTTTACTTGAGGCTGGAATGTTTTTGAAATTTAAGGCTATAGATAAAAAAGAATACTATGAGATAAAAGAAGCCGTAGATAAAAAGGCTTATAAAAGGGAGCTTTATGAGTATAAGGGTTCTTAAGCCTTCTATAAATTCAAGCTTACAAGATCTTGGTAGGAAAAATTACGCAAATTTTGGTATAGCAAGAAGCGGCGCTTGTGATACTCATTCTTTAATGATAGCAAATATCTTGCTTGGAAATTTTTACGCAGAGGCTGGGCTTGAGCTTTGCTTAAATGGCGGGACTTACGAGTTTTTAGATGAGCATTATTTTTGCTTAAGTGGGGCTGATTTTTGTGCTAAATTAAACTCAAAAGACATAAAAACATGCAAGGTATATAAGGCTAAAAAAGGAGATATTTTAGAGCTAGGATTAGCCAAATTTGGCTTTAGAGGGTATTTATGCGTGGCTGGTGGCTTTGAGTGTAAGGAATTTTTAGCAAGTAAGAGTTCTGATTTTAAAATGGGCGTTGGACTTTTTGATGGAAGAGCTATGCAAAAAGGAGATATTTTAGAGTGTAAAAATAGCTTTAAGCCCTTTAATCTAGAAAAAAGAGAGTGTGAAAATCCTTATGAAAATTTAGCTCAAACACTAGAAATAAGGGTTTTAATAGGCACAGATAAAGAATCTTTCACTGAAAAAGGCTTAAATACCTTTTTTAATACAAGATATAAAATAAGCTCTAAAAGCGATAGAATGGCTATACACACAGAAGCAGATGAAAAGATAGAGCATAAAGATAAGGCTGATATAATATCAGATCCAGCAGTATTTGGCAATATACAAGTGCCTCAAAATGGACTTCCTATCATACTAATGGCGGGTAGGCAAAGCACAGGAGGATATACAAAGATAGCAACGGTGATAGAAAATGACTTATCCTTACTAGCCCAAGCAAAACTTGGCTCTTTTATAGAATTTATAGAAGTAGATATAAATGAAGCCTTAAGCTTGTATAAAGAAAGAATAAAAGAGCTTAAAAAATTAGATGAAAGGATGAATTTAAATTTTGAAAGATTATTCTAAAACAAGCCCTAAAGAACTAAGAGAGCTTATAAGAAAGGGCGAGATAAAGGAACAAACCTCAGGTATGGCTCTTGGTTTTGCACAAGCAAATTTAGTGATTTTACCAAGAGTTTATGCGAAAGATTTTGAGAAGTTTTGTAAAGAAAATAGCAAACCTTGCCCTATTTTAGAGGTGCTTGAGGGTAAAATAAGTAAAAAAATAGCTAAGGGTGCAGACATTTACAGCGATTTACCAAAGTATTTCATATACGAAAATGGAGTAAAAGTAGCTGAAGAATACGATGTAAGCAAATATTATAAGGATGATTTTGTAGGCTTTTTGCTGGGCTGTTCTTTTTCTTTTGAGGAAGCTCTTATGAAAGAAGGACTTGAGATAAGGCATATAAGCTTAAAAAGAAATGTGCCTATGTATAAGAGCAATATAAAGCTTAAAAAAGTGGGAATTTTTGAGGGAGAAATGGTGCTTTCTATGAGACCATTTAGCTTAAATGAGGCAAAAAAAGCTTATGATATAACTAAAAGATTTCCCTTAGTTCACGGAGAGCCCGTGCATATAGGAGATGAAAAAGAGCTTGGAATTTCTAATATAAATGAGCCTGATTTTGGCGATAAACCTTTGATAAAAGAAGGCGAAGTACCTGTTTTTTGGGCTTGTGGAGTTACACCTCAAAATGTCATAATGAAAACAAAGCTTCCCTTTGTCATAACTCACGCACCGGGCTTTATGTTTATCACAGATATTTTAAATGAGGATTTAAAGGATAAAATTTCTTTGTAAAAGCTATAAACTAATGCTTTTTTTGAAAAACTCTGCATATTTGCTCTTGCTTTCTATAAATTCATAGCTTTTAAGCAGGTCCAAATTATTATCCAAGCAGCTTATTAAAAGCTCAAGCACGGAGCAAGCCTCCTTTGGCTCTATATGAGCTGGGCATTTTTTAGCATTTGTATAATGATGATGAAGTTTGTATATCAAGGCACTGTTACGAATTTCTACAAGCAACATTTCAAGTGGAGCCTTAAAAAACATAAAATTTTCCTTTATGTTTATAGACAGATAAAAGATATCAAGTCCATAAATTTTTAAAGAATAAGAGTCAAAAAAGTATAGGGACTTGTTTAAATTATCCTTAAAAGTGTGTAGCATAAGCTCTAAAATAGCGAGTTTTTGTTCTTTCGTGTAAAAATTTCCTATGGGCGAAAAGCAAAATTCAAGCAAGGATTTTATAGAGTACCACTCACTTGCCGCAAAGGAGTAAGCACGCATTTTCTCCCCTCTTTTTTTACGGTAGTATCTAGCTTCTTCGCTATCTATGTTTTGATACACTGAGGGCACTATAAAGTCTCTGTAGGCTGGATTTGGAAAAGAAGGATGTAAGATTAAAGAGCCCTCATTTTCATTTTCATATATATATTTTAGTCCCCCTACATAACCTTCGTCTATGATTTTAATCTCCTCTTTAAAAAGACCATTTAAAATGCTATGAAATTCCACATCATCGCTATCCCAAATTTTAAGTGGATAGCGAAAGAATTCGCATATTTTTTCCTTGCTATCTTTATCAAGCTCTTTTTTATCTTTATTTTCTAACCAAGAAAGTATAGTTCTTCTATCTTTGCCTAAGATTTTTGCAAATTTGCTTAGACTTAGTGCTGATTTTTTAAAGATTTCTTGCATTTTTTCTCTAGTATTTAGCATAACTTTTCATCCTTTTAAAAAATGTTACTATTCTTTACACAAAAGCTTATAAGTTAAATTTTAAATGCCTGTAAATTCTACAATATTTTTATACAATCTCTTAAAAAATGTATAAAAAATATGCAAAAAAATTTTTTTAGTGTGAATTTGCAACATAATGTAAAGTTTTTTTACCTTTTATTTTTTTAAAAAAACACTTATAATACTTGAAATTTCGCAAAGAAAGGAAAGGCTATGTCAGCTTATGAAAAAGCATATAAAGAGTCCTTAGAAAATCCGGAAAAATTCTGGGCAGAGGCTGCTAAAAAAGTTCATTGGTATAATGAATGGGATAAGGTGCTTGATGATAGCGATGGGCACTATAAGTGGTTTGTAGGCGGTTATATGAATACTTGCTATAACGCTCTTGACTTGCATGTGCATAATGGAAGAGGCGATCAAGTAGCCTTAATCTATGATTCTCCGGTTACTGATACTAAGAAAAAATACACTTATAAACAGCTAAGAGACAGGGTTGCTAAGGTGGCTGGAATTTTAGCAAACAAAGGCGTTGTAAAGGGCGATAGGGTTATCATTTATATGCCTATGATACCTGAAGCTGTTATAGCAATGCTTGCTTGTGCTAGATTAGGAGCTATTCATAGTGTTGTTTTTGGAGGTTTTGCAGCACACGAATTAGCCACTAGGATAGAGGACGCTAAACCTAGAGTTGTGATGAGTGCAAGCTGTGGTATAGAGGTTAGCAATATCATAGAGTATAAGCCTATACTTGATGAGGCTATTAAGAAAAGCTCTCACAAGCCTACTACTTGTATTATCTGGCAAAGACCACAGTACAGGGCAAATATGCTTCCTTGGCGTGATGTGGATTGGGAAAGTGAGGAGGAAAAAACCAGAGGAGTTGATCCAGTGCCTGTTTTAGCAACAGATCCTTTGTATATCTTATACACATCAGGAACTACAGGACTTCCAAAGGGTGTTATAAGGTCAAATGGAGGGCATTCTGTGGCTATGAAATGGTCTATGGATAATATCTACAATGCTAAGGCAGGCGATGTTTTTTTCACAGCCTCTGATGTTGGCTGGGTTGTAGGGCACTCTTATATAGTTTATGCACCTTTGATGAATGGCTGCACCACCATAGTTTATGAGGGAAAGCCGGTTAGAACTCCTAATCCATCAGCCTTTTGGCGTATAGTGGATGAGTATAAGGTAAATGTGCTTTTTTCAGCTCCAACTGCCTTTCGTGCCATAAAAAAAGAAGATCCAAAGGCTGAGTGGGTAAAAAAATACAATCTTGACAGCCTAAGAACCATCTTTGTAGCCGGCGAAAGATGTGATAGTGATACTCTTAAATGGATACAAAAGGTTACAAAAAAAGATGTTATAGATAATTGGTGGCAAACAGAGACTAGCTGGGCTATAGCTGCAAATCCTATGGGACTTGAGCCTCACCCTGTAAAACCCGGAAGCCCTACAAAAGCAATGCCAGGCTTCAATCTAAAGGTATTAGATGAAAATGGCAAAGAACTAGCTGCTGGAAAAAAAGGTGCTTTGGTTTTAAAGCTTCCTTTACCTCCAGCTTGTTTAATGGGAATTTGGGAAAATGATGAAAGATATAGAAAGGGCTACTTAGAACAATATCCGGGCTATTATCTCACAGGAGATACTGGCTACATAGATAAGGACGGTTATGTTTATGTTTTAGGCAGAATGGACGGCATTATAAATGTTGCAGGACATAGGCTTTCAACCGGAGAAATGGAAGAAATAGTAGCAAAACATCCAGATGTTGCCGAATGTGCTGTAATTGGTGTAAATGATGAGTTAAAGGGCGAAATTCCTATGGGTTTTATCGTGCTTAAAAGCGGTATAGAAAGGGATCACGCAGGTATAGTTGAGGGCGTAGTTTCTTTAGTAAGGCACGAGATAGGAGCTGTGGCTTCTTTTAAGATAGCAACCGTTGTTGATGCCTTGCCAAAGACTAGGTCAGGTAAAATTCTAAGAAAAAATTTAAGAGAAATAGCTGACGGGCTAGAGCTTAAAATTCCACCTACCATAGAAGATGAAAATGTTTTAAAACAGTGTCAAATAGCTATAAACAAGCTTGGTTATCCAAAAGAAAAGAAAGGAAAAGAAGAATGAGTGCTGGAAAAAAATTTAAAGAACTTGTAAAGACAAGCAAACCCCTTGCCATAGTAGGCGCTATAAATGCTTATCAGGCTTTACAAGCCACAAAGATAGGACATAAGGCTCTTTATCTTTCTGGCTCTGGTGTGGCAAGTGCAAGTTATGGCTTACCCGATCTTGGCATTATAGCTCTTGAAGAGGTTTGCATAGATGTGCGTAGAATTTGTGCTAGAGTAGATACTCCCTTGCTAGTTGACGCAGATACTGGCTTTGGAGGAGCTTTTAACATAGCAAGGACTATAAAAGAGCTAATTCGCGCAGGAGCAGCTGCAACTCATATAGAGGATCAGGTAAGTCAAAAAAGATGTGGGCATCGTCCAAATAAAGAGCTTGTAAGCAAGGATGAGATGTGCGATAGGATAAAGGCTGCTGTGGATGCAAAGATAGATCCTGATTTTGTAGTGATGGCAAGGACAGATGCACACGCCATAGAAGGACAAGAAAAAGCCATAGAAAGAGCTTTAGCCTATGTTGAGGCTGGGGCTGAAATGATTTTTGCTGAGGCTATACATAGCCTTGATGAGTATAAGCAATTTACCGATCTTATAAAGGTGCCAGTTTTAGCAAATATAACAGAATTTGGAAAAACTCCTTATTTCACTCAAAAAGAACTAGCAGAGGTTGGAATTTCAATGGTTCTTTACCCACTTTCAGCAAATAGAGCCATAAACAAAGCAGCTTACAAAGTCTATGAAAGCATACTTAAAAATGGACATCAAAAAGAGGTTTTAGATTTAATGGAAACAAGAGAGGAGTTATACTCTATGCTTGATTATTATTCTTATGAGCAAAAACTTGATAATTTATTTAAAAAGGATAAAAAATGAGTGTAAGCGAGGCTAAAAAAAAGGTAGGGGGACTTGCTGGAGTTGTAGCTGGTAGCTCGGCAATTTGCACTTGTGGGCTTGGAAATGGTCTAAATTACTACGGATACAGCATAGAAGATCTTGCTAATGAAGCTACTTTTGAGGAGGTTGCGTATTTGCTTCAGTTTGCAAAGCTACCAAACAAGGCTGAGCTTGAGGACTATAAAGAAAAAATTTCAGCAAATAGAGAGCTAAATGAGAATTTAAAAGCCATCTTAAGAGCCATACCAAAGGATGTGCATCCTATGAATTTAATGCAAAGTGCAGTTGCTGCTTTAGGAGCTTTGGAGGGTGAAAAAGAGGACTTTAGCGATCAAGATGAAAAGATTATAAGACTTCTTGGAATTTTACCCTCTGTGCTTTGCTACTGGCATCATTATGCAAATTTTGGCAAGGAAATTGATTTTAAAAGTGAGCAAAAAACTATAGCTGGATATTTCCTAGAAAAACTAGACTTAAAAGAGCCTAGAGAGGATTTTATAAATGCTATGCATTGCTCTTTGATACTTTATGCAGAGCACGAGTTTAATGCCTCAACCTTTACCGCTAGAGTTTGTGCCTCTACAAGAAGTGATATTTTTAGTGCCGTAGCAGCAGCTATTGGTGCTTTAAGAGGACCATTGCACGGCGGAGCAAACGAAGCGGCAATGCACTTGATACAAAGCTTTTCTAGCGTAGAGGAGGCTATAAAAGGAGTAAATGAAAAACTTGAAAAAAAGGAGCTTTTAATGGGCTTTGGACACAGGGTTTATGGGCTTGGAGGCGATCCTAGAAATGCTCTTATAAAAGAGTGGAGCAAAAAACTAGGAGGAGATAGTATGCTTTATAAGGTTAGCGAGGCTATAGAAATGCTTATGAAAGAAAAGAAGCCAAATTTACCTCCAAATGCTGATTTTTACAGCGCTTCAGCTTATCATTTTATGGGTATTCCAACTGAATATTTTACTCCTATTTTTATAATGAGTAGGGTAAGTGGTTGGTGTGCGCACATAAAAGAGCAAAGAGCAAATAATAAAATAATCCGTCCAAGTAGTGAATACATAGGACCAGAACCAAGAAAATTTACACAGATACAGGAGAGATAAAATGAGTAATGATATGGGAATTTTAGAGGCAAAAAGACCTGAATTTGACGAGCTTTTAAGCAAGATTGCAAGATATGTAGATGAATATGAGATAAAAAGTGATTTAGCCTTAGAAACGGCTAGATATTGTCTTATGGATACCATAGGTTGTGGACTTTTAGCACTTAAGTATCCAGCTTGCACTAAGCTTTTAGGACCTAGTGTAGAAGGAGCTGAGTTTAGACCTCTTGGTGCAAAGATACCGGGCACTTCTTATCAGCTAGAGCCTATAAGAGCTGCTTTTAATGTGGGAGCTATGGTTAGGTGGCTTGATTTTAACGATACTTGGCTTGCGGCTGAGTGGGGACATCCAAGCGATAATTTGGGTGCGATTTGGGCTGTGGCTGATTATGTAAGTAGAAAAAACATAAGTCAGGGCAAAGAGCCTTTAAAGGTTTCTTGTGTTTTAAAGGCTATGATAAAGGCACATGAAATTCAAGGCGTCTTAGCTCTTGAAAATTGTTTTAATAAAGTAGGGCTTGACCATGTTTTACTGGTTAGGATAGCTAGCACGGCTGTGGCTGCTAAGCTTTTGGGCTGTGATTTTGAAGAGATTAGAAATGCTCTTTCAAATGCTTTTATAGACGGAGGAGCTTTAAGAACATATCGTCACGCACCAAATACAGGTAGTAGAAAGAGTTGGGCTGCAGGAGATGCCTCAAGTAGGGGCGTTGATTTAGCCCTTAAGGCAAGAAGTGGTGAAATGGGCTATCCATCAGCTTTAAGTGCTAAATTTTGGGGCTATGAAGATGTGAAGATGAAGGGACAAAAGCTAGTTGTAGCACAAGAATTTGGCTCTTATGTTATGGAAAATATTTTATTTAAAATTTCTTTTCCAGCTGAATTTCACGCTCAAACAGCGGTAGAAGCTGCATTAAAACTACATAATGAAGTTAAAGATAGGCTTGATGAGATAGAAAAGATAGTTATCACAACGCAAGAATCAGGACATAGGATAATAAATAAGGTAGGAGAGCTGGCAAATCCAGCTGATAGAGATCATTGTATCCAGTATATGGTGGCGGTGCCTCTTATCTTTGGACGCCTTGTGGCTGATGATTATGAAGATGAGGTAGCAAAAGATAGCAGGATAGATTCTTTAAGAGCAAAAATGGTGGTTGAAGTAGATGATAGATATACAAAAGAGTATTTACAAAGCGATAAAAGAAGCATAGCAAATGCAGTTCAAGTTTTCTTTAAAGATGGCTCTAAAACCCAAAAAATAGAGGTTGAATACCCAATAGGACATAAAAGAAGAAGAAGTGAGGGTGTGCCTGTTTTACTTGCTAAATTTAAGGCTAATCTAGCCACAAGACTAAGCCCAAAACAATGTGAAAAGATAAGTAAAATTTGCGAGGATCAAAAAAGATTAGAGGATATGAATTTTAATGAATTTTCTGATTTATTTTGGCTTGGCTAAAGAAAAAAGCACTTTTAAAAGTGCTTTTACATTAGTATAAAAACTAGGCTAGGCATAGAGATAAAGGAAAATAAAATTCCAAAGGCTATAACGCTTACTGCTAAGTTTGAATCTAGCTTAGCCTTCATTATCATAGCTCCTGCTAAGGTCATAGTAGGGGTTGCGCTTTCTATAATGGCTACTATGCTAGAAGCTGTTAAATCTAGGGAAAAAATTTTAAGCAAGATGATAAAAACAAGGGGCGTTAAAATCATCTTAGCAAAGATTACTATTATAGTTGCTTTGTAAGAGGATTTTATAGCACTAAAAGCAAGGCTTAAACCTATGGCAAAAAGCGCTAGTGGAGTAGCACAAGCACCAAATAAACGAAGCGGCTCAAAGATAAACTCAGGCAAAGAAAAAACCTTTAAAACAAGTCCTAGCACAAGGGCTAAAAAAGGTGGAAAAGTCGCTATCTTTTTGAGATTATCCTTAAAATTTATCTTTTTATCGCTCGCAAAAGAGAGTATAAAGGCTCCAAACAAAGAAATAGCTATGGTGGTTGCTATAGCGTCATAAAAGATAGCTTCGCCGCTATGCTGAGGGTCTTTAAAAAGCTCTGAAATTATTGGCACACCTATAAATATAGTATTTCCAAAACAAGAAAGTAAAAACATACTGACTATGGTATTTTTAGAAAAAGAAAAAATTTTACCAAGCAAGACAGCTACAAAGGATGAAAATACAGAGCTAAAAAGCCCCATAAATACTATAAAAATCAAAGAAAAATCAAGATTTAAATGATAGATTTTATCAAATATCAAGCAAGGCAGGGCAAAGATTACGGCAAAGTCTAAAAAGGTTCTAGCTTGTTTTGGTTTTAAAATTTTCACACTTTTTGCAAGATAACCCCCAGCAAGAAAGACAAAGATACTAAATAAAGGCATAAAAATAAACATAATAAACCTTAAAATTTTAAGCTTAGTTTAGCAAAATTAGGCTAAATTCATAAATTTTTTCTTAAAAATACCATTGTTTATACAGGTTTTAAGCAAAGGATTTTTAAAGCGTGCATTGCGATGGTTGCTTGAATTCACTTTAGTGTTTGTTTTTAAATTTTTTCTTATTTGAAGCATAAACGAAGCTAAGAACCTCAGCCACGGCTTCAAAAAGCTCCCTAGGTATCATATCTCCTACATCGCAAAGCTTGTAAAGCTCTCTTGCTAGTGGAGGATTTTCATACACCAAAACTTCATTTTCATATGCAACTTCTTTAATTCTAAGTGCTAAGAAATCAACCCCCTTAGCCATTATCCTAGGTGCAGCTTCCTTTGAGCTATCGTATCTTAAGGCTATTGCATAATGGGTAGGGTTTGTGATTACAACATCGGCCTGTGCCACATCTTGAACCATCCTTCTTCTTGCAGCTTCCATTTGCATTCTGCGAATTCTACCCTTTACCTGCGGGTCTCCCTCCATTTGTTTATACTCATCTTTAATTTCTTGCTTGCTCATCCTTAAGGACTTAAAATACTGAAACCTAACCAAGAAAATATCTATAATCCCTATAAATATAAAGGCGATGATAACGATAGCTGCTAGTATGATGGCCTTTTCTTTAAGCCATACTAGCTGAGATACTACATCGTAAAGTTCTACCTTTGGCAGCTCCGTCATAAACTGCAGTAAAAACACAAAGGCTATACTAAAAACTACGCCGACTTTTAGAGTGATTTTTATAGAATCCACGGCTTTTTTCATGGAAAATAAATTCTTTAAACCCTTTATGGGGTCTATTTTGGATAAATTCGGCGTGATTGGTTTTGTTGTGAAAATAAAGCCAAATTGCATTAAATTTCCTATAACACCTGCTACCATAATGCTTAAAACTATTGGTAAAAGCATTATGATTAGCTCAAACATTGTTTTTATGGTTATTGCTTGTAGAATTTTAAGGTCTAACTCAACGCCTATAAAGCTTTGGTAGTATCTGTATAAGTTCATAATTCGCTCAGAAAGATAGCCTATTAAAAACAAAACCACAACAACGCCAACAACAAGCGTAACTACAGCGGCTAAATCCTGAGACTTAGGAACATTTCCTTCGCGTCTTGCATCTTCTATTTTTTTGGAGGTGGCTTCTTCTGTTTTTTCTTGGTCATCAGCAGCCATTTGCTAGCCCTTTATAAGTCGCTATAATTCTTACCGCCAAATTTAAGCAAGGCAGAACCCCAAACAAAGCCCCCGCCAAAGGCATCTAGTAAGATTATATTTCCTCTTTTTAAGATGTTATTTTCATAAGCTTCATTCATGGCCATAGGTATAGAAGCAGCGGAGGTATTGCCAAATTTTTGCACTGTTAAAATACATTTTTTATCATCTAAGCCAAGTTTTTCCTGTACGGCTTTGATAATCCTTAAATTTGCTTGATGCGGTATAAACAAATCTATATCATCTTTGCTTAAATTGTTCTTTTTTAATATATTAATAGCGTCGTTTTGCAGGGTTTGCACTGCAACTTTAAATACCTCATTGCCTTTCATTTGCATGGCCAGAGGCATTTTTACATCAGCTTTTTGAGACCTTTGTATCATGAGTAAATCAGAATAACTCCCATCACTTGCCGTATGAACATCTATGATAGGAAAATCATTATCAGCACTAACTACACAAGCTCCTGCACCGTCGCCAAACAAAATACAAACACCCCTATCGTTGTAATCCATCACAGAGCTTGCTTTTTCAGCACCTATTATTAAAACATTTTTCTTAAGAGAGCTTTCTATAAAGGATTTGGCAAGTTCAAGTAAGTATATAAAGCCAGAACAAGCTGCTGAAATATCAAATGCTGTGATGTCTTTTAATCCTAAATTTGCAGCTATTTTACAGGCCGTTGAAGGCATGGTGAAATAATCAGGACTTAAGGTAGCCACTATGATAGCGTCTATATCCTTAGCTTCTAGGCCAGCTCTTTGTATGGCTAGTATTGCAGCTTTAGTTCCTAGGTCGCTAGTTTTTTCATCATCCTCTGCTATGCGTCTTTCTTTAATTCCTGTTCTTTTGCTAATCCATTCATCATCAGTATCTAGGAATTTCTCTAAGTCTTTATTGTCTAAAATTTTATTTGGTACATAAGCTGCT
This sequence comes from Campylobacter avium LMG 24591, assembly GCF_002238335.1. NCBI lineage: Bacteria > Pseudomonadati > Campylobacterota > Epsilonproteobacteria > Campylobacterales > Campylobacteraceae > Campylobacter > Campylobacter avium. The sequence goes on from NZ_CP022347.1 coordinate 680,186, forward strand.
ATGCTTTTTATCGAAGCTTTATTTTTCAAAATTCTCTAACTCGCTTTCTATGACTTGATAAATGTTTGATTTGCTAAATTTCAAGGCTTGAAATATGGCATTTTTTATAGCTCTTGAGTCGCTTTTTCCGTGACTTATTATAACGCAGCCCTTTATTCCTAGTAAAGGAGCACCGCCGTATTCTTGCCAATCTATATGCTTTTTCAAGCTTTTAAAAACAGGCTTCATCAACATAGCGCCAAGCAATGCTATCTTAGATTTCTTAGTTTTATCTTTTAGCATAGAAAAAATAGCAGTAGCAACACCCTCACAAGCCTTTAGTATAATATTTCCGCTAAAACCATCACAGACTAAAACATCTATTTTTCCATTAAAAATATCTCTACCTTCGGCATTTCCAACGAAATTTGGTAGCTTTTTTAAGAGTTTATGACTTTCTTTTGTTAATTCATTTCCCTTGCTATCCTCTTCGCCATTTGATAGTAGAGCCACTCTTGGTTTGCTAATATTCATCAGCTCTTTTGCATAAGCCTCACCCATAACGGCAAATTGAAATAAATGCTCACTTTTGCAGTCTGTATTTGCTCCAACATCTAAAAATAAGGTTTTATCGTTTATATTAGGCATTAAGGTAGCTATTGCCGGTCTTAGGACATTTTTTAATCTACCAACCCTAAGTGTAGCTAAAGACATGGTAGCACCGCTATGTCCTGCGGAAAGAACAGCTTGTACTTTTTTTTCTCTGAGTAAATCTATAGCTTTGTATATGGTGCTTTCTTTGTATTTAAGTGCTTCTGTGGCACTCTCATCCATAGGAAAGACTAATTTGCAGTGTTCATAACTTACAAATTGCTTTAGATGCTCAGGTATCAGTGGCTTTAAAAGATTTTCATCGCCTACTAAAACCACATTAAAGGACTTGTTTTCCTCAAGTGCTTGCAAAACACCGTCTATTATCGGTTTTTCGCCAAAATCACCACCCATTGCATCTACGGCAATGCTTATCATTTAGTATTCCTTAGTTAAGGGATTAACTCTGTGTGGTATTTTATATGTGCCGTCCTTATCCCTAACAGGTCTTACAAGAGTTATTTTGTAATGAGTTCTTCTCTTTGCTGCACGAGTTTTGCTAACTCTTCTCTTTGGAACTGCCATTTTATTCTCCTTTCATTGTTTTTCTTTACAATTTTCGCAGTAAAAATAGGAACTTAAAAATGCTTCAAGCTCCCCTTCACAAAGTTCTGTAAAATCTATATAGCCATCATAAAATTCAACTATATCCTTTAAAGAACCTCCGCTGTCCTTAAATTCACCATCGCTTAATAAAAGCTCTATATTTTCGTCTATATTAAGCCTTAAGTCATCTCCGCAAGAATCGCAAATTATATCCTTAGAACCTTTCATACACATATTAAGCTTAGCAAATTTGCTAGATTCTTTAACGCAAGAGCCACTAAAAGCTACACCGTCAAGGCTTAAGTCAAATGTATATGGAGTTTTGCTAATCCTAGAGAAATGAATTTTCATCTAGTTAAGCTCATCAGCCTTGAAAAAGAATTCTATTTCTATTTTCGCATTTTCTAAGCTGTCGCTTCCGTGAACTGCATTTGCGTCTATGTTTTCGGCAAAATCAGCTCTTATTGTTCCTTTTTTGGCTTCTTTTGGATTTGTAGCACCCATTAAATCTCTATTTTTAAGCACTGCATTTTCACCCTCAAGCACAGAAACCACCACCGGTCCGCTTATCATAAAATTCACAAGATCGTTATAAAATGGTCTATCTTTGTGAATTTCATAAAATTTTTGTGCTTGTTCTTTGCTTAATTGAAGTTTTTTTAGGGCTGCTATCCTTAGACCGTTACTCTCAAATCTATCTAAAATTTTGCCAATTACTTGCTTTTTAACAGCGTCTGGTTTGATTATAGAAAGCGTCCTTTCCAAAATACCCTCCTTAAAAATTAAAGCTATAATTCTATCATTTTTTCTTTAAACAAACTTAAAAAGCCATAAATTTGGGAGAAACTATATAAATTTCACCACTTCATCAAAGCTAAAACGAGCTTTTTCGCTTGTCTTAGCCTCGTCTTTATGTCCTAGTGCCACCATAACTGTGGCTTGTTCTTTTCCTGTATCAAGACCTAAATATTTATCTAGGTCTTGTTGGCAAAAGCCACCTATGGCACAAGAGCCTAAATTTAAAGCAGTAGCAGCGTATAAAATGCTAGCAAGTGCTAGGTAGGCTTGCTGTTTTGAGTAGGATTTTTTCTCTTCAAAGCTCATACCCTCTAAAAAAGGCTTGTAAGTTTTTATCCTTTTTTCTATCTCCTCTTTTGGCATAGCTCTTTGTCTAAGCTTTTCCTCAAAATACACAGCAAAGTCATATCTTGAAACTATGATTATCAAAGCAGCCGCAGAGCTTACATGGACTTGATTATTGGCAATTACGCCTAGTTCTTTTATCTTGTTTTTATCTTGTGTAGCTATGAATTTCCATGGCTCAAGCCCCAAAGAACTTGGAGAAAGTCTGGTTGCTTCTAAAATTTTCCTAAAATCATCTGCGTCGATTTGTTTATCTAAAAATTCCCTGCAAGAAAAACGTTTTTCAAATATATTCATAAAAATCCTTTCAAAAGAAAATGCTTTATTATATCATCTTAAGCTTGCTAGACTTAGTGGAATTTATCTTAAATTCACTTTTTGTTACTATAATAAGCAAGTCAAATCAAAACAAGGAAATAGCTTTGTCTAAGATAGATTTTAAAAATCTTGCTCTGTCTTTTTTGTCAAAAATTAGAAGAAAGAAAAAGATAATATTTATTGTTTTTATTTTAATTTTGCTTTTAATTTGCTATGTTTTTTATCCTAAAAATAAACAAACGAATTTTGTAACCCAAGCAGTTTCTAGAATGGACATTTACCAAAGCATAGAAGCCATAGGTAAGGTTTATGCAAAAGAACAAGTCGATGTGGGTGCGCAAGTTAGCGGTCAAATCATAAAGCTTTATGTAGATATAGGAGATAAGGTAAAGGAAGGGGATTTGATAGCTCAAATTGATAAAGATAAACAAGAAAATGATTTAAATATCTACAAAGCACAGCTTGAAAGTGCTAAGGCGAATTTAGAAAGCAAAGAGGTTGCCCTAGAAATCGCTACTAAACAGTACGAAAGAGAGCAAAGCTTATACGATAAAAAGGCAACTTCTTTGGAACTGCTTGAAACCCTTAAAAATAACTACTACACACTAAAGGCAAATGTGGCAGAACTTAAGGCACAAGTTGTTCAGCTTGAAATCACGCTTAAAAATGCTGAAAAAGATTTGGGCTACACGGTTATACGAGCACCAATGGACGGAGTTATAATAAATGTAGCGGTTGATGAGGGGCAAACTGTGAATGCTAATCAAAACACCCCAACCATAGTTCGCATAGCAAATTTAGACGAAATGGAAGTTCGCATGGAAATAGCTGAAGCTGATGTAAATAAAATCGAGCTTGCAGAAAGCGTTAAATTTGCTATTTTAAGTGACCCAGATACTCAATTTGAAGCTAAGATTGCAAGTATAGACCCTGCAGATACCTCAACAAGTGATGCTACAAGTTCCAGCTCAGCAAGCTCAAGCTCAAGTTCGACATCAAGTGCGATTTATTACTATGCTAAATTCTTTGTCAAAAATGAAAATAATTTTTTACGCATAGGAATGAGCACAGAAAATGAGATTGTAACAGCAAGTGCTAAAAATGTTATAGCAATCCCTACCTACACCATAAAAAGCGATAGTGAGGGTTATTTTGCAGAAGTTTTAGAGGGTGATACTGTGCGTAAAAAATACCTTAAACTTGGTATAAAAGACAATATAAACACGCAAATTTTGGACGGGCTAAACGAAAACGATATGTTAATCATAGCAGATACGAATACAAAAAGCTCCTCATCACTGTCTCCTTACGCGAGAGCTAGATGATAATACTAAAAAACATTTGCAAAAACATAGGGCAAAATGAAATTTTAAAAAATGTAAGCCTAGAGATACAAAGGGGTGAATTTGTAGCTATTATAGGCCAAAGTGGCTCTGGGAAAACCTCGCTTTTAAATATCATAGGTACGCTTGATGAGATAAGCTCAGGCTCATATATCTTTGACAAATACGAGGTTACAAAGCTTGATAAGGACGAAAAAGCAAGGCTTAGAAGGGAAAATATAGGCTTTATCTTTCAAAGATACAATCTTTTAACTCTACTAAATGCCAGGGAAAATGTAGCCTTGCCTGCCGTGTATGCTGGTGAAAAAACCGAAGTTAGAAATGAAAGAGCTAAAAAGCTTTTAAGTGATTTAGAGCTTTCTTTGAAATTTGAGTCAAAACCAAATGAATTAAGCGGAGGACAGCAACAAAGAGTAAGTATAGCAAGGGCTTTGATGAATGGTGGCGATTTAATCTTAGCTGATGAGCCAACCGGAGCACTTGATAGCAAAAGCGGTGTTATGGTTTTAGAAATTTTAAAAGAGTTAAATAAAGCAGGCCACACCATAGTTTTAGTAACTCATGATAGAAGTATAGCACAGCAGGCAAATAGGATTATTGAAATCAAAGATGGCGAAATTTTAAGCGACAGTAAGGCTAAATTTGAAACAAAGCCTGTAAATTTAGAAAAAATGCCATTAGAGATAAAAAGCTACACCTTGCTTAAAAATCAACTCTTTGAATGTTTTAAAATAGCCTTTTCATCTATCATAGCACATAAACTTCGCTCTATCTTAACCATGCTTGGCATTATCATAGGAATAGCTTCTGTTGTAATTGTGGTAGCGCTTGGCAAGGGTTCTCAAGAACAAATTCTAGCCTCTATATCAAGACTTGGCACAAATACCATAGAAGTGCATCCAGGACGTGGTTTTGGAGATATTCGCTCAGGTAGAACCTGGCTAAATGTGAGCGATTTACGCACCTTAAGAACCCTGCCTCAACTTGAAGCTGTGGAAGCTAGGGTAAATTCATCAGGCATAGCAACTTACAAAAATATATCCTTAAATGCCAGGGGCGAGGGCGTTGGTATAAATGAGATAAAGATAAAAGGCTTAGAGCTTGAGGCAGGTAGGGTGTTAAGCGAGGCCGATATAAGGGAAAATGCTAATGTGGTAGTGCTTGATTACAACGGACGCAACGGGCTTTTTGAAGGCTTTAATGTAAATGATATAATAGGCAAAACAGTAATATTTAATTCCCAACCCTTTGTTGTAATAGGTGTCTTAAAAAAGGATGCAAACCGCCGAGCCGAAGATGTAACGGTAAGACTTTATATACCTTACACAACCATGATGAATAAAATAACAGGAGATAGGCTCTTAAATCACATAGTAACCAAGGTAGCTGATGATGTCTCTCCTAATGTAGCAGAACAAGCAATAATAAGAATTTTAGAGATAAAAAGAGGACAAAAGGACTTTTTTACTATAAATTCAGATGCGATTAGACAAACTATAAATGAAAATATGCAAACCATGACAATTTTAATAACCTCCATAGCCTTGGTATCTTTAATTGTCGGTGGTATAGGCGTTATGAATATAATGCTCGTTTCAGTTAGCGAAAGGACAAGAGAAATAGGCATAAGAATGGCAATAGGCGCGAGGAGAGAGGATATCTTAATGCAGTTTTTAATAGAAGCCATTATGATATGCTCAATAGGTGCTTTGCTTGGCGTGCTGCTTTCTTTTTGCGTGTTTTTTGCTTTTAATTACATAAGTACTAGTTCTTATATGGTGATGTCTTACGGCGCTATTTTACTCGGTTTGTTTAGTTCTGTTTTAATAGGCGTAATCTTTGGTTTTGTCCCTGCAAAAAATGCTGCAAATTTAAATCCTATAACCGCTTTATCAAAGGAATGATGATGAGAGTGCTCTTTATATTTTTGAGTTTATTTTTCCTTTCTTGTTCTGTGAAAGAAAAGGATTTTAGCAAGAGTTTAAATGATACTTCCTTTTTATACGATAATTGGTGGAAAACTTACGAAAATGTTTATTTAAATTCCTTTGTAGATAAGGTTTTAAAACATAACTCAGAAATCAATGTCGCAAGATTAAATTTATTAAGTGCTGTTACTAGATATGATTTGCTTGACTTAGACCTTTATCCTACCTTAAGCGGAAATTTAGGCCTTTCTAATTCTAGAAATTTAAACAACGGAACAAAAGCGGGATTTAATTTTTCTAATGCTTTAAATTTAAGTTACGAGCTTGATATATATGGCAAGATACGAGATGAGATTGATTCTGCTAAATTTAGTGCAAATGCTAGTGCTTATGAGCTTGAAAGTTTGAAATTAAGCTTGGTAAATTCAAGCGTTGATTATGTTTTTGACCTTGTTTATTTCAACGAGGTTTCAATCTTGCTTAATGATTATTTAAAGAATTTGGAGCTATCAAAGGAGCTTTATACCATTAAATACAATTTTGGCAAGATAGAAGAACTTGACTTGCTAAATTTAGAACAGTCTGTTTTAAACGCAAAGCAAAACATATTAAGTAACGAGCAAAATAAAGAATTAATAATAAAAAATCTCAAAGATTTACTAGGTGCAAAAAGCGAATTTAAGGAGATAGAGTACTTAAACAAGCTTAGATTTAGTGATTTTCAAAGCAAGGAATTAAATTTCAATGTACCTCTTACTTATCTTGAAAACAGACCCGACATACAGTCTTCTTTGAATTCCTTAAAGGCTGCGTTTAAGGATGTTTCAGCACTTGAAAAGTCTATTTTTCCAAGTATAAGTTTGGGCGGAAATTTAAGAGGAACTTCTAATAAATTTGATGATAGTTTTAAATTGATGGTTTTAAACGGCTCTGCAGAACTTTCTTTGCCATTTTTAGACTATGCAAGAGTTAAAAAAAATATAAAATTATCCAGCCTAGAATATGAAAAACTAAAATTAAACTACGAGCAAAGCCTGCAAACTGCCATAAATGAATTTTTACTTTGCAAAAAGGATTATGAATTTTATGGAAAGCTTTTAGAAAATATTATAGTAATCAATGAAAAACAAGCAAGGATAAAAAATGCCTATCAGTTAAAGTATGAAGCCGGCAAGGTAGAGCTTAAAGACTTTTTAGATGCGCAAAATAACTATATAAATTCTCATCAAGAAATCTTAAGACAAAAGCTAAGTTTGCTCAAGACGCAGAATTTATACTATAAAATCACAAGCACAAAATTCACAAATGATAGAATTGCTTTTTAGTAATTAAGACAGATAAAGCCTTATTTTTCTTGCTTTTGGCTGTGTAAAAAATTCACAAGATAGTAATACAATTTTATATAAAAAATAATTTTTTTTAATATTTTTGTTGCAAAATCTCACTTTTTCTATTATAATGATAAGCGAAAGATACTTTATTATTAAAGGTTATTTATGACATTACAACACATGGAAGCTCGTTTAAATGAGCTAGAGCAAATGCCTTCCATAAAGCCTGAACTATCTATACCTAAGGCTTTGGAAGAAGCTGGTTTTTCTAGGAGAGATTTTATGAAGTGGGCGGGTGCTATGACCGCATTTTTGGCCTTACCTTCTACCTTTACTCCTCTTGTTGCAAGGGCTGCTGAGCTTGCTGATAGGGTGCCTGTTATTTGGTTGCATATGGCCGAGTGTACAGGTTGTTCTGAAAGTCTTTTAAGAAGCGATACTCCTACAATAGATAGCTTGATATTTGACCATATCTCGCTTGAGTATCATGAAACTGTTATGGCGGCTTCTGGTTGGCAAGCTGAAGAAATTTTAGAAGACTCTATCAAAAAGCACAAAGGTAATTATTTTCTAATGGTTGAGGGCGGTATACCTACCGGTGATACTGAAAATTACCTAACCATAGGACCGCACGGCAAAACCGGTTATCAACACGCAAAAGAAGCCTGTGATAATGCAAAGGCTATTTTGGCCATTGGAACCTGTTCGTCTTTTGGCGGAATTCAAGCTGCTAATCCAAATCCTAGCAACGCAAAGCCACTTAGTGCAGTTACAAATAAAACTGTAATCAATGTCCCTGGCTGTCCTCCTAGCGAGAAAAACATAGTTGGAAATATACTTCAGTTTTTATTGTTCAACGAAGCTCCTGCTCTTGATGTTTATAACCGTCCAAAATGGGCTTATGGCTTGAGAATTCATGATTTGTGCGAAAGAAGAGGGCATTTTGACGCTGGTGAATTTGTGCAATCATTTGGCGACGAGGGTGCTAAAAATGGTTATTGTTTATATAAGGTTGGCTGTAAGGGGCCTTACACCTTTAATAACTGTTCAAAAGAAAGATTTAATTCTCACACATCTTGGCCTATACAAGCTGGACACGGCTGCATAGGTTGTTCTGAGCCAAATTTCTGGGATACTATGAGACCTTTTGAGGAGCCATTGCATGGCAGACCGCTTGCTTTTGGTTATGGTTCTGATGCGCTTGCTGATAAGATAGGCGTAGGCGTGCTTTGCTTAACAGGTGTTGCTATCGTTGCTCATGCTGCTTTAGCTTCAATGAAAAAGAACAAAGAGGGATAAAAAATGACAAAAAGAATTATAGTAGATCCAATCACTAGAATTGAAGGACACTTAAGAGTTGAAGTTATAGTAGATGAAAATAATGTTGTAAAAGAAGCATATTCAGGCTCTACGCTTTGGAGAGGTATAGAAACTATAGTAAAAGGACGCGACCCAAGAGATGCAGGCTTTTTGACACAAAGAATTTGCGGCGTTTGTACCTTTTCTCACTATAAAGCCGGTATTGTCGCAGTTGAGGACGCATTAGGCATAACACCTCCTTTAAATGCTATCCTTACTAGAACATTGATGAATTCAGCCTTGTTTTTGCACGATCATATAGTGCATTTTTATCAATTGCACGCACTTGATTGGGTTGATATAGTAAGCGCCTTAAGTGCTGATGTTAAGAAGGCAAGCGATGAGGCTTTCAAATACACAGAAGTTCCTTTTGCAACCGGTGCTGACAAGTTGCTAGAGGTTCAAAAAAAGGTTAAAGCCTTCGTTGATAAAGGAAATTTAGGGCCTTTTGCTAATGCTTACTACGGACATCCTACATATAGACTAAGCCCTGAGCAAAATTTGATAGCACTTTCACACTATCTTGAGTGCTTAAGAGTACAAAGGATTATAGCTCAAGCTATGGCTATTTTCGGTGCTAAGCAGCCTCACCCTCAAAGCCTGACTGTTGGTGGCGTAACTTGTGTTATGGATTTATTATCTCCTGCGAGATTGGGCGAGTATTTGGAAAAATTAAAAGAGGTTGCTGATTTTGTTAACCGTGCTTATTATCCTGACTTGATTATGGCTGGTAAGGCCTATGCTAACGAAGCAAGTGTTATAAACGATGTTGGTGTTCCAAATTTACTTACTTATAAGGAATTCCAATTAGGTGCTAATGAGTGGTTGTTTGAGAGTGGTTATATCAAAAATGGAGACCTAAGCAAGGTTTATGAAGTGGATGAAGCCTTAATCACTGAGGAAGCTACGCATTCTTGGTATAAAAACGACAAGCCTTTACACCCTTATGATGGCGAAACAGAACCAAACTACACCGGCTTGGTAGATGCTGATACCATTGATGGCAAGGGAAATTTAGTTCACTCAAAAGCCTTTGACACCCAAGGAAAATATAGCTGGATAAAAGCACCTAGATATAATGGCGAGCCTATGCAAGTAGGGCCTTTAGCAAACATAGCTGTGAATTACGCTAAGGGTAATAAAAGAGTTGTAGCAGCGGTAGACCAGTTCTTAAAAGATTCTAATCTTCCTATCAGTGCTGTTCTTAGCACACTAGGTAGAACCGCTACTCGTTGTGTAGAAGCTAAGATAATAGCCGAGGCAACCTTTGAAGCCTTTAATAATTTGGTTGAAAATTTAAAGATAGATGAAAGCACTTGTGCTAAATACCAAATAGACCCTAACAAATCATACAAAGGAAGATATATAGGCAATGTTCCAAGAGGTATGTTAAGCCATTGGTGTCGTATAGAAAATGGCGTTATCGCAAATTGGCAAGCCGTGGTTCCATCTACTTGGAATGCTAGTCCAAAAGACGCAAAAGGGGTTGGAGGAAGCTACGAACAGTGTTTAATAGGACTTAAGATAGCTGATGTTAAGCAACCGCTTGAGATTATTAGAAAGATACATTCTTACGATCCTTGTATTGCTTGTGCTGTTCATGTTATGGATACTAAGGGTAATAATTTGAGCGAATACAAAATAAACCTTAATTCTTAAAAGGATTTGTAATGCAAAAAGCCATTTATAAGAAAAACCAAGATGGTAAAAGAGTAGCAGTCTATGAATTCAGCCTTGGACTGCGTCTTGCACACTGGATAAGGGCTATTAGTATTGTTATTTTGGTCTTTACAGGCTTTTATATTTCTTATGTTTTTCAATATCCGGTTGAAAAAACATTGGTGCAAAATTTATATCGTTTCGCACACGAAATTTTTGGCTTTATCTTTATTGCTTGCATACTCTTTAAAATTTATTTGTTTTTTACAGACAAAACAAGCAAGATAGAAAGAGCTAGCGTAAAAGACCTTTCAAACAAACAAATTTGGTTAGAGCAAATTAAATTTTACCTTTGTATAGGAAATCACCCTCACTTAAAGGGTGCTTATAATCCTATCCAGTTCATAACATATTTTGTTCTTTATGTTGTTTTTGTGGGACTTATCTTAACAGGTCTTATACTTTATATGCATAATTACCATAATGGACTAGGAGGTTTGTTAATGACCTTTTTAAGTCCTATTGAGTATATGTTTGGAGGGCTTGCTGAGGTTAGAGTTTGGCATAAGTTATTTACTTGGTTTGTGATTATCTTTGTGCCTATACATATTTATATAGTTGTTCTAAATTCTATCAAAAATAAAGACGGCTCCACCGATGCTATAGTTAGTGGATACAAATACGAAGACGAGAGTATTCATAGTTGAAATTTCTAATTCTTGGCATTGGTAATATAGTGTTTGCAGATGAGGGCTTAGGCGTTCATCTTTGCAAACAGCTAGAAAAAAACTACAAATTTACAAGTGATAAACATAGTATAGATTTTGTGGATGGCGGAACCTTGGCTTTGCAACTTAGCTACATCATAGCGCAGTATGATAAGATGATAGTCATAGACTGCATAGATGCTGATGATGCTAAGGCAGGAGATGTGTTTTTCTTTCCTTATGATGCTATGCCTAAAAAAATATCTTGGAGCGGAAGCGCTCACGAGGTTGAAATGCTTCAAACCTTGCAATATATGGAGCTTGTAGGAGACTTGCCTCAAACTCAAATTCTTGCTTGCGTTCCAAAACGCATAGAACAGATGAGCTTTGAGCTTTCAAAAGAGATTGTAAATGCTTCTAAAATCATGATAGACACAGTTATAAAACACCTTGAAAAAGAGGGCTTTTCTTGCGAAAAAATAGCTGATTTTTCTTTGCAGGACTTAGCAAATTCATCTTATAAAAACTAAGTGAAAGTTATATTTTAATTTATATTTTTAACTTTGATTTTGCTTTGGAAATTTATTAAATTAAAGCTTTTTGAGTGTTTTAAATTTATTAAATTTAATTTTTATCAATTCTTGCTGATAAATATATTTATATCTTTTTAGATTTGAAAGTATGAATTTACCGCCATTAAGGCAGTAAATTATTTAGATATTATTTCTTTTGTAGTATTTGCTATTTCAAATTCCTCATCTGTTGGAACGATTAAAATTTTTACCTTTGAGCTAGCTTTTGATATGACTGTTAGTTTTGACCTTGTGTTGTTTAAGTCCTCATCTATTTCAAAACCAAGATGTTTAATTAAATCACAAGTATTTTTTCTAACAGATATAGCGTTTTCGCCAACTCCAGCCGTAAATATCAAAGCATCCGTTCTTGGCAAGATAGCAAAATACGAACCTATGTATTTAGCAAGGCGGTAATTATACATCTTGCTTGCTAGTTTGGCCTTAGCGTCGTTTTTCTCAATACGAGCTTCTACATCTCTTACATCGTTATATCCACAAACTCCCAAAAATCCGCTCTTTTTATTCATCACAGTATCAACTTCATCAGGACTTAAATTCTTAAGTTTTTGTATATAAGGAACTATGGCTGGGTCTATATCCCCACATCTAGTTCCCATCATAAGTCCTTCAAGCGGAGTAAGTCCCATGGAAGTATCCACGCATTTTCCATTTTCTATCGCACTTATGCTGGCACCGTTTCTAAGGTGAGCTGTTATGGCATTAAAGTTGGCATAATCAATGCCCAAAAATTCAGCACCCTTTCTACTTACATAAGAATGCGATGTGCCATGAAAGCCGTATCTGCGAATTTTATCTTTTTCATAATACTCATAAGGCAAAGCATACATATAAGCATAATCTGGCATGGTAGAGTGAAAAGCCGTATCAAATACCACTACATTAGGAACCTTTGGCGCTTTTTTGACCATAGTTTTTATACCTGCTAGGTGTGCTGGATTGTGAAGAGGTGCCATTATACTTACTCTATCAATCTCATCGATAACATCTTGAGTTACCAAGCAATGTTTCATCAAATTTGGGCCACCTTGCACAACTCTGTGTCCGCAACCATCAAGAGTGCTTAAATCCTCAAGCAAGCCAGACTGTTTAAAAAGCTCATTTACCAAATCCAAACCTTCCTCGTGATTTTTTATGGCTTGTTCTTTAATAAATTTTTCATCTGTGCCTAAATTTTTAAGCTCTACCTTTGAAGTGTTTTCTCCTATTTTTTCAACCAAACCTAAGGCCACAGCCTTATCGTCATTGTAAAGCTTAAATTTGATTGATGATGAACCTGAGTTTAAAACTAAAATTTTCATTTTTTCTCCTTAATCTGCTTGTATAGCACTTAATATAACTGTATTTACCACATCATCCACTAAACAACCTCTACTCAAATCATTTATAGGCTTATTTAAGCCCTGAAGTATAGGTCCTATAGCTAATGATTTAGCCGTTCTTTGCACCGCCTTATAGCATATATTTGCCGCATTTAAATCAGGAAAGATAAATACATTTGCCTTGCCAGCCACTGTTGAGTTAGGCATTTTGCTTTTTGCTGTTTTTTCATCTATGGCAGCGTCAAATTGCAAAGGTCCGTCGATTTCTAAGTCTTTGTATCTTTGTTTTGCTATGTTTAAGGCTTCTTTTGTGGCATCTACGCTTGTTCCGCTTCCACTATTTCCCGTAGAATACGAAAGTAGGGCAACCTTTGGTTTTATGTCAAAAGCCTGTGCTGTTTTAGCACTTGAGTAGGCTATCTCTGCTATTTGTTCTGGACTTGGGTTTGTAGCAACGGCACAGTCGGCAAAAACCAAAACCCTGTCTTCTAAGAGCATAAAAAACATTCCAGACACTATGCTAACACCCTCTTTTGTTTTCACAAACTGAAGTGCCGGTCTTATGGTCTCAGCTGTTGTTGTAGAGGCTCCGCTTACCATTGCATCAGCCTTTTTCGTATGCACAAGCATAGTTGCGAAATATGTTCTATCCTTTATGAGCTCTAAAGCCTCATTTTCTTGCATTCCTTTATGCTTTCTAGCCTCATATAACTTCGTGGCAAAGTTTTTTATTAGCTCTGATGTTTTGTTGTTTATGATTTGTGCCTTGCTTAAATTTAGCTTTAATTCTTTTTCTTTTTCTCTTATCTCTTTTTCATCTCCTAGCAGTATCAAATTTACTATGTCTTGTTCTAGTAAAATATGTGCAGCTTGTAAAATTCTCTCATCATCGCTTTCTGGTAAAACAACGGTTTTTTTCTTAGCCTTGGCCAAGCTAACGCTTTTATAAGAAAAGCGGCTAGGGGTTAAAAAGTCGTATTGTGGTATTTCTTTTATATCTTGAGAGTTGAAATTCTCATCAAGTTCTACAAAAGGTGCGCCACATAGTTTTTCTTTAAGATAAAAGCTTACAGTGCTATCTTTGTTAGGATTGATTGCAAAAATAGGACTATTAAAATCCTTCGCAAATTTAACATCAAGTTCTAAAGTTCCCAAAGAACCGAAATTAAAAAGACCAAGAACAAATACAAAATCATATTTTTGCTTCAGGTCTTCAAAAGAAGCGATTAGTTTTTGAGTAAACAAACTCACATCGCAAACATAGCTTTTTAAAGCGTCTTGCTCATCAAAAACAGTCTCAAGCTTAAAATTTGAGTCAAGCTCGGCAAACAAGCTATCATCCTTGCTTTTAACAGGGCAGAAAATACAAAGATTTTTGTGCTTTTTGCTTAAATTTTCTAAGAGCGACTTTGCTAGCTTTGAGTTTAAATTTTCATCTTTTCCTCTTACAAGGTACAAAGTTCTCATACTTTACCTCCTTTAAAAATTTTGGAACTTAAATTGCTTTAATTGTAACATAAGATTTCACATCAAGGACGGCTTATTATGAAAATGATAAATTTTTATCTCTTATTGTTACTTTTTGTTTTTTCAGCTTGTACAGCCAGCATAGAACCGCAAATCAGCATGGCTCCTCCAGCTTATGTTGAGGAATTAGCCCCAAAGCAAAGCAATAATATAGAAACTTCACCTGGCTCGCTCTTTGGTAAGGGTGATAATCCTTTGTTTTCAGATAAAAAGGCGATGAATGTAAATGACTTAGTTACTGTTGTAATACAAGAAAACACAAGCCAAAGCACTTCAGCTGACAGAAGTACCTCAAGAACAAATAATACAAATTTAGGCGGCGCGACTATTACTGCTGGCGGAATGCTAAGCTCTATTGCAAATACCATTAGCGATTATTCTAATATAGGCATGCAAAGCTCTTCAAGCACAAATTACACAGGCACAGGCTCTAATAGTAGAAACGAAAGCTTTAACACAACCGTTTCTACTAGAGTGATTAAAATTTTACCTAATGGCAATTATTTCATAGAGGGTTCAAGAGAGCTTTTGATAAATGGCGAAAAGCAAACCATACAATTAAGCGGTGTTATAAGGCCTTATGACATAGGTCAAGACAATACAATAGACAGCCGTTACATAGCTGATGCTAAAATTTTATATAAAACCGAAGGAGATGTTGCAAGAAGTACCAAAAAACCTTGGGGTGTTAGTATCTTAGAAGCTATTTGGCCTTACTAAAATACAAAACTATGTCACCTTGGCATAGTTTTCTTTCTTTAGTTAAATTTATCATCTTTTAAAGCTCTTTTTATGAAAGTATTGTAGAATTAGCTTTTTGAAATAAAGGCTTTGTTGATGGTAAGTAGCGCTTCTTTTATAA